>NZ_JBSHGZ010000021.1:69086-171547 GCF_053618075.1 Embleya sp. NPDC055664
GCGCGAGGTTGTTGCGGGAGGTCATCGTGCCGGGGTGGTCGTTGCTCAGGACCCGCTCACGGTCGTTCACGGTGCGTTCGAGCAGCCGTGTGGCGCGGCCCAGGTCCCCCGCCGACATATAAGCGTTCGCGAGGTTGCTGCGGGACATCAGGGTGTTGGGGTGGTCGTCGCCCAGGACGCGCTGTCGGTCCTTCAGGGTGTGCTCGTGCAGCGCGATGGCGCGGCCGAGGTCCCCCGCCGACACATACGCGTTCGCGAGGTTGTCGCGGGAGTCCAACGTGTCGGGGTGGTCGTCGCCCAGGACCCGCTCCCGAGTGGTGAGGGCGCGTCGGAGAGCGTGGATGGTGGGGACCAGTGCACCTTGCCCCAGTTGGTAGGCCGCGGCGCGGTCGAGGGCGTGGGCGGTGTGGGCGGTGTCGTGGTCGGGGGTGTGGTGGCGGGTGAGGGCGTCGGTGTGGGGGAGGAGGGCTCGGCACCGGGGCCAGTTCCCGGGATGGTCGACGTCGGTGGGGAAGGTGTCCGCGAGGCGGGCGGCGGCTCGGTCGCGGGCGTGGTCGACGGCTTGGGGTCGGCGGTGGGGGTCGTGGGGGTCGGGGGTGCGGGCGAGGGCCTGGACGAGGCGGTGGACGGTCAGGGTGTCGTCGTGGTTGTCGGTGATCATGCTGTAGGCGACGAGCCGGCCGATCGCGGTGGCGAGTTCGGGGGGTTCGGCGAGGCCGTCCAGGAGGTCGCGGGGGATGCGGTCGGGGGCGTACCAGGCCAGGATCCGTAGGAGGTCCGCGGCGAGAGGGGTGTCGGCGAGTCGGTCCAGGGTCAGGTGCCAGATCCGGGCGACGGTGCGTTCGGCGTCGACGCCTTCGGCGCCGGCGGCGTAGGTCCGGGCGGGCCAGTCGCGGAGCATGTCGAGGTAGGCGCGGGGGGTGGTGCCGGTCTCGGCGCAGAACGCGGCCGCCTGTTCGACCCCGAGGGCCAGGTGCCCGAGTTCGTCGCAGACCCGGTCGGAGCCGTCGTGGTCGCGTGGGCCTTGGTGGTCGAGGATCCGGGTGAAGAGTTCGAGGGAGTCGGCGGGTTCGAACACGCCGAGTCGGATCGTGGTGGCGTTGCGGTGCCATCCGGTGGTGCGGCGGGTGGTGACCAGGACGCGGCCGGTGCCGGTGCCGGTGCGGTCGAGGAGGGCGGCGATGTGGTCGGGGTGTTCGACGTCGTCGAGCACGATCAGCCAGTCGCCGTGCGTGGCGAGCCAGTGCAGGGCGCGTTCGCCCTGTGTCTCGGTGGGCAGTTCGGTCAGGCCCGGTTGCAGGGCGCGGGCCAGGCCGGCCAGGCCGGCGTCGACGGCCGCACGACGGTCCGCGCTGATCCACCACCGCACCCCGGCGGACGCACGGTGCGCGGCCCAGTGCGCGGCCAGCGCCGACTTCCCGACCCCGCCCAGCCCGTGCACCGTCCGCAACACCACCCCGCCCGGGACGGCGAACGCCGCGTCCAACTCGTCCAGTTCGTTGCCGCGGCCGACGAACAGATCCATCCGGGGAATGTTCGACACGCCCCGGGCGGCTGCGTCGTCGGGGATCGGCGCGTACGCCTGGGCGGGCAGGGCGTGCTCGGCGAACACCACCGAGGAGTTGACGACGTCGCCACCCGCCGCGATCGATCCTCGGACCGCGGACACGCCCAGGGCCGAGGCCGGCCCCGGAACGGGTAGGTCCGCGGCGCGCCGCCACCACCGGCGCCCGTCCTTCACGGGCCGTGGTGTGCGCTCGCCCCGTCGATGTCCCCGCCGGCGGCGATCGACCCGCCGCTCGCGGAGATTCCCGGCCCGCCTGCTGCCGGCGTGCCCGACGGCGTGCCGGGCGCGGTGTCGCGCGCTCGCGCGTTGCGGATGTTCCCGCGCCCTGCGACCGAGCCGTCCCGCACCCGCACGGACTCCGGGGCGGACGGTGTCGGCGCCGGGCCGGGCGGCGGGTTCGTCGTCCTCAACTGCCACAGGGCCACGCCCAGCGCGGCGACCGCGACCACCGAACCGACCACCCCCGACACCTGACTCGACCGCTCCAGGTCCGCGGCCGACACCCAAGCCACCGACCCGACCGCCACCACGGCCCCGACAACGGCCAGCCCCCACCAACACACCTTCGTCAACCCCGTCATGAAACCATCGTGCACCCCGCCCCATGATCAAGTCACAGAGTCTGTGCGTTGGCCGGCGACCAAGACGAGGTGCGACGGACAGTCCCGCCTTCCCCCGACTCGCAGACGGCCCGGAAACCTCTCGCGTCCGGGGACGGCGGTCGAAGCAGGTCAACCAGGCACGGTGGGACAGGGTCGCCATTACGTTGAACACCAACAACTGCGTACCGAGTAGAGAACCATGGCCTGGTCCTTCAGCGGCCGATACACACCCGGCTGCACCCCCACCCACCGCACCGAGGCCAACTGCATGCGCCACGCCCTCGCCTGGCGAGCCCGCCTGCTCCACCACGACGACGACCCACCCCCGAAGCGAAGCGTGGCCGAGCCGCCCGCCGACCGCCCACCGACGAGAACACACCGCAACCGACCGGGCCGGCGACGCCGAACACCCGGCGCACCGACAACCGCACGCCCTCGCACACCCGGAGCCCCGTGATCCCCCGCCCCATCACCCCACGAACCCGCACACCCTCACATCTCCGGGCACCGCGCTGCCCCGGTCGCCACCATCCCGGCGAACACCCAGCACGCCCGCGATCGGAACCCTCGCGAAACCCGGCGGGCACCGCCCCGGACGGCATCCCGCCGGGCACGGGGCCGCGGATCGGAAGCATGTGCACCGGGTACGGCGGCCTGGACCTGGCCGTGCTCGACCTCCTCGGCGGCGAGGTGGCCTGGGTCGCGCCGACCACGACCCCGACGTGCGCGCCGTCCTGACCCACCACATGCCCGGCGTGCCCAACCTCGGCGACCTGCGCACCGTCGACTGGGACCACATCGCCGCCACCGCCCCCGTCGACGTGGTCACCGCCGGATGGCCCTGCCAGGACATCTCCCTCGTCGGCCCCGGAGGAGGCATCACCCATGGAACCCGCAGCGGCCTCTGGCACACCGTCATGGACGCAATTCGCCGTCTACGACCCGGCCTCGTCGTCCTGGAGAACGTTCCCGCCCTGCGGCACCGGGGCCTCGACACCGTCCTCGCCGACCTGGCCCAAGCACGGTACGACACGCAATGGACGAGCCTTTCGGCCTCCGACGTCGGCGCCCCACACCGCCGCACACGCCTGTTCCTCGCTTATCTGGACAACTTTGGGTCAACCGTCCCGGGATTTCGCTCGATCGGGTCCACCGGGTCAATCGCGCTTGAGCTCGCCCGGGCTGGGTGCGTACTGGTCGGCGAGGGCGCACATCTCTTCGATGTACCCCTTCAGCTTCGCGGGCTTGGAGGAGTGTTCGTTCGCCCAGCGTTCCCAGAGCCCGTCGGGCTCAAGGAAGCCTGCGGCGTGGTCGCTGCCCAAGACATCGTCGAGGTGAAGAAGCGCTCCGAGTGCCCAGGGCTGGTCGTACCGGCATTCGGGCCGTCTGAGGTAGTGATCCAGATAGGCCACCAGCAGAGCCGCGTCCTCGTCGGTTCCGAGCATGGCGAGCGCGATGCAGTAGCCCTGACAGGCGTAGGTCAGTTCGCTTGCCATGAGGAGCGCGCCGAGCGTTCGCGGAACTGCCCGCGGCGGTCCAGGCCGATCATCCAGCCCGCGACGATGCGCGGGCGCCAGTTGGGTTGGAGGAGGAACTCCAGCTCGGCGTCGGTGACCTGCCGCGCATCACGGCCGAGATCCTGGAGGAACTTGACGCGTTCCTGGGTCGGCAGGCGGACGAAGTTGCCGCCGAGCAGCTCCAGGTAGCGGCCGTGCTCGGCCTCGCCGATCACGAAGCGGCGGACGGTGTTGGTGCCGGGGTCGGGCATCGGCGGCGGGAGATCCATGGCCGCATCCTGGCCGGGGAATCGGCCATCGTCCAGGCGGTTTCCCTTTCACGGACCTTCCCCATCGGCGTCCACGGGCTCGCCGAGGTCGTCGAGGAGGTGGGTGATGCGCTCGGCGATGCGCTTGTGGCGTTCGACTTCGCGTCCCCAGCCGCGGTCTTCGGCGTCGGTGACCAGTTGTCGTTCGACGCAAAGGCGTTCGCGCAGGCGCGGAGCGTACTGGGGAGTGGTGACGAACTTCGCGCAGGTCAGGTAGAGGTCGCACTCGCAGGGGCCCTCTTGGGGCAGGCGCAGGCAGCGGCCGAGTTCGAGTTCGGTCTTGTAGAAGTTGGTCTTGAGCCAGTCCAGCGCGTCCTGATCGAGTTGGCCCGAGCGCAGGGTGTCGGCGAGCGGGCCGGCGATGACCGCGCCGGGCTGGAGGACGGCCTGGTAGTCGGCCAGCACGGTGGGGTCCGAGATGTGGGTGTAGGTCATCGACATGCCCGGGCTCTTGTGGCCGAGGACCTTCATGATGGTCTGCACCCGGGCGCCCTTCTCGGTGAGTTGGGTGCCCAGGGTGCGCCGGAACCGGTGCGGGTGGATCGCGGGCTTGCCGACGCCGTTGAGGATGCCCAACTCGTTGCAGATCCCGCGGAGCGGTCCGGCGAACAGGTAGTCGGGGTGAGCGACGCTGCCGTTGCGCAGGAACAGGTAGCGCACCGGACGCCCGAGGTCGGGATCGTGGATGGCCCGATCAGCTTGGGCCTGCCGCAGCGCGACCAGCGCTCGGATGGCGTCGGCGGCTTCCTCGTGGAGGGGAACGGTGCGTTCCTTCAGCGACTTGCCGGGCGCGAGCCGCAACCTGGGCGTGCCGTCCGGGTAGGCGTCGAGGCAGTCGAGATGGAGCTTGCGGATCTCCGTGCGTCGGGCACCGCTCCAGCGTGCGACCAGCAGCGCGCAGCGCTGCAGGGGGCACTCCAGCTCGCGGACGCGTTCCATGACCGGTCCGAGCTGGTCCTCGGGGATGAACCGGGGAACACGCTCAACGACGACCTCGGGATCACTCACCCGGGTGTAGACCTTCATCGAGTCCGGCGTCGCATGCCCGAGCCGGGTCATCAGCGTCAGCTCCCGCATGCCGCCCTCGAACATCCGGGTGGCGTGGGTGTGCCGCAGGCTGTGCGGCGTCAGCCACGCGTCCCGGACCCCGGCCCGTTCCGCGGTGCGGGCGAACATCCGAACCAGCGCGTCGTACCCCAGCGGCTCACCGCGGCGCTTGCCCCGGCCGCCGACCAGGAACACAAACGGGCTGTCCACGTCCGTCGGACGCTCGCGCATCACGTATGCGTTCAGCGCCGGCAGCGCACGGCCCTCCAGCAGGTCGACCACCCGGTCGCGGCGCGACTTCTGCTGCACCCCGCGGGGATGGTCGTCACGTTTGCGGACCGTCACCCGGCGCTGGCCATAGGAGACGTCCTCCAGCCGCAGCCCCAGCACTTCGCCAGGACGCAGTCCGCCTTCCCACATCAGCTCCAGCAAGGCTAGATCCCGGCGGGTCCGCAGCTCGCCCAGCAAGGCCCGGTAGACGCCATCCGGCATCGGCCGGGGCACCGGCTCGACCGTCTTGACACGCAACACCCGCCGCACCGGTTGCTGCCGACCGGAGTTCATCAGCGATGGTCGGTACCGGTCGGGCACCCGCGCCGCGGCCTGGTCGACCTTCTTTACGATCGGGTTGTCCCGGCCGGCGTACTTCTCGCTCGCGATCAGGAACTCGTAGAACGAGGACACCGCGGCCAACACCCGGTTGCATGTCTTCGCAGACAGCAGCCGTCCCTCGCTGGCCAGCACGCCCAGCTCCAACCGCTGAGCCCGCCGCGACGAGGAAGCCAGCCGCAGCCACTGCAGGAACTCCACCGCCCGTGCGGGCGTGAACTCGCCTGCCTCGATGCCGCGCTCCTCGCAGAATGTGTACAGCTTCAACAGGTCGTAGGCGTACGCCCGCACCGTCAACAACCGCAGACACTCCTCAACCTCGACAACTGGTTCACCGTCGGCGTTGACCAGCTGCACCTGCGGCCGGCCCGGCAGTGCATCGAGCACCTTCATCACTCGCACGGCCGGAACCTTACGTGCACGGAAGAGCGTTCACAGTCACCGATTCAGGTGAAGTGTCCAGATAACTTCGTGGCCTGGCCCACCCACCCCGCGCGCCCGCGACGGCAAGGGCCCCGTCGGGCGCAGACGCGACGCCCTCCCCGATGTCGTCCAGGCTCCGACACCGCCCACGGAGCACACCGACGGCGGTGCCCCGACGACCGGCTCCGACACGGCCGAGGCCGGGAGTACGGCGTCCGCACACGCCCGGCGGCGCCTTCTGCCCACGCCGATCGCCAGCGAGGGCACGAAAGGCTCATTCCGCCAACGCGGCGGCCTCACCAACTCCCTCACCCCCACACCCCCTCCGCGCCCCGCACCCGCCCCGCCCCGTCACGCAACCGGCCCGGCACAACACCGACGTCGACTGGGGTCCCTACGAACCCGCGATCCGCCACTGGGAAACCCTCCTCCACCGCCCCGCACCCCCACCCACCCGCCCCGGACCCCGAGGCAACCCCCAACTCACCCCCGAATTCGTCGAATGGCTCATGGGCCTCCAACCCGGGACACGTCACCCACACCCCCGGCCTGACCCGCGCCGCACAACTACGCATCCACGGCAACGGCGTCGTCCCCCACCAGGCACGCTGCGCCCTCCACCACCTCGCCTCGGACAACTACGCCAGCGGCACGGACAACCCCTGGCCACCGCCTTCGGAAACCATCGCGCGGCGGACGGATGAACGCCCGTGACGATGGGCGCCTCACGCGAGCGTTCACTGCGCACACGGACCGCCGGGCTCGCGGACGCCGGCACAGCGGGTGGAGCGAACGAACACGTCTCCGAGGGCCGGGGCGCTTGTCGTAGCGGCCATGGTTGTCCGCAGCCCCTCGTTGCCGGTCCTCCTCCACACCCGAGGGTCCACCGGCCGAGACCTCCGCACTACCGTCGAGAGCCGGGACGGGACCCCGAACATGCCGTTCGATCCGCCGCCTGCGCTGCGGGCATAGGACCACCGACCATAGGCAACCGGGCATCGAACCTCACCGCACACCCGCGAACACCGCGCCGGCACGCTCGACAGCACCGACAGAAGGCATTGTCGGTGCAATGCCGTAGCGTCTGTCCCCGGCCGAATCCGGCGCTGTCAGGGAGGATTGACGCGCATGCAGGCACCACCGCCCGGAACGGCGGGCTACGGACGCGACGTCGAGGCGTTGGCCCGCCGGTACGCGGGCATGTCGTTCGAGACCGTGCACGCCGCTCTCCTGCCGTGGCTGCCCACACGTTCGGGCTACGTTCTGGACATCGGCGCGGGAAGCGGGCGTGACGCCGCCGCGCTGGCTGCTCGCGGGCATCGGGTGGTGGCGGTCGAACCCACCGACGAACTGCGCGACATCGCTCGCCGCTCGCATCCCGAAGCGGGGATCGAGTGGGTCGACGACGCCCTGCCCGACCTGGCCACGGTGAGTGGACGATACGACTTGGTGTTGTTGTCGGCGGTGTGGATGCACCTGGACACGATCGAACGCGCCGAGGGAATGCGACGGGTGGCCCAACTGACCGCGCCCGGCGGGCACGTCGCGATGTCCGTCCGGCGAGGCCCCGTCCCCGAGGGACGGCGCATGTTCCCCGTTCCCGTCGGCGAGACGATCGCACTGGCCGGCCGGGCCGGGCTCGACCTGGTCCACCGCGGCGAGGAACCCGACCGCATGGACCGCGCGGACGTGCGCTGGGACACCCTCGTCTTCCGCGCGGCGCCCGACACCGCCGAGGAGAAGCGATGACGTCGGACTTCTACCGGAGCGAACCCACCGCCGTCACCTCGTGGCGGCTTGCGGTCCTGACCGGCGCGAACTCGCGCACGTACAAGTTCGCTCTGGGCGCCGTCCTGCTCGAACTCGCCGCGCAGGGCCGAACCGACGCGCCTCTGGACGAGGTCGCCGCACTGTACGCCATGGCCCTGGTGGCGCATCAGGCCCACGCCCCGCAGGCGCCCTCGACGTCCGTACTCCGGGAGACGGACTTCCTGGAGGTGGCCCGACGCGAGGCCACGGAGTCCACCGCCCTGGGACACCCCACCGAGCCGCTCCGACGCGCCGCGGTGAAGTCCATGCCGTCGATGGTCATGCGCAAGTTCCACAACCTGCCCGGCGACACCCCCACGGCCCACACCTTCTACGAGGTGACCGGCACCGCCCGCGCACGGATCGTGCGCCTGACTCCCGACCTCCTGCGCGTCGCCCTCTCCGAGCACGCCCCCGGCCTGCGTACCGAACTCGACGCGCGATGGAACATCGTGGCCCTGTCGTTCGCCGCAGGCATCGGCCGCAGCCTCGTCCACGAAGGCTTCGCCGTGGACGTGGACACGCACACCCTCGTCGACCGCCACCGCCGCCGGTCCGTCGCGGGCATCGCCGACGCCGTCATCGGCTTCCAACACGGCCGTTGCCTGATCTGCGAGCAGACCATCACCCCCGACGACCCGATCGCCGTCGACCACACCTTCGCGCACTCTCTCATGCGACGCCTGGGCGTCGTCTCCGGATGGCACGGCCCCGACCTGGACGCCGTCTGGAACCTCGCCCCCACCCACCGGGAATGCAACGCCGCCAAGAGCGACCGACCCCCCACCTCGGAACACCTGCACCGACTCGCCCGACGCAACGAGGCGATCATGCACTCGCCCCACCCACTCAAGACGACCCTCGCCCTCAGCCTGCAAGCCGCACGCATCACCGGCCCGGGCACCGACCGGTGGCCGCTGTTCCTGCGCCACGTGCAAAGCCTCTGCGGCTGACCTCCGACCACACCGGCACGGAAGCACCCGACGATCGGCCCCACCCGCCCCGGCCCGATCCGACGACGACGGAGATCGGCCCCGAACGTCGACGCCCCGCCGCACAGCACCGATCCTCGGAGCAGGACCCCGGCCGTCTTCACGGACACCGCCCCGGCCGGTATCGCGGACATCGGTTGAGGATTGCCAACTCCGCCCGCAACGGCGAGAGTTGTATCCGATCCGCCAGCGCACCGGCGGAGGATCCGGATCGTCCTCGGCACGTGGCATCGCATCACCGGGCCGACGGGGCACGCGCGTACGGCTTCGACGTGCGCCCCGGGCGCAGCCACTACCGGCGCCGGCTTGCGAACCCGTCACAAACCTGCGGGGCTGACAACCATCACGGCGGCTCTGGGCCGGACGCGGCGATGAACTCTGCCCTCTGCGGGGCGACTTCGCGGTTCGACACACTTCGTGGTGACCCTCCCGCGACGCCCGAGACACCAAGGCCCACCCCCACGCCGGGGCCGAACGCCCGCCCCAGGGCAACAAACCACACCCGTGCAGGGGCCCGTTTCTCGCAGTGGTCCCAACGACGCGCGTCTTCGGGGCGGGTCGCCCAACGATCCCCCGCCGCGGCGACGGCGAGCGAAGAGTGGAGGTACCGTCCCCACCCGCCGCCGCGGGCGCCGCACCCGGCGCGACGCGTCTCACGGGCGGGTCCGACGAAGACAAGGCGGATGCGACCCATGCACCACACCCCGCGACACCAGGCGTGAACATGCCCACCGCAGCGCGGGTTTCGAGGGATGCGGCGCCGCGGGGCTTCGGCGCACACGTCGCATCCCGCGCCCCCCCGGATCCGCCGTGACCTCCGCGCGTGGCGCGCACCGACGTCCCCTACACCGGCCGCCTCGACCCGTCTGATCAGCCGCGAGGCCGACGACACACCACCCTCGGCCATCCGGGCCCACCGGTCGAGCCAACCGTCTCGACCCCGCACACGCACAGACGCCGGGTGCCCACTCCCCCGCGACCGATCCGGCGCACAACTGCGCGAGCCGCGACCGGATCCCGCCCTGCCCCGCGCCCCGAAAGGACGAACACACCATGCGCCCGCCCTCCGCAAACCGGCCACCCGAGCCCGGTCCTCAAAGGGGCCTCGAAACCCGCGCACAGCCGCAGCGACCACGGCCCCTCGGCCCGCGAAATCCTGCGCGCCGGGCATCGTCCACCCCGCACCCCGCTCCCGGTGCGGTCGGGCACGGCCTCGGCCCGCGGCGTCCCGACACTCCGACAGCCCTCGCGAATACCCTTGCCGCCCGCGCCGCGTCGGCCGCGGACACCACGCCCCCCGTCAACCCGGAGCCGGCTCCCGGGCCCTCCCACGCGAGGCGCCGTCACGCGCTGCCGGCCACCGTCGTGCCCCTCGTCCGCTCGGCCCGTGCGCAGGAGGTGGAATCCACCGCCTCGCGTCGCGTCCGACCGCAGGCATGGCTGCGCGCCGTGGCCTGGCTGATCGCCACACGCTCGCACCCCAGGGCCGGAGCGACCACCGCCCGCGTCGCACGGGACCTGGCCGCCCGCATGGACCACCACGAGGGAACCGTGATCTACGGCCTCGACGCCACCGCCGAGCGCCTGCGACTGTCGCGCGCCACCGTCAAACGACACATCGCGATCCTGCGCGAACTCGGCGCCCTGGCCTGGCACATCCACGGATCCCGGCGCAACCTGCACAAACCCGAGCGCCGCTACACCGCCACCGGCACCGTCTACGCCGCCACCGTCCCACCCGCCTACGACCACGCCCACGGCCACCGCACCACCGGCACCGGCTACACCGCCCGCCTGATCGGCCTCACCCCAGCCGGCCGGGCCCGTATGGCCGCAGCGGTGAATGCGGCCATACGTTCGCGACGCGAGGCCACTCCCTCACCCCACCGGGGACGCGCGATCCCACCGCCGCCACGCCATGCGCCCCCTTCCCTGAACACACCCACTCCCCCGTTCGGGTCTCAGTCGATCAACGGGTTCAAGAACACACGCACGCCTCCCAACACGGCGACGACCGCAGCCCCGTCCACCACGACCGCGATCAATCACCCGGGGGTGGGTATCCGTTCGCCCCTGCAGGTCGCCCGCGACGTCCGCATCGCCGCCACCGTCCGTGCCCGGGTGACCTGGACCGCCCACGAAGCGCTGCGCCGCCTGGCCTGGGCCCTGCGACCCCTGATCGACCGCGGACTCGACGCCCCCCGCATCGCCGGCGAACTCACCGCATGGCACCTCGACGACTGGCGCCCCCGACACCCGGCAGCATTCATCACCGCACGACTGCGCCGCGAAGCCGCCCTCGACGCCCAGCGCGACACCGAACGGGCCGCGGCCGTCCACCCGACGAGCAACCCCGCATGGCGCGCATGCATGGAACGGCTGTTCCCCCCGTCCGCCGACCCGACGCACGCACCCGCGCGCACCACCGAAGCACGCCGCGCCGCCCGCGCCGCAGGACGCCACGACCTCGTCCGCGTCATCGAACACCTCCAACACGACTTCACCGACGCCCTGGACCTGTACGGAACCGACCTCACACGACGCGCCGGCAACCTCGCCGCCTCCACCACCATCCACTGGGGAATCGACTGACCCCCGGCCCCCGTGCTCGAAGCGACGGGACAGTCGCCACGCCCCGCGGTCCCGCAGTGGCAGGATCGAACGATGCGCACCGGCCGGATCCGGCTCGACGAGGACGTCCGCCGCGTGCTCCGCGCCGATCGGCTGTCGATCGCCGCCCTCGCCACCGTCACGAGCGGCGCCATTATCGGCCGCCACGGACCGCGCAGCGATCTCCCGGCACATCTCGCGTTCGTACTCCTCGCATCCGTCCTCGTGGTCTGCGACGCGCGGCTCATGCGACTGCCGAACGCCTTCTTCCATCCCGCATACCCGCTGGTGGCAGGCCTGTCGGTCATCCCCCTCGACACGGACGCCCACCGGCGGGCCGTATCGCCACGATCGCAACACACCTGCCCCCGGCACTCCTCCGCGCCGGGCCGGCCTCGGCAACGTCAAGGCCGGCGGCCCGGCAGGATTCGCCCTGGGATGGGTCCCACGGCTGTCATCGCGTGCGACGCGGTGAGCATGCTCGCATGTACTTGCCTGGGCACTTCGACGACGTGTAGGCCGACACCAGACGGCAAGCGGGAGGCAAGTGGTCACGTCCGGCAGGAGGTTGCCGTACGCGTGACCGCACAACGCGCAGTCGTCGACCCACCGCAGGCGCGGTGTCACGAGCGGGGCAGATGCAGCGGGGATGTTCGTCTTGTCGCTGCGTCAGCGACGGATCGGCTCCCAGCCGTGGAGAGTGGTGTCGGAGCCTTGGTGCAGGTATCCGTCGAGAGCACTGGCCGTGGTGGTGACGAAGTCTTTCGGGATGTCGTGGATGTCGGCCCAGCGAACGCGGTCGTGTTTGGTGGGCTCGGCGTTGACAGGCTCACCCGTCCAGGTATCGGTGGCGAAGACGATGGTGACGAAGCCGCCGGGACCCTCCACGCCCCACGCCGCGTGGATGACGTGCGCGACGCGCAGCGTGCCGGGGTCGACGATCAGGCCGGTCTCCTCGCGGAGTTCACGTACTGCGGTGGCGGTGATGGGCTCGCCCGGTTCGCTCTTGCCCACGGGCAGGTCCCACATCCCGGCGGCGAACTTCGCGTTCGGGCCGCGTCGGAGCAGGAGTACGCGTTCGG
Organism: Embleya sp. NPDC055664; assembly: GCF_053618075.1. Taxonomy (NCBI): domain Bacteria; kingdom Bacillati; phylum Actinomycetota; class Actinomycetes; order Kitasatosporales; family Streptomycetaceae; genus Embleya; species Embleya sp. NPDC055664. The sequence goes on from NZ_JBSHGZ010000021.1 coordinate 81,653, forward strand.
TGTCGCGGTCGTGGACGATGACGGCGGCCACCAGGAGGGTCATGGCGTCCGTGGCGGGTGCAAGGTTCGAGGTGCGGTCGGCGGGTCGGGCCACGACGGTCCTTTCGTCGGTGGAGCGCTGGTCTCATCCGAGGGCGTCGCGGATGCGCTGCTCGAGGTCTGCCGCGCCCGGTACGCCGCGTCCACGGTAGACCGCGAGGATCGGCCGCATCGCGGCAACGGCCTCGCGGGCACGGTCGGAGGCCATGCCTTCGGAGAGGGTCAACGCGTGCGTCCAGGCGTCGATGGCTTCGTCGGCGCGGGCCTGGGCGGCGAGGCTGTCGCCGAGGTCGGCGTGGGTGAGCACGTGGACGCGCCGGTACTTCGTGGGATCCCAGCGCAGGAGCGCTTCGCGGTGGAGGTGTTCGGTGCCGGTGTGGTCCGCGAGGCCGGTCAGGGTACGGGCGGTGTGGCTTGCGACGGTTCCGGCGGCGGGGCCGGTGGCCAGGGAGTAGCGGGCCTGTTCGTCACCGCCTCGGGTGAGCGCGTTCTCGGCTGCCAACAGGGCCTTGGCGGCAGCGGGCCGTTCGCCGGTGGCCGCGTAGGCGCGGGCGTGAGTGATCCGCAGAAGGGCCTCGGTGCGGCTGTCGACGTGGCCCAGACCTCGGGCGAGCGCGTGCTCGATGAGGTCTACGCAGTGGTGGGGTTGTCGCAGGCTCAGGGCCTGGTGGGCGAGGGCGCGCATCATCCAGGCGGCGTGGCCGTGCGGGTCGGCCTCGAACGCGAGTTGGTAGCCGATCTGATAGTACCGCTGGGAGGTGCCCTCGTGGCCGAGGTCGTGGTGCTTCCAGCCGGCGAGGTAGGCCAGCTCGGCGACCGCGCCGAACGCGGCCCGGCGGATCGCCTCGGTGGCGAAGCGCCCGCGCAGCATCGGCGCCGCCGTGTCGGCAAGGTAGGCGGTGACGGTGGTCAGGCCGTGTCCGCCGCCGAGGCGTTCGTCGGCGGCGCCGAACGCGGAGGTGATCTCGCGGACGACCTCGACCTCGACCGATCCGATCCGTGAGCTCCCGGTCCGGGCGCGCAGCAACCGGGCGACGGCCTCGTGGTCGTAACGCAAAGGCATCGCGACACCCGCCGTGGTGAAGGCTGCCACGGCCAGGAAACCGCGCCGATCGAGGTCGCTCCGGCCCAGTTCAATGGCATCCGAAACCGGGTCCGCGAGCGCCAACCGCAACGGTTCCCGGGCGGGCCGCAGGCCGATTTCGACGGGAGTCACCAGCCGTCCGGCGCGCCTGGAGAACGCTTCGGCGATGTGGTGGGCCGTGTGTCCGGAGGGTTGTGCGCCGTCGACCCAGTGCGCGACCGCCGACTTGTTCGTGCGCAGCGTCTCACCGCTTTCCGCGGCCACCTGCCGCACTGCTGCGGCAAGGGCCTCGTACGTCCAGCCGGTTGCCGTAATCGCCTCGCGCAGGAGGGAGTTGGGTGCTCTGTTCGCCGTCACGGATCCCCCGATCCGGAGCTGTAAACCCGATAAACCAGCCCGACCACTGCACACCGTACCGGCGACGCAACACAGCGGGTTCACTGTTCGACGAGGCCACCGTGGCATAGGGGGCCTCGTCACCCGCACCCACGTCGAGGAGCCGACATGGCCGCCCCTCTCCCCGGCCGCCGCCACGAGCGCCGGGTTCGCCGAATTCGCCACGCTCCGCGGCCGGCTTCGCGCCTCCCTCACGCCCCGCTGTCGACCCGGCTGCAGGTGCTGCCACAACGAGAGCGAGATCCCACCGCGCCTGACGCACACCGACCGCAACGTCCTACCCGGCCGCGTGCCGTGGACGCCGACGATCTCGTGCGGGCGATCGCGGGCTTGAGGACGGTCGGACTGCGCAGAGTGTTCCTCACCGGCGACGACCCGTCGCCGTCGAACCGACACTTCGGCCCGAACGTCGAGACGGCCCCCCACGATCCGGGCGCGTTCGTCCGTCGGGAGGCGCTCCCGCGCCTGCCATCACCACCGGCTCTGCGCCAAAAAGCCCCGAACACGACGCTGCCTCGGCCCCCGCGCGAGGCAACAATCGACGAGCGGACCGGGACGGGGCGTACCGCGAGCACTTCGCCTCCACGCGTTCGCGGACAACCGTGTTCCACACGACGACGTCGTCCGGGACTGGTCGTGTCCCCCGGTACTCCGGACGTGCCGCCGGCCCCGCGCCGGCATCGAGACAGAACGGATCGGACCACGACCGGAATCGGAGGCTTCCCCATGGATCGACACCTCGCTCGGCCTCGCAGGCCGCAACCCGCCACGCCACCGCATTCCCCGCCCCGGCACGCGCTCGAGGCGGTGTCCGGGTGATCCGGCCGCGCCGGGGACGGCGTAACCGTGCTGCGGAGGCGATGGCGGTCGGTGACGCGAGCGGCCGGGCGCTGTTCGGCGGGAAGCTCAAACCCACGTGGGGCCGTCACCTGCATCGCGGCGTCCACATGGAACTGTCGTTCCTGGGGACGTTGCGGCGGCTGCCGCGGCTGATCGCCCGGTCGGTGCGCCTGGGCTGGGCCGCGGACCGCGTCGCGCTGTTGGTGGTGGCGTTCGCCCAGATCGGGCAGGGCGTCACCTCCGCGCTGGGGTTGGTGGGCACCAACCGCATCCTGGTCGAGTTGTTCAGTGCCGGGCCGACGCCGGACCGGGTGCGTTCCGCCGCGCCCGCGCTGGTGTTCGTCGCCGCGATGGGGGTGCTGGGGGCGCTGTTGCGGGCGGCGTCCACGGCGGCGACCGGGCGGCTGGAGCCGAAGGTGGAGCGGTTCGCCGAGGTGGAGTTGCTGCGGCGGGTGATGCGGGTGGAGATGGCGACGCTGGAGGACGCCGACTTCAAACGCCTCCTGCAGACCGCCAAGTGGGGCACCAACGCCAGCCGGTTGATGATCACGTACAGCGTGCAGGTCGTCAACGCGCTCGTGTCGCTGGCCGCCGTGGGCACGGTCCTGGCGGTGCTGCACCCGTTGTTGTTGCCGATGATGTTGTTGATCATCCTGCCGCCGGGGTGGGGCACCGTGCGCTCGGCCCGGCGTCGCTACGAAAGCGTCCTCGCGTGGACGGACCATGGGCGGCAGCAGGGGGAGATCGCCTGGGCGTTGACGGCGCAGAGCGCCGCGCAGGAGGTCCGGGTGCACGGCGCGGGGCCGTACCTTTTGCACCACTATGAGCGTATGGCGGCTGCGGCGGAGGCGGAGAAGGAGCGGTTGGCGAAGGCGGAGGCGGGCACGGACCTGGTCGCGTCCGCGTTGTCCGGGGTCGCGTCGGGGTTGACGTATCTGACACTCGCGTGGCTGTTGTTGAGCGGTCGCGCGGATCTGGCAACCTCCGGCACTGCCGTGTTGGCGATCCGCACCGGCACCTCAAGCCTGGGCACCCTGGTCACCGGGATTCAACACCTGTACGAGCAGGCGCTGTTTGCCAACGACCTCCGGGAGGCGTGCGCCCAGGCCGATCTGCACGCCATCCCCACGAGCGGGAGCACGGTCGGCGCGCCGGACACGGTGCGGGTCAAGGACGTGTCGTTCACCTATCCCGGCCGGGACCGCAAGGCCCTCGACGGGGTGGACGTCACCCTGACCCGGGGCACGATCGTGGCGTTCGCCGGGGAGAACGGCTCGGGCAAGACGACGTTGGCGAAGCTGATCGCGGGCCTGTACCGGCCCGAGAGCGGCAGCATCGAGTGGGACGGCGTGGATGTGGCCGACGCCGACCGCACCAGCGTGTTCGATCAGGTCGCCCTGGTCCCGCAGGACTTCGTCCGGTGGGACCTCACCGCCCGCGCGAACATCGTTCTCGGCCGGCCCGACATCGACACCGGGCCCGACGAGGACGCCCTGTGGGCGGCGTGCGAGTACGCGGGCGCCGGGCCTGTGGTCGAGGAACTGCCGCGCGGGCTGGACACGTTGCTCGACCGCAACTACGAGGGCGGCGTCGAGTTGTCCGGCGGGCAGTGGCAGGCGATCGCCCTGGCTCGCGAACGGTACCGGCGTGCGCCCGTGGTGATTGCGGACGAGCCCACCTCGGCGCTGGATGCCCGCAAGGAGATCGAGACGTTCGCCCGTATCCGCGCGCTCGTCGCCGACGGCACCATCGTCGTCCTGATTACCCACCGCCTCGCCTCGGTCCAACACGCCGACCACATCTACGTCCTCGACAAGGGCCGCATCGCCGAACACGGCACCCACGGCGAGCTCATGGCGCGGCGCGGAGGTTACGCGGACATGTTCACCCTCCAATCCGACCAATACGGAGGCGGGCGCAATGGCACCGGGTGCAACGTGCCGTCGGCGCGCCGATGATCCGGCGAGCGAGCGCCGTCCCAGGCGTCGGGTGTCGGCGGCGATTCCATCGGAGGCCGGGCGCGTGCGTGTGGTGCCCCGGTGTGGGCGCAGAAGGCGCGCCGCGCCACCTGTTGCGAATTCCCTTTACAGGGTCGCCGGTTGGTCGGTCGCGGATGCATCGTGCCCAGGACATGGCCGATGCATGTAGTGATCATGCGGATGCGATCGGACACCCAGGGGTCGGGGGTCGCGGTGGGTGGGTGTTCGCGGGGGCGCGGGGATCGGAGCCGGAGCGTGTTCCCGGGTGCGCGGGCGTCCACGCTGTCGGGGCGCGGCGGGGGTTCGCGTGCTCCGCCACGGCGACGGGGTGTCTTCGACCGGTGCACTGTTCGCCAAGGAAGCGGAGAGATTCACATGACCACGGGCGTCACGGAACAAGAGCCGGTCGTGCGGCCGGTCGTCGATCCCGACGACGAGGGCTTCGACCTGGACATCAGCATCCTGGAGATCGCGGACCCGAACGGTCTGATCACCATGACCGACGACAACTGCGGATCGACGTGCAAGAAGACCACCTGCATCACGTCCTCCTGAGTGGCTGCCGGCCGCCTGGGCCCGGTTCCGTCGGGACGGGCGGCCGGTTGTCGTCCCCTTGCAGACACACGATCTTGGGAGGGCTCGGGTGGGTTCCACGAACGGTGCGGCGCGTAGTGCGGGATTCCAGGTTGTGGGCGGGGTGTTGCTTCGTGCCGTGCATCCGATCCCAACAGCGCCGCCGTTGCCCGACCCGGCCGGTTCCGGGCCGGACGCGGCCGCGGCGTGGGCGGGGTGGTTGCGGCGGGTGTGGGCGATGCCGAGGGTGGTCGAGGCGATAGCTCACGCGAGTCCGGTTCTGGATGCGCGTGTGCGTGCGTTGTGCGCGGCGCGTGTCCCCGACGCGGGCGGCACGCGCGCGGCGGCGTTGTCGGTGGCCCGCTACCTGCGGCGGATGGCCGAGCGCCCGACGCCCGCGGGGTTGTTCGGCGGGATCGCCCCGGTCCGGTTCGGCGAGGGCGCGTCGGTGCGATGGGGTCACGACCATCGGGGTGTCGCCCGGGCCGACGCGCGATGGCTTGCGTCGGTGATCGACCGTCTGGAGTCGACGCCGGGCGTCGTGAGGTCGATACCGGTGGTCGCCAACGACACGGTGTTCGTCCGCGGCGGCCGCCTGGTGGTGCCGTACGGTCCCGGCGCGGATCCGGCGGGCCCGGCGGTGGAGGTGTCGTTGCGGCACACCGGCCCGCTGCGGACGGCCCTGGAGTTGGCGGCGGTTCCGATCGTGTACGCCGATCTGGAGTCGCGGCTCGGGGAGCTTTTCCCTGGCGTCGCCCGGGAGCGGGTGGCCGCGCTGGTCCGCGACCTGGTGACACGAAGGGTCCTGCTCACCGCGCTGCGGGCGCCGGCCACGGAAGCGGACGCGCTGGGGTACGTGCTGCGGATTCTGGACGCGGCCGGTGTCGATGCCGGCGCCGACGCGCTGCGGCAGGTGCACACGCTCCTCGCCCGGCACCGGGACGTCGGGGTCGGACACAGTGCCGGGCGGCGGAGTGTGGCGGCGGCGCGGATGCGGGAGGTGCAGGAGTGCGTGCGACATCCGGTCGCCGTCGATGTGCGGCTGGACGCGGACGTGGTGCTCCCGGCGGCGGTGGCGCGTGAAGTGGAGTCGGCGGCCCGGTTGTTGGCGCGGTCGAGTCCGTTGCCGCACGGGTCGCCGGCGTGGGCGGACTATCACCGACGGTTCTATCGCCGGTACGGCGCGGGCGCGCTCGTGCCGCTGCTCGACCTGGTCGCCGACGACGGGATCGGCTGGCCGGACGGATACCCGGGCACGTCGGTGCCGGAGAGAGCGCTTCGCCGGGGGGAGCGGGACCGGGTGTTGTCGGCTCTGGCCCAGCAGGCGGCGTTGGAGGGGTGCACGGAGGTGGTCGCGGACGAGGCGCTGTGGACGAGCCTGGCGCCGGCGGATGCCTCGCAGGTGTGGCTGCCGCCGCACCTGGAGGTGGTGGTGCGGGTCGAGGCCGCCGACGTCCGGGCGTTGGACCGCGGGGACTTCCGGGTGGTGGTGTCGTCGGTGTCCCGGGCCGCGGGTGTCGTCGCCGGGCGGTTTCTCGACGTACTGGAGCCCTCGGCGAGCGCCGAGTTCGCCGCAGCGTATGCGCGGCTGCCGGCGGGGGACGCGGCGACCGTCACCGCCCGGTTGTCGTTTCCGCCGTTGGATCCGGCGGCCGGGCACGTGGCCCGCACTTCGCGGGTCTCGTCGCGGGTCGTCTCGCTCGCGGAGCATCGCGACCGCCTCGACCCGGACGTGGTCACGGCGCGGGACCTGGTCGTGGGCGCCGACGCGCACCGCCTCTACCTCGCGGTTCCGAAGTGGGGCCGGCGGGTGGAGGCGTGGGCACTGCACGCGTTGAACCTGCGCCGACACACCCCGCCGTTGGCACGGTTGGTGACCGAGTTGTCCCGGGCGACCTGCTGCCAGGTCGTCGACTTCGACTGGGGCGCGGCGGCGCACCTGCCGTTTCTGCCCCGGGTGCGGGCGGGGCGCGTCGTGTTGTCGCCCGCACGGTGGCGGCTGGAGGCCGCCGAGGTTCCGGGGCGGTCGGCGCCGTGGGCGCTGTGGGACGAGCGTTTGACCGAGTGGCGACTGCGACGACGGTTGCCGGCCCGTGTGGTGTTGGTGGACGGGGATCGCGGGTTGCCGCTGGAGATGGACGAGGTCGCGGACCGGGTGTTGCTGCGCGAGCACCTGCGCAAGCGGTCGTGCGCGGTGCTGGAGGAGGCCCCGACCACCCACGCCCACGGTTGGCTGGGCGGCGGGCGCACGAGGTCGTGGTACCCGTCGCGGCCGCCCACCCGCCGTCCTGGCCGTGCCCTCCGGCGCCCGTCGCGGAGCGGATCGTCGGTCGTGATCACGCCCGTACCCCAGGCGCATCCGCGCTGCTGTACGCGCGCATGTACGGCGATCCCCGGCGCCAGGACACGATCCTGAGCGAGTACCTGCCCGCGTTGGTGAACGGTTGGGACCCCGACGGGGCCGGTCCTCCTCCCGTGTGGTGGTTCCTGCGGTTCGACGACGGCGCGGGCGAGCACCACCTGCGCCTGAGGATCGCCCTGCCCGACGCCGGCGCCTGCGGCACGGCCGCGGGCCGGGTGGGGGCATGGGCCGACCGGTTACGGCGCGACGGTCTGCTGCGGGAGACGGTGTTGGCGACGTGTCACCCGGAGACCGGACGATGGGGCGACGGCCCGGCGTTGGCCGCCGCACAGGCCGTCTTCGCCGCCGACTCGCGCGCCGTCCTCGCCGAACTGGCGCGCCCGGCCCCACCCGACGGGGACCGCAGGGCGACGGTGGCCGCGCACCTGCTCGCGATCGCCGCCGCGTTCACCGGCTCCCCCGACGCCGGGGCGCGATGGCTCATCGCGCACGTGTCGCGCCACCCGCCCCGACCGCTGCCCCGCCCACTGTTCGACCGCGCCGTACACCTGGCCGACCCCCGGGACGACTTCCGCGCCCTGCACGCCGAGAACGCCCCGACCGACGCACCGAACGGGGCCTGGGCCGCCCGCGCGCAGGCAATCCGCGCATACCGCGGGCACGTTCCCGGCCCGCACACCCGGGGCATCGACCCGGACGCCGTCCTCGACGCACTCCTGCACGCCCACGTCCTGCGCGCCGTGGGCACCGACCGCGCCGACAAGGCCGCGTGCGCATACCTGGCACGCTGTGCCGCACTGGCCCACGTCGCCCGCGCCGGCCGACACGACGGGAGGGACGGGCGGTGACCCCGGACGATGCCCTCGCCGTCGCGGACAACCTCGCCGACCCGACAGACGCCCGCCTGCCGACCGGTGACCCGTGGTGGGCGTTGTCGCTGGCCCACGGCGCACCCGGCATCGCGCTCCTGCACACCGAGGCCGCAGCCGCGGGACTGCGACCGTGGAAACGGGTGAAGGACTGGCTGGCGGTCGCCGCCGCCGCACCGGTCAGCGCCGCCGACGGCACCGGCGCCTTCTACGGCGCGCCCGCACTCGCGCACGCACTGACGGCAGTCGACACCGTACGTCCCGGCTCCTACGCCCGGGCTCTGGAGATGTTGGACGCGCGGATCGCCGCGCACGCGCAAAACCGCGTCCGCGCCGCCCAAGCCCGACTCGACACCGGAGAGTTGCCGCACCTGGCGGAATTCGACACGCTCCGGGGCCTGGCGGGCATCGGCACGCACCTGTTGCGCCGCGACCCCGACGGCGACACCATCCGCGCCGTCCTGACGTACCTGGTGCGCCTGACCGAGCCGACGACGGACGCCCGCGGCCGGGTGCCCGGCTGGTGGAGCCCGACCGGGCCCACCGGTCGATCCGACGAGGCATTCCCCGGCGGCCACGGCAACGCCGGTATGGCGCACGGAATTTGCGGCGTGCTCGCCACACTCGGCCTCTGCGCCCGACGCGGCGTCACCGTCCCCGGCCAGACGCAGGCCATCGACGCCGTCCGCGGGTGGCTCGACACCCACCGCCTGAACACCCCATACGGCGCCCGATGGCCGTACCTGCTCACCCGCGACGAACACGCCCGGAACCCCGCGCCCGCACGCCTGCACCACCACGGGGCGCAGCGGCGTCCGTCGTGGTGTTACGGCACCGCGGGTGTTGCCCGGGCCCTGCAGCTCGCGGCCTTGGCCACCGGGGACGAGGCGGCGCGGCGCGCCGCCGAGGCGGCGCTCCTGGGCGCGTTGCGGGACCCGGAGCAGCGGTCTCTGATCGTCGATGGATCGCTGTGTCACGGACACGCCGGACTGGCGCGTATCACCGCGCGCGTCGCCGACGACGCCGACGCGGACACCGCCGTCGCGCTGCGGTCGGTGATCCCCGAGCTCCTGGAAGCCGCACGTGCGCCCATCGCCGGTCCCGGACCCGGTCTGCTGGAGGGAGCCGCCGGCATCGCGCTCGCGGTCCTGACGCCCTATCGCGCCCCGGCCGGCGACTGGGACACCTGCCTGTCGATCGCCTGACCTGTCGAAGGAGCACCGCGATGCCGGACACCGCATGGCAGCACTACGCGATCACCCTCGCGCACCCCGAAGATGCCTCCGCCGCCCGTCATCTCGCGCCCGCCCTCGAGGACGCCCGTGCCTCGGGCCGAATCGGCGCGTGGTGGTTCCTGCGGAAGTCCCCCACCTGGCGCCTGCGGATACAGCCCGACACCGACACCGACGCCGCCGGCGACATCCTCACAGCGCTCACGACCGACGGGCACCTCACCGCCTTCGTCCCGGGCACCTACGAACCCGAGACCCTCGCCTTTGGCGGAACCCGTGCCATGGCCACAGCCCACGAATTGTTCCATCACGACAGCCGGCACATCCTCGCCCGCGCCGCCCTTCCCGACCCGCCACCGCTCGGACCCCGCGAGACGACCGTCATGCTCTACGCCACGCTGCTGCGCGCCGCAGGCCAGGACTGGTTCGAACAAGGCGACATCTGGTCCGGGATCGGGGACCTGCGCCCGGCCCCCACAACGCCGATGCGCGCCCGACACCGGGAAGCCCTTCGTCGCCTGACGACCACCGACCCGGCACGCGTCCCGGAACTCGTCCCCGCAGCGTGGACACAAGCGTTCCGCGACGCCGGCCACGCTCTCGCGGAACTCCACCACACTGGGGTTCTCGAACGGGGTCTGCGGGCCGTCCTGGCCCACCACTTCATCTTCGCCGCCAACCGTGCCGGGCTCTGCGCCCGCGACCAAGCCACCCTCGCCGCCCTGGCCGTCGACGACGTCTTCCACCACCGCGCCCCGACGCACCACCACCGTCCCACCGTTCCCGCGGAACACCCCGAGCCCACTAAGGTCCGTGAAATGACGAACACCCTCGGTGACAACCCGGCATCTTTCGCTGCCACAACCACCCTGCGCCACCGTCTCGCCGACCGCCTGCACGACGAGGGCACCGTCCGCAGCGCCCCCGTCCACGCGGCCCTGCGCACCGTGCCCCGCCACCTGTTCGTCCCCGACGCGCCGATCGAGGACGCGTACTCCGACGAAGCCGTCTACACCAAGACGAAGAACGGCGTCTCGCTCAGCGCCGCCTCACAACCGACGATCGTCGCCACCATGCTCGAACAACTCGCCGTCGAACCCGGACAACGCATCCTCGAAATCGGCGCCGGCACCGGGTACAACGCCGCGCTACTGGCGGCGATCACCGGCCCCGACGGACACGTGACCACCATCGACGTCGACCAGGACCTCGTCCACGGAGCCCGGGCCCACCTCGATGCCGCTGGCATCACCGGCGTCGACGTCATCCTGGGCGACGGCGCTCTCGGACACCCCAAAGCGGCACCGTACGACCGTGTGGTGGCCACCGTCGGCGCCCACGAGGTCCCCACCGCCTGGCTGGACCAACTCGCCCCCGACGGGCTCCTGCTCCTGCCCCTGCGTTTGGCCGGCGCCGTCTCGCGCACCATCGTCTTCGAACGCGCGACGGGCGCCTGGGTCGACCGCGGCAGCGAGATGGCCGTGTTCATGCCGCTGCGCGGCGGCATCGGCGACGACTCCCGCACCATCATTGACCTCACCGGCACGGGAGAGGTCACCCTGCAGACCCACCGCGACAACCACCCCCACACCGAACCCGCCACCCTGACCGGTGTCCTGGACACCCCCCGTCACACCGTCTGGACCGGTGTGACGTTCGGCAACGGGGAATCCTTCGAGTGGCTGGACCTGTGGCTCGGCTGCGCCCTGGCCAACCCGATCATGCGCATGAACGTCGAGCCCGGCGCCCGCGAACGCGGCCTGGTCTCACCGATGTTCCCCATCGCAGCCATGGCCACCACCACCCCCGCCGGCGCCTTGGCCTATCTCACCGTCCGGGCCGGCGAACCGCTCGACGGCGGCGCTCGGCATGAGGTCGGTGTGATCGCCCACGGACCCGAGGCGGGTGCCCTCGCCGAGACCATCGCCGGGCACGTCCGGACGTGGAACCGGGACCAATTCCACACCCGCACCGTCCGCTTCGCCCTCGAGGACCGGCCCGCCCCCGCCGACCCTGCCGACGGACGGTTCGTCCTGGCCCGGCCGGACCACCCCGTCACCGTCGCGTGGCAATAGCCATGGACGCCACCGGGCGCGCCGCGCGCCGCTTCCCTCTCATCCCCCGACCGCGCCCCGTCTGTCGCCCGCTACCGGAGCGCGTCGCGGAACTGGCCGCGGACGCGCGGGAGGCGGCGCGCACCGGCGATCGCACGGAGGCGTCCGCCGTCCACAACCTCGCCGCCCTGCTCGCTTCCGACTGCGGCATGCCCGACCTCGCCCGCCTGTGGTGCCACCGACACGCCGACCTGTATCTGCACGCCCGGCCCTTGGACGCGCAGGCCGTCCGCCAGGCCCTCGAACCCCTGATCAACCTCGCCCGGCTCCGCATCCGCGCAGGCGACGGCCCCGGCGCCCACACCCTCGTCGACGCGATCCACACCGCCGTCGCCACCCGCACCGACACCACCGTCGACGGCATCCACATCCCCGCGTCCTCCATGGCCACGACCCGCGACGAACACCGCGAGATACGAAGCTGGTTGTGGGCCGTCCTCCTCGCCACCACCGCCCGCGCACTCGCCGCCTCAGGACGGTGGGAACACGCCCACGCCCACCTGGCCGCGCACAGGGGCATCGGCCGGCGCATGCTCGACGGCCGCCAGATCGCGGTCCTCACCCACGCGACGACCGGCAACCCGACCACAGCCCTCGAACTGTGCGCCACCACCACGCCCGGCGAACCGTGGGAACAAGCCGTCACCGCATGCCTCGCCACGCTCTGCGAGCCGGACCACCCCGACGCCTCCCGACTCCCCCACCTCTACCGAACGGCCGTCGACCCCCGTCTCCCAGGACTGAGCGTCTTTCGCTGCCGCCTCGGCCTGGCCATCGTCGACGTCCTCTCCCCACACCACGCCTGCGCGGCACACACCGTCGGCCACGACCTCATCCGACACATCACCGCCGAACCCGACGGATACACCGCCCGCGACCTCCTCACACACCCCTTCTGCTCGGCCCTCCTCACCACCGCCCGAACACGACGACTCGCCACGACCGTGCGTGCCTGCGCACTCGGCGCCGGCACCCTGCCCCCGGCCGTGCGCACCGAGCTCGACACCGCGCTCACGATCGCGGCAACCGTGATCGCGCACACCCCGAGCGGAGGCGGCGCTCGGCCCCCACCGCCGAAACCCGACGCCGAGAGAACGCGAAGTGCCCTGCCATGACCCGACGGGCATCGTCGGCCCGCACCCGCCGGTGTCGGCTCGGTCTTCAAGATCCATCTGTCAGACCCGAGCGAGACCCGGCCGACGACGCGGCAGCCGTCGAGCTATCCGGCGGTCACCGTCCGAGAGTTGTATACGCGGATGAACTCGTCGAGTCGGGCCAGTTGTTCGGCGTTGAAGGCGGTCTCGGGCACGGTGGCCACAGACCGCGGCGCCGTGCGGATCACCAGCAGTCCGAACTGCCGCCGCACACCCAAGGTGGCCGTCCACCGTATGCTCGCCGTACTCACCCCGGGTCGTTCGCGCGTGAATCCCTCGTCGTCGAGCACGACGTCGATCACTCCCTGCCCGATCAGCGCACGCACGTGCCTGCCGTGCACGAACACCATGAAAAGCACGAAGAAGACCGACCACAGACCCATCTGGAGACTCCCCATGGGGAACGCCAGGAGCATCACCGCCACGGGCACGGCGACCACCCCCCAGCGGCCCCACCTCGGATAGGCCGCGAACGTCGCTGCGGCACCGGTCCGCCACGTGTGGGTGTACGTCGTAGAGATCAGCATGTGCGGATGCTAGAAGGAGCCGGGGACACCCGATCCGGCGGCCCATCTCGCCCGTCGACCGAGCAGGGTCGACAACTCCCACAGGCAGGGTTCCTCGGGACACGTTCGCGGACGAGCTTCACGGAGCAACAGCAACCGATCGGCACATCGACCCGTGGACGCCGGCGCTGCACGGTAGCGGCCACTGGGACGTGCATCGGCGTTCGGTTCCGGACGACGCGCGGATTTCAGCGCCGGATCCGTCACGAACGCGCCCACGCCGGCCCAGAGCAGCGTCGTGATCGTGTCTGTCCTCACTCGCTGTTTCGTCAACAACCGTGTTGCCGACGCGACTTGGCGTCCGCGTACACACCGTCCGAACGGTGTGCCCATCCCACTGGCACGAGCACGCGCCCGTGATCGTGCCGCTCACGTGCGTGGGACGACGCGTCGGGGGTGTGGTCCGGCTCTTCCTCGCGGCGTGGAAGCCGGGGCCTGCCTGCCTCGTTCGCCTGGGACGTGTCGTTCGTCCTATAGGCCGGCCCGGGCCAGGAGCGCTTCCGCCTGTTCCCGGGTGAGTATCGGTGGGGCCGGTGGCCGTGTGCGGTCGCCGCCGACGTTGGGGTTGCGGCGGTACGTCAGGATCCACTGGGCGACCGGGTTGTCGGTGTTCAGGGTGGCCACGATCCGCTCGCGCAGGGCCGGTGGGGTGTCCGGGCGGGCCGCGATCGCGTTGCGGACGAACATGTCGGGGTCCTCGGCGAGTCGGTCGCGCAGGTTCGCGGGAAGGTCCGGGTGGTCGGCGACGGCCACGCGCACGGCGGGATCCGGGTCGGCGGCCAGTTCCGGTGAGGGGCCCGCATGATCGACGGCGGCGGCGCGGGTCTGGGGGTCGGCGAGGAGTGCGGGCAGCAGGTCCGCCGGTGGGACCCATTTGTGGATACTGCTCGTGCGGACGTTCGGGTCGGGATCGGTCGTCAGGGCCCGACGCACCCGGTCCGGGGCATCGGGCCAGTGGTGGACGATCTCCCGGCGCACACCGGGATTCGGGTCCGCGGCCAGGCGGGCCCGCAGTTCCGGTGGCAGATGATGGTTGCCCGCAAGGAATGTCCGCACGGAGGGATCCGGATCGTCCGCCAGTCGGGCAAGCAGCCCCGGCGGATCGTCGGCGACGCTGCTGGCGATTCCGCACCGGACGATCGGCTCCGGGTGCTCGGCCAGGCGGGCCCTGATGTCGGCGGGGACGCAGGCGTTGACCGAGAGGGAACGTATGGAGCCGAGCGCGATGATCTCCTCGATCATCGCCTCGGTCAGGTCCCCGCGCAGCAGCGCCGCCGTGCGGCGGGCCTGCGGGTGTCGGAGCAGGCGCCATACCAGGTCGGGCGCGAGGTCCTTTTGGGCCGCCAGAGCGTCCAGTTCGGCTTCCAGACTCATGGCCGCAGGCTAACGGGTGAGAGGAATCCGGACGGTCGACGCAGCCTCCGTCGACGGATCCTCGACACCCGACAAGGTGGTGGGTCCGTAGGTTCAACGCGCGGCCCGGACCGCCGTCCCTGTGGCGTCCGGACCGCGGCCGCCCCGGCATTCGCCGGGCGCACAGTATGACGCGAGTTCCCCGGGATACGAGACGCGCTTGCGCGAAGTCGGCGGGACCTGTCTTCGTTTAGGCGTCGGGTCCAGGCCGTCCGTCATCACCTGCGGCGAGGCATGTCGGTGCCTGCGGCCGGGGGCGTGGTGGCGGGCCGATACCCTCGCGGACGTGCTCCACGAGGCAACGAAGGACATGGACAAGGGCGTTCCGACAACCGCGCGCCTTCGCGGTGTACTGAGCCGTGCCGGGCGCGTCGTGATCGTGGAGGGCTCTCCCGGCGAAGCGGACTCCGCGGGCGTGGCGAGGATCGTGGTGACCGGTGCCGGGATCACCGATTTGGCCCGCGTGCTGGCCGTCGTGGACGGCGGCACCGGCGACCGGTGCCTGTGCATTGGCTGGCCGACGATCCTGATCTACGGCGTGGTGGGCGAGCCGGTGGCCGTGTGGACGCTGCACCACCAATCTCGTCTTCGGGGAATCGGGGATTGCGATGCCGAGCTTCGGGATGGTCCGGCGCTCACCGAGTGGCTGGCGGAGCGAGGCCTGACCGGATCTCGGGACGTTCAGGCGGACCTGGCGGTGCAACGAGCCGAGGATGAGCAGCGTCGGCTGCGTTGGCTGAATGCCGCGCCCGCCGGGTTGCGGGACGTGGCCACCGAGGTCTCCGGTCCGCCGGGTCGTGACCGCCAGGCATGGTCGGATCGGCTGCGCAACGCCGAGACCCGGCTCGCCACGCTCGTCCGAGACGGCCATCCCGACGGAATCGAGCGTGTCGGCGTCCTGTTGGCATGGGCCGGGGCTTCCGCCAGGGAGTCCGCCGGCGGCCTGATGTGGTACGACATGGCCATCGAGCGGATGCTGCTCGCCGAGGACCCCGACCTCATCCTCACGGCACTCGTCACCGGCTCGCCGAACCCGGCCCGACTGGACGGCGCGGCCCAACTCTTCGGCTCTCTCGAATGGACCCGAGCGCACGGCAAGGACCTGCCCGAGCCGCTGCGGTCGATGCTGATCGGGCACATCCGGGCGGACGGCACCGACCAGATGAGGTTCCTGATGCGCCACGGCTACTACGGTGCCGAACGATCCGCCTGACGGAACGCCGCAGACCGTCCTCCCGCCGCCCCACGAGTCGCATGGACGCCACCCGGGGCTCGCTTGGGAATCCGTCCTCGAAGGCATCCGATCATGTCGGCGCACATTCGCTCGCGAGGTGAAATTCGAATCGTCGGTCGCTCAGGTCGCTCCGCACGGCGCACAGGCTGGTTGAATGCGCTCCCATGACGGATTGGCCGCGGCTGTATCACTTCGGGGGCCCGGCGGACGACATCCCCGTGCTGTTCGCGAACCTCGCGCCGCACAACCGGGAGCGGACCTGGCGAACCCTGCACGACAGGCTGTGTCGGGACGAGAGCGTGTGCCCCGCGAGCTTCGCCGCGTTGCCCCTGTTGTGGGAGGTCGCCGTGGACGGCACCCCGGAGGATCGGGGCGCCGCGGTGTTCCTGGCCGGTGAGATCGTCTCGGTGGGACGCCGGTACCGCGAATACGACTCGGCGCTGGAGCCGTACGCCGCGCGGATCGCGGAGATGGCGGTCGTCGCGGACGCGCATCTCACCGACTACGCACACCAGGCGCACCACATCCACGGGTTGTGCAACATGCTCGCGCTCGAAGGGCATCTCGCCTGGGCGTGGGGGCTCGACGACCTCACCGACGCGTTCCTCGCCGTCCACTGCCCGCACTGCGGCGCCGACGTCACCATCGCAGTGGGTGATTACGGCCACTACTCCGCGATCCGCGACTGGCACCGGGGCGACATCGACCGCCGGCCCCTGCGCCCGACCGCGCCCGAGGAGATGGCACCTCTGGGTGCACGACTGCGTTCGATCGCGATCCGCGACGGGCAGGCCTCGCTCGCCCGCGGCCTGCCGTACATCTTCGGAGCGGCACAATGCCCGCCCTGCGGACGCTCCTTCGCGATCGCCCCCGCGTTCGAGAAACGCATCGCGTCCGACGGCACGCCCCAACTCTCGGGAACATGAACGCTCCGACCGCGCCCGGGAAACCGTCGGCCCGGGCCCCGGCCCACCGCGGTTCGGGCGCATCGCGTCGGAAGCAGGGCTCTGGAGGCGGAGCAGCACGCCTGCACCAGCGCGGCGCTTTCGCCTCGACCGGGGCAGGGGGTACTCGCGCCAAAGCCGTGACACGAGGGCTGTCCTCGGCGCGGCCGGAGGCGTCGTCACCAGGCCGGTCTGGGGTCGCGCAGGTGTGGCGGGGTCTGTGCGGGCAGGGCTCGCGACCCGTCGGTACGCAGGAGGAAGCCGGGATGCGGCGCGAATTCGAGAGTTGCCGGCGCCGGGAGATGGAAGCGGCGCGTGCGCGGAAGCGGAACCTCGGCGAGTTTCCCGTCGTGGAGCATCCACAGGCCGAAACACTCGTCGTCCACGTCGTGCATCAACACCTGCACGCTGCCCGGAATCGGCCACGCCAACGATTCCAGAGACCGCAACAACCCACTCCTGCCGCTCTGGCGCGGAAACTCCGCCGCCCACCCGTAGCCGCCCAGCACCTCGATCGGCTCGAACCTCCCCCGCCACGAACGACTCTCGTCGAAACGCGTCAACGGCTCCATCACCTCGTGCGCATGCAGCGCCAACACGACAACCTCGGCATCCATACCCATCCCGGGATACCACCCCATCCCCTCCGCCCGACGCAACCCGATTCCCGGATGGCCCGATCCTCGGGAACACATCCCGGTGATCTTCGCCGACCAGGGCACCCGAAGCGTCGAGCAAAGTGACCGAGACACGGGCCCATCTGCCCGAGCAACGAACTGCCCGACACGACCCGCCTTCCGACCTGTATGCACCGGTGCTCGATGCGGCACCGGTTCGATCAATCGATCAAGGCGGCGATACGACGGATGAGTTCGAGCCCTTCCTTCGCCGCGATTGCGAGATGTGGATCCTTGATCCGCGGCTGCGCCCACTCCAGTTCCAGCCTCACGGACCTCACTGCCGACAACATGTCCGGATCCAACCCGAGGTCGGTCTCCCCTCGGCACCCTCCGACACGCAGTCGCCCCGCGAGCGCCTCGACTCGATCCGACGAAAAGCACGCCAGGACGCGCCGCCCGAATCCGTCCGGATCGAGTATCGGATGCTCGATCGTCCAGCCGAACCGATCAGCCATCGTCACATAGACGCCCAGCCAGTTCACTCCCAGAACGCCGGAATGCGCCCGGAATCCACTGCGGCGACCACGATTCGACAGCTCGATCGAAATCCTCACGCGGGTGATTGTCCGGATCGGCCGGCGCGTACATGGCATCCGTCTTCAGCAAGTCGTTGATTGCGCCCCATGCCTGAAGGTGCATGTCCGCCGGCACGCAGGCGGCCATCCATGCACGCTGGTCCGCAGGCCTGTCGACACGTAGCCGCTCATACGGGTCCAGTGGTTCGCTCATCACCGCCGCAACTCATCTCCGGAATTGAGGTGCACGCCACCGCGTGGAACCGGCTCGACTGTTCCGACCCGTCGACGGGCGCCAACCTCACCCACCGCGCATCCCCGAGCCCGCAGCGCGAGATGCCCGTCGACGAGCACTACCTGGACTACTTCTTCTGCGGTCTGAGTGTCTCGCCCACCGGCCGCCGCATCGTGTCGGACGGATGGATGTGGTCCCCCTGCGGTGTCCTGGCGACGTGGGACCTCCAGGCGTGGCTGACCGACAACCCCTACGAATCCGAGGACGGCCCCAGCCGCCGTGAACTCGCCCCCAGACTCGGGCCCCAGGACGCCCCTCGAGTCTGGCCCGACGACCGGCGACTCGCAATATGGGGGTTCGGCGTGGACGAGCAATAGCACGACGGTGTAAGAATCTTCGACACGGAATCAGGAACGGAGACCGACTGGTTCCCCGGACCGGCCGCCGACCTCGCCGTCGACGGCACCCTCCTGTACTCCCTCCAACCCCGCGTGACCGTCTACGAGATCGCCACCGGCCTGCGACTCCTCGTCGAACCGGACTTCGCGGCCCAATCCCGCCGCCCCCGCATGGGACGCCCGCTCGCGATCGACGACACCGGACACGTCGAATTCGCCGAGGTGACCGACACCCGGGACTGAAACACCCAGGGTTCGCACCGAGATTCCGGCGGACCATTTCCTCGGCACACACCCACCGCCACGGGCCACCCTCCAGCCGCCGGGAAAGGTGAGGATTCGTCGAAGCCGGTCGTGCAACAGCCGGCAATGGCAGAGCCGACGACGGCGATGAAGTCGGCGTAGAACCCGAAGCGATCACGAGGCGGACGAACGTCGCGCCGCGCTCGGAGAAGGCGGCAGAACTTGGAGCCGGTACGCCGCGGGCGACCACCCACGGTCACCATGTGGCTGGACTCCCCCATCGCCTCAACGACGGCCGAAGCTCACATCTCGTCCCGGCCCGGCTGCGGGTAGCCGATCTCGGTGATGTCCTCGGCCAGGTCCGTGAGGGAGACCTCCGCGTTCAGCGACGACACGAGCTCGTGGCTCAGCGGCCGCAAGGCATACACGTCACGCACCGCTCCCAAATCCACGGGAACCTCGTAGTAGTCCTCGGCGAAGCGCCGGAACGCTTCCGGCGAACGGTCGACCAGGAGTTCGAACAGACGCGTCGCCCCGTCGGGGTCGGAAGACCCGGCGGGGAAGTCGATCGCGCCGTGCCGCCACCGATCATCCGTCGACTCCCGCCACAGGCAGGCCGTCACGACGGGGACATCGTCCTCGTCGGTGAACGCAGGTTCCTCGACGAACGGCCCGAAGACCTCCGGAACCTCGTCGATCACCCCCGGCCAGGGCTCGCCATCGTTGGCATACGGGCTCATCGGTGCCTCGTGGTCGAAGCCGCGAACATAGACCCCGGCCGCCGAGAACACGACGGAGTACTCGTCCCCCGACCCGTTGCGCATCGACGCCATCTCCTCGCCGTCGGCCCAACCGGCATTGAAGGAGTGGTACCGCCCTTCCCAGTGCGGGCTCAAAATCGCATCGAGCATCGCCAGTGAACGGCACACGTTCCGCAAATCGGCGATCGAAGGAAGCAGGCGAGCTACGTCATGGACAGTCACGTGCCCATCCAACCGGACGCTCCTGACATCCGGAGTCTCCCCCAGAGCCGTTCCGCTCTGCGGCGGGGCGGGCAGCACGGTCGGTCGACTCGCGTCGACATACGCGAGTCCACCACGTCGTCGAGCGGCCCGGTTCGACGGCGACGGTCGGGGTGCGACCTCCGTCGTCCGCCGGTCGAAGCCGCCGACGCGGCGCGCCGCAAGGAACTGTGTGTGCCTGTTCGGCCTCCCCACGAGGTGGACATCGTCTCCCGCTGTCAAAAAATGGGGACAGAGCGGTGACGGCGCCGGAGAGGGTCAGGTCACAGGCGCGCTCCGGCCGGCTCCGGTCGCGACGTGCAGGGCACCCCGGTGCAGGTCGAGACCGCGGGCGGTGGTGGGCTTGCCCACGCGGACAAGCCGGCCGGGGCCCTGGAACGCATCGGTGCGAATGCGGAAGGTGTCCGGATCGGCGCAGTCGACGGTGCGCAGGCGCCAGGGGGCCGAAAAGTTTTCGTCGCTGCTGGGTGGCAGGGCGAAGTGGAGTTGGGCGGCGGCCGGACGCTCTGTCCCGTAGTCGGTGTGTGTCGCCGTCCAGGAGGCCATGACGAGAACCGCCTGCGACGGCGTACGCGACACGGGCGAGCCGTCGTCGAGGGAGGGGGTTGTTCGTTGTGCGGGGCGAGGGGTGTCGATGATGTCGGGGCGGCCCGCGCGTTGCTTGAGGACGGTGGCGATCCAGCGGGTGATCTCCGGGTCGCCTTGGTCGGCCCAGGCTCGGATCACGTCCCGGAAGGCCGCCTCGCGGCGGCAGGCGCCGCGTTGCGACCCGGCGGCCAGGATCGCTTCGCTCGCTCCCGAGAAGGCTTCGCACAGCTTCGTCACCGGGACGTCGTCCGCGTGGGCGGCGTAGCGTACGGAACGCAGTTCCAGCATGGCGTGGTGCAGGAGTGTGGCGGCGGCGTGCGCGTCGGGGTCCAGATCTGCGCCCGGCGGCCGACGCGGTGGATTCGATCGGCTGGTTCGGGCGGGAGTGGTGGCGTCGGCGCGGCGGCCGGTGGTCGACAGGTGCCATGAGCGGTCGTCCAGGCGATACTCGCCGCCGGCGGCGCGGAGCCGACCGCTCGGGCCCAGGGAGATCCCGACCTCTCGCGGCCCGGTGTGCAGGATCGCTCCCCGGGTGTCGGCGAGGTCGAAGGCGATGTCGGTGACGTCGTCCAACCACACGTCCAGCAGGGCGGGCGGCGCGGCCTCGTCGACGGCGAACCTGCGATCGGCGACCAGTTGGACAAAGGCGGTCAGGCGGGTACCGGCACGCTCGACCCGCAGGTGACGGACCGACGCCGCCGCCAGATCGTAGTCGGAGGACAGTTCGTCCACGTTTGGGTGCGTGAGCCGGCATTGCGGTGCCATCACGTGTCCGCGATAGTCCCGGCCCGGCATGTGCGGACCGGCCGGTGGTAGGAGCGGTTCGATGTCGTACCCGGCGATCGCGGCCTGCTCGGTCATCCACCCGCGGCGCCGCTCCCCGAAACCGGCCATCCACTCCAGTACGATCCTCGCCCGCCGCTCGCGTCGACCGGCGTTGGACGTGCTCGCGGCCCAGAACAGGGGAAACAGATTGTTGTCCCACACATCCGCCGACTCGCGAATGGCTTCCCGGTCGAACCGGCGAACATCCGCCGCGGCGTCCGCCATCCGATCCAGCGAACGATCCAGCAGCGCCGCCAGGACGGACATCGCCGACGCCGGACGCACGGGCGAGCACGGTGCGTCGGACGGTGGAGGGACAGGTATGGCCACGTCGTGATCGTCGCACATCCATCCCGGCAGGCCCGAGCCGGCAAGGGCCGACCGCGAACAGCGTTCGGCGAACGACGATTTCGGCCTCCTTCCGCGTCCACACCGCACCGTGGATCCCGCGATTGGCTCCGTTCTCGAAGCGAGACCATGCACCGCCTGTACGGTTCTGCCATGACCGCGGCCGAGTACCCCATGTTGGTGCACGCATTTCCGGAACTCGCCGCCGAGATCGACGAGTTGCTGCGCGCCGACGGCGACGACGCGTTGGCCGGCGTGGTGGGTGGCCTGCGGTACTTCGGACAGTGCACGTGCTCGCCGACGTGCCTGCTGACCGCTCCACGGAGTTCGCCCTGCTCGTTCGTCGCCGAGCTGGAACGTGAAGCGGACGTCGTGATGTGGTTGTGGCTCGACGCCACGGCAACGACTGTCACCCACATCGAGATCATCGACGGCCGTACCCTGGCCCCGCCGCCCGACAGTCAAGACAGCCACGGCCACCACGTTCCCGGTTCACCGGACGTACCATCGGCCTCCGAGGAGCGTGTGCCCAACGAGTAACGCGGCTCGATTCGGGCCGTCCTCTCACCTGCCCGCAGGAGCGATCCTCGGTCCAGTATTGGCGAGCTGCCGCGTGGGTCGGGAGGGCCGAGGCGTCCGCGGAACCGTTCCGGTTCCGGGTCGAGTTCCGCACCTGTCCGACCCGCCGCGATGACGCGCTGTTCGACGTCGACATCGCGACGGTCGGCACTGCGCGTCCGCGCCGAGGCTCGCCACGACGTCGTCAGAAGGGCGGGTCGTCGGCGCATCCCTCCATGCGAGGCCAAGGATCGCGCGGCGCCGGACGCGCGTGGGTGTCGTGGGCGCGATCGCGACGCTTTTCCGTGGTTGCCCGGTACGGCCTCCGTGGGTGTTGCCCACGGGTCGTCCGTCTCGTGTTCGACGTCGTCGGGGTCGAGGAGTGTGCGCAGGCAGCGGTGGAGGGCGGTGTCGCCGGTGTGGTCGATCGCGCGCATCCGGGGCAGTGGCGCCATCAGTCGGGCGGTGGTCTCGGTCGCGCAGGCGTCCAGGGTCGTGCGCAGTTCGTCGGGGACGGGTGCGTCGGTCAGGCACAGCCACCCGATGGCGGCGCTCGTGCGCACCTCGGGCGGGTTCGCGGGATCGCGCCACAGGGCCCGGACCCAGGCCTGGCATCCGGTGTCGGCCTCGGGGTGTTCGTGGGCGAGTTGTGCGACGGCGAGCACCAGGCTGGCCCGCACGGTCGGGTCGTCCTCGACCCGCAGGCGTGCGTGGAGGGCGCGGCGAATGTCGTCCAGGCGGCCGGAGGTCGCCGCCAGGACGTGGGCGGCGGCGGTGCGGATGTCGGTGTCGGGGTCGTCGAGCAGCGGGAGGAGGAGGTCGGCGTCGGTGGCGATCGCCGTGCGGGCGGCCTCGATGGCCCAGTTCCCCGGGTAGCCGGTCGGTTCGAAACACCACCCGTCGGCGACGCGGAGGAATTCCTCGCGGGTACACGTCGACGGGCCGCGGGTCCGGCGTGCCGTCTCCGCGGCCAGGACCAACGCCTCGGCGCGGCACCGGCCGGCGGGGTCGGCGGCGATCCGCAGCAGGAACGGCACGGCCAACGCGCACGGCGACCACGAAGTGTTCGCCAACCATCCTCGCAGGCCGCGGAGACCGTGGCGGACCGTTTCGGTGTCGTCGGACCGCAGCTCGGCCACGTTTGTCGCGGCCTGCGGCCCGCACGGAAAGCGGTCCCACGGCAGGCGTTCGTGCGCGAACGTG
This sequence comes from Embleya sp. NPDC055664, assembly GCF_053618075.1. Classification (NCBI taxonomy): domain Bacteria; kingdom Bacillati; phylum Actinomycetota; class Actinomycetes; order Kitasatosporales; family Streptomycetaceae; genus Embleya; species Embleya sp. NPDC055664. The sequence goes on from NZ_JBSHGZ010000021.1 coordinate 105,067, forward strand.
TCCCACACCCCGCGCGGCACCGACGCCACCACCGCCCGCACGTCCAACGGACCACCCACCTGATCCTCGAAGTCCCCGTTGACCGGAAACGCCCGTGCGACCGCTCGAAAGGCCGGATCGTCCCGCCACCACGCCATGCCCGACTCCCCTTCACCCAGGAACCCGACCGCACACCGACGATGCTCACGACGAACCACCGACCGGCGCGGGGACCTAGTGTGCTGCACCTGAATTCATAGTCTTAAGTTGCTATTTTCGGTATGGCGAGTTCGGGGCGGTCTTCGGCGGAGTTCGTATTGACCGACGACGAGCGTGATCGGTTGGTTCGTTGGTCGCGGGGCTCGTCGAGGTTGGCGGTGCGTGCACGGATCGTGTTGCGGTGTGCCGAGCCGGACGTCGTGTATGCGCGGGTCGCCGCCGATGTGGGCGTGTCGGAGATGACGGTCGGCAAGTGGCGCAAACGGTTCGCGGAATCGCGGGTCGAGGGTTTGGAGGACGCGGGGCGTTCGGGTCGTCCGAAGGCCGTCCTGACGCTGACGGACGTCGAGCGGGGGCAGTTGACGCGATGGGCACGTCGGGCGAAGACCTCGCAGGCGCTGGCCTTGAGATCGAGGATCGTGTTGGCGTGCGCCGAGGACGCATCGAACAAGGGTGTCGCCGCCCGGCTGGGGACGACGCCCTCCATGGTGACCCGGTGGCGGCGCCGCTTCGTGGAGTCCCGATTGGAGGGCCTGGCCGACGAGTTGCGTCCCGGCCGGCCGCCGTCGATCCTGCTCGACCGGGTCGAGGACGTCGTCGTCGCGACGTTGGAGACGTCCCCGCGAGGCGCGACGCACTGGTCACGGGCCGCCATGGCGGAACGCACCGGCCTGTCGAGATCTACGATCGGACGGATCTGGCACAGATTCGACCTCAAGCCGCACGTCCAGGACACGTTCAAGCTGTCCACGGACCCGCAGTTCGTGGAGAAGGTCGTCGACGTCGTCGGTCTGTATCACCACCCGCCGGAGAGGGCCGTGGTGCTGTGCGTGGACGAGAAGTCCCAGGTCCAGGCGTTGGACCGCTCCCAGCCCGTGTTGCCGATGATGCCCGGCATGCCGGAACGACGCACTCACGACTACCAACGACACGGCGTGACGAGCCTGTTCGCGGCCTTCGACATCGACGACGGCACCGTCATCAGCTCGCTGCATCGCCGTCACCGGGCAGTGGAATTCAAGAAGTTCCTGGTCAAGATAGACAAGGCAGTGCCCGCCGAACTCGACGTGCACCTGATCTGTGACAATTACGCCACCCACAAGACGCCCGCGATCAAGGCATGGCTCGCGCGACATCCGCGCTTCAACGTTCATTTCACGCCCACCGGCTCCAGTTGGATCAACCAGGTCGAGCGATGGTTCGGGCACCTGACCGACAAGCTCATCCGCCGCGGCACCCACAGATCCGTGCAAGCCCTCGAAGCCGACATCCGCGACTGGATCCGAACCTGGAACGAGGACCCGAGGCCGTTCGTCTGGACCAAGACCGCCGACGAGATCCTCAACTCCCTAGTGCTCTGACCGCATAGGTTCACCGGTTTGGGGTCAGGCTGCGTCGGTGAGGGGGCGTCCGCCCCAGCGGATGGCTTTCGCGCTGCGAATACGGGCGCGTTCCTTGCGTTCGGCGGCGAGGACATCGCGGTGACGGGCGTTGGCGTTGCGCCAGCGCAGGTAGCGGTGCAGCTCACGGGTCTGGACGGTGTGGTTGGGGTGGTTCGAGTTGGCCAGGGTGAACTGCCGCAGGGGTCCGAAGTGTGCTTCGATCGGGTTCGCCCAGGAGGCGTTGGTCGGGGTGAAGCACAGTTCGACCCGGTTCTTCCTGGCCCAGGCGCGGATCTTCGCCCCCTTGTGGGCGGACAGGTTGTCCATGATCACGTAGATGGGTGCGCCGTCGGGTCGGGCCGCACGGATCGATCTCAGCGCGGCCGGGGACCGGGCAGAGCCTTTGTGACGGCGGTTGACGCCCCACAGGGTGTCGTCGCCGATGGAGTAGCAGCCGTGGAAGTAGGTGACGCCGTGGGTGCGGTGGTAGGTCGCCGGGATGCGGTCGGGCTTGGTCTGGGCAGCCCAGCAGGAGCCTGCGGTGGGACGGATTCCCAGCGGGCCGAATTCATCGAAGGCGAACACCCGGTCAGGGAAGTGCTCCAGCACGTGTTCGATCCGGTCCAGTTTGACTTCGCGTTGAGGGTCGGTGGACTCCTTCCACGTCTTGGTGCGTTGGAAGGTGACGCTGCGTCGGGCGAGCAGGCAGCGCAGGGCCTCGCGGCCGATGCGGATGACGCGGCCGTGGACTTTCCGCAGGTAGGCGGCGAGTTTGCGCAGTGACCAGCGGGTGAAGGGCTGGCCGAGCCTGGCGGGGCGGGTGGTGGCCGTCTTGATGACGAAGTCCTCGTCGTCAGGGCTGAGTAGGCGGGGACGGCCTCCCGCCCACTGAGGGTCCAGTGCGGCCAAGCCGATCTCGTTGAAGCGGTGGATGACGTCGCGCACCGTGTCCTCGTCCGCCTGCACGAGTTGGGCGATGACCGGCACGCGGTTACCGCCGGCGGAGGCCAGCAGCATCATCGCGCGCCGGTAGCGCACCGAACTGGTGCTGCCCCGCCGCACGATCTGCTGCAACCGCTGCCCCTCCTGATCGGTCAGTCTTCGCACACGTACCGGCTCGGCCATCGCGACCCCCAGAGCAAGTTGTGCCATCCGCGGTCCGGCCCTGGACTCGCGGCTGACCTAGCATCTCGTGCCATGAACAAAGCCGAGAACGTCTTGGAGTGGCTGCAGGCCTGGTACTCCGCACAGTGCAACGAGGACTGGGAGCACGAGTGGGGTGTCAAGATCGAGACGCTCGACAACCCCGGCTGGTCCGTCCGCATCGACCTGGAGGACACCGACCTGGAGGGACACGACTTCCCCCACCAGGACCTCAAACGCAGCAAGAATGACTGGGTCATGGCCCGGACCTCCGACATGACCTTCGACGCCGCATGCGGACCAGGCAACCTCACCGAGGTACTCGTCCTCTTCCGCAGGTGGGCGATGGAGAACACCCCCAACGAACGGTAAGACGGCCCCAACCTGATACCTCCAGCTCCGGACACCACCCCAAGCCGGTGAACCTATGCGGTCAGAGCAGTAGCGAGCCACAATGCCCAGGACGGCGTGCAGTTCGTCGACGTCGATCATCCGCGTGGTCGGGTCGGCGAACTGGCCGGTCGTCGGGGGTTGATGCTCACCCTCACGCGATGCGGCCTCGGGCACAAAGACCCGGCAGAGGCGGGCTACGCGCTGTCGGCGCGTCGGATTCACTCCGAATGTGATCTCGAATCGGTGCGATGATGCGTTCGTGCGAAATCCCGATGTCTCCTTCTCGTGGCGCCTGTTGATCGAGTCGTTGACGACGCTCGCCGCGGATCCTGCCGACCAGCTTGCCTGGCTGGACGAGTATTGCGTTGGAACGGACGAGTTGGCGTTGGACTTCGATCATGCCCATCGTCTCGTCCCGAGTCTTGTGGAGGCAGGGTGCCTCGATGGGGATGTCGTGGCCGAACTCCGAAAAATCGATGTGCTGTTCGAGGGCATGAGCGACCGGGATAACGTCGAGCGTTGGGTTCGCGAGGCCCTGCTCACCGACTCGGGATGGATCGAGGTCCGCACGTCGTCCCGCCGGCTGCTCGTCGACCTCGTAGGAAAGTGGCGTCTGCCGATGCCGGTGATCTGTGTGATTCGTTGACCGATGGGAGAGGTTCGACGAGTTAGGCGACGCCGGCTCGGCCCTCGACGGCGATGAGTCGGTTCTCGAGGCGGTACCTACCCGGCGTGAGAAGCTCAGCGCATGGCCGAACCGACCGAAGAGCGTCCTGGAGGAATATCGCCCCGGCAAGGCGGCGCGACAAGCCCGGCATCCGAGGACGCCGAACGCGACGCCGTCCGGGCATGGTTGGCAGGGCACCGCCCAGGTGAGGTCCTCACGGGAACCGTGGCCTCGATCGAGAGGTTCGGGATCTTCGTCGCCCTCGACGGCAGCCCGAAGCACCCGGTCTTCCCCGGCGTGGGCTTCATCACGTTCCCCGAGCTGACGTGGAAGCACTTCGACAACCCGGAGCAAATCGTTCACGTCGGCGAACGCATCGCCGCGCAGTTCCTCGTCTTCGACACCCATCACGACGAGGCACGCCTGTCGCTGAAGGCCGTCGCTCCGGACCCGTGGCGGATCTTCGCCGACACCTACGCGGTGGGAGCCAGGCTTCCCGGAACCGTCACGAAGCTGGTCCCCTTCGGTGTGTTCGTCCGCATCGGTGACGGCATCGAAGGCCTCGTCCCGCTCGGCGACCTCGCGCCAACGCCGGTCCCACAGCCGAGTGACGTCGTGCAGGTCGGCGACGACGTCACCGTCACCGTGATCGCCATCCAGCTCCAACATCGGCGGATCGCCCTGTCGCTCGTCCACTGACTCCTGGCCTGTGCGCAAAGGGGGGCCATCCGAGCCGGCCGGGGATTGGCCTGGAGCCGAGCACTTCGATGGCACTGAGACCACGGGGTGATGCCGTATCCGATCCTGCCGCAGCAGCATCGCCGTCGATGCCGGGAATGCCTCGCCCCTCCCTGAACGGCTTGTTGCACGCTCCGCGGGTGGGTTGCCACTCGCGGGGTCGACGGTGCGGCGTTCCCTTGCCTGTACAGGGTGGTGACCGGGCCGGGGAAGGTAACTCGCCGCCCCCGCAGGGACCTCTCGCAGCGCGGGCGCCTCGCACGCCGGGGATTGCGGACAGGGAGTTCTTCCGGGTCGCCCCGAACACAGTCATCGAGGCAATCCACCGTTGCCACGGCGAGACGTCCGGAATCACCGGCTCGCGCGCCTGTTCCAGGCCGATCCCGACGGTTGGGTGCTAATCAACCACGTCATCGCGAGTCAACACGCGTACCGACCGACCTGCTGGAGAAGATCTCCGGCGTTCAGGACGAACACGGTGAGGCCCTTACCGGGCTCGCACGTTCGAGCCGCTGCGGCGTTACGAAGCGAGCAATGCGGCGGGTTGTTCCTTGGGCGGCCGGCCGATGCGGCGGGCCGATTCCACCGAGCAGCTGGGCAACGGCACGGGTGCGGTTGCCGCGCTTGCTCTGGGAACCGATTTCCGCCGTCCATTGCCTGCGCCTCGGAGACCGAGTCGTCCCACCCTCCGCGCGCGCCGGACACCGTTTCGTGCCTGCGGCGCGATCGGGGGAAACGCGTCGTCGAACGGAACGATCCGGTGCAACGGATCGCGAGGTGCAGGGAGTCCACCAGGATGGCAACGCGGTGTCCGCCCCGGCTACCGTCTGCGGCGCCTCCTCGGAACCCGCCGATGGGATGTGGGGCGGGTAGAAGGCGGGTCCGGTCGTGTGGGTCGAAGTGCCCGTGCACGCTCATTTTTTGAGGAAATCCGGGTGCTATATGCGTGCCAGCGTTCGACCGTCGAGCCCCCGGCAGGCCGACATCAAACAGGCGTTTTCGCACCCGTATCGATCACGGATCGGTGATTCACGCACGCCGCACGAGCGTCGTCTTTCGCTTTGTCGCCGACCTGGCGCATTAGTCGTACTTTCCGGCTCTTCGCGTCGGTGGGCTCGTATTCGATGCCGGCGCAGGTGCACGTGCATCGCGAGAATGCGGCGAATTTTTCCGAGAGTTGGGTTGTAGCGTTTCGGTCCGTCACAGCAGGAGCCCCGGGGCGGCGGGTTGATCGCCGGCCCGGGGCACGCGTTCCGATCGGAGCATTGATGCGCGACGACCAGATGTACCGAAGGGTTTTCCATGGTCCTTCGGTGACCCACCAACCTACCATTCCGTGGACCACGGGCCGTGAAACGTGCGGTGTGTGCGTGTGCGCCGTCAATGTGCGGCTGGATCTCGTGGTCGCGGTGGCTTCCGTGCCGTGGGCACTGGCCGCCGGGGGTGTCCCGGACCCGGCGACGGCGGCGTTCCTCCTGGCGATGGCGGGAGTCGCGGGCCGGTCCGGTTTCGGCTGGGCCCGCCTGCGTCGCCTGTGACCGCGCGGTATCCGTCCCCGGGCGCGCCGCCCGGGGACGGACACCGCAGGCGAACGACGTCGTACGGGTCGGGTCGGGTCGGGAGGGGACGGGTGTGGGTGCGTCGGTGGAGTGCGGGCGGTGCGCGTACTGCGGCCGGCGGTTTCGTCAGGAGCGCCGACCGCGGCGCAAGAGGGACTACTGCGACAAGCCGTGTCGACGTCGGGCACAGCGCCTGCGTGACGGCAAGGGTGTGCGGGCTCCGGCCGGGGGGCGGTGGCGGGGTGTGGATGCGGTCGAGGAGGTGATGGCGACGGCGACGGCCTTGTCCGAGGCCGAGTCCCGGGGGGCGGCGCTCCCGGTGACGCTGGAGTGCGTGCGTCGGATGGTGGGCGCGCTGGACGTCTACGTCGAGGCGGCGGTGCGCGATGCGTTGGTCTGCGGTCTCGGGTGGCAGGCGGTCGCCGCCGCGGCGGGGACCGATCCGGCCACCGCACGGTCGACATGGGGCCTGTCGTGGGCGCGTCGCCCTTATCCGCTCGGAACACCGGTTTCGGATCGCGGGGCGTCTGTCGCGCCTCGGTCGATGCGATACGAGGAACCCTCGGTGGAGTCGCGCCTGGAGGGCGGGCTTTCGTCGTCGGCGCGAGGGGCGGGTGCGGGGCTGGCGGTGGCGCTCGTTCGCCTGCACGTCGCGAGCGGAATCTCCCTCGCGGCGGTCGCGGCGCGGGTGGAACTGCCGCGGGTGTACGTGGCGTTGGTTCTGGCGGGTGAGGTTCGGCCGCCGTGGGCGGTGGTGGCGGCGTTGACCGAGGTGTACGGGCGGGATCCGGCCGTCCTGTTCGGTCCGTGGCGGCAGGCGCGGGCGTGGGGTGCCGCGCCGGACGTCGACAAATCCCGCGCCGCGAGCGCCCGCGAGCGGCCGCGGACATCCGATGCCGCGCCCTCCGGCGGTGCGCGGCGGTTCGACAGCGAGACCCCGGGTGGCGGCGGGGAGGTCGATCCGTGACCGCGCACGCACGCGCGCGGCGAGTCCCCGGTGGTGTCCAGGTCATGTCCCGTCACCGCGAACCGTCCGGGCGGCCGGTTCAGGCCCGAACCGGTTCGGCCGTCGCCTCCTCGTGTGGGAATGGGCCGGATCTGGCCGTCTTCTGCGAGGCGCGGCGTGCGCGGTACGAGGAGTACGCCCGTCTGCGCACCGGGGACCGGGCCTTGGGGGTCGAGACGGTCGGGCGGTGTTCGCCGGTTTGGCCGGGCAGTGGCCGCAGGTGTTGCGCGGGCCCAATCCGGCGGCCGACGCCTGGCATCTGTTGGGCCTGGCCGTCGAGGCGGTGGGCGGCGTCCCGGTGCCCGGGAGCACGGAGGAGACCCTGTACGAGGTGTTGCCGACACGGGAGGCGGACGCGGTGGCCCTGCACTATCTGCTCGGGATGACGCTGACGTCCGCCGCGGAGCTGACGGGCGATGAGGCGTCGACGGTCGCTGCCCGTGTGCTGGCCGCCGAACGCGCGCTGCCCGTCCGCGTGGTGCGCGCGCTGGAGGGCCGCTCACCGTTGCGCGGGTAGTGCGCGGGCGCTCGCGCGTGCGCACGCCGCAGGGTGTGCGTCTCCCTCTCGCGTCGAGTGCCGCCTCGCCCCGTGCGCGAGAGTCGCCGTCGTCCGGGCGAAGTCCTGTCCGCGTCCTCATGAGGCGGCCTACGATGGGGGCTTCGGCAGTCGACGCGCCGCGTGCGGCGCCGACCTGGGGGTCCCGTGGATGGCGACGACAATCCCGTTTTTTCGTCCATCGATGTGGACGTGCCCAGCGTGGCCCGCATGTACGACTGGTTGTTGGGCGGGACGGACAACTACGCCTCCGACGAACAGGCGTGTCTGAAACTGCTGGGCATCGTCCCGACGACGCGGGCGCTGGCCTTGAACAACAGGTTCTTCCTGCAGCGGGTCGTGCGCACCCTTGCCCGGGAGTACGGGATCCGCCAGTTCCTCGACCACGGCTCGGGTCTGCCCACCCAGGACAACGTCCATCAGGTCGCCCAGCGCGTGGATCCGCGGTCGCGGGTGGTCTACATCGACAACGACCCGCTCGTCCTGGCCCACGGCCGCATGCTGTTGGACGAGAACGACCGCACCACCGTGATCCGGGCGGAGATGACCGACACCGAGGGCATCTTCGGGCATCCCGACGTGCGGGACTTCCTGGACTTCGACGCCCCGGTGGCCGCGTTGTTCGTGAGCGTGCTGCACTGCATCCCCGACCGCGACGACCCCGCCGCGATGATCGAACGCGTCGCGAGCCGACTGGCCCCGGGCAGCTTCATGGTCATCTGCCAACTCGTCAGCGAACACGCCCACATCCGCGACTCCGTCACCGCGTTCATGGCCGAGAGCACGAACGACACGTGGGGGCGCGTGCGCGAACCCCACGAGGTGGACGCGTACTTCGTCGGCAAGGACATCCTCGCGCCCGGCCTGGTCGAGGTGTCCCAGTGGCGACCCGACACCGAGGTCAGGCCCCGTCAGGGGCCCGACCCCGAATGGATCGAGTACGGCGGCGTCGCCCGCATCCGTTGACCCGCACCCGGCCGGGCACACCGCCGCGGCGGGAGGTCGGTCGGCGAAGCGGGCGGCGGCCTCGTCCAGGAGCGCCAGGCTGGGGCCACGCGCCTCGGCACGCATGATCAACTGGTCCAGCATGCGCCGGTGCGGATCGACACCCTCCTTGGTGACGTGATATGTCGCACCCTCCGACTCCTCGAGATAGATCAACTCCGAGGGCTCGATGCGCGGGAAGGTCAGGTGGGTGACCGCCGCCGGAGGCGGCACCAGACCGACGAAGTCGGCGAAGCGCACCACGCGGATGGTCACGTACGGGTGTTCCGTCATGGCACGCAGGTGCCGGAACTGCTCGGCCATCACCGCGTCCTCGGCCACCCGCAGATGCAGGACCGCCTCGTTCAGGATCACCTGCAGGTTCGGCGGCGCCTCGTCCCGCAACACCCCCTGCCGGCGCATCCGCAGCTCGACGCGACGCTCCACCTCCTGCGCCGTCGCGTTCGGCAGGCCGGCACACACGATCGCGCGCGCGTAGCCCTGGGTCTGCAACAGGCCGGGCACCAGGGAGGTCTCGTAGGTGCGGATCGCCCGGGCGGAATCCACCAGACCGATGAGACGACGGGACCAGCCGGGCATCACGTCGTTGTAGGCGCGGTACCACGTGCGTTGCCGCGCCTGCCGTGCCAGGTCCTTGATCACGGCCACGGTCGCCTCGTCGGTGACCCGATACGCCTTCAGCAGGTCCAGCACGTCGCGTTCGCTCTGCGGGTTCTCCCCCCGCTCCATCCGGCTGATCTTGGAATCGGAGGCCCGGATGATGCCCGCGACGTCCTTGATCTGCAGGCCCAGGGACTCGCACAGGTCCCGCAGATGCATGCCGACCATCATGGCCGCGAAGCCCGGCTTCTCCGTTCTGCCCGCCATGGGAACGATCGGGGCGAGCGAGGGATCACCGTTCGGCGAATGAGCGGACATGCGAACTCCTGAAGGAATCGTGAGACGGGCCCATTATCCTCATACTCGCTCGCATGTCCGCAATTTCGAAAAGATGTTCGGAAGGACGTCAGGAAACCAACCGATCGAATTCACCGCTCTTTGCACCGTTCACGAACGCGGCGATCTCGGATCGTGTATAGACGAGCGCCGGCCCCGAGGGATGACGCGAATTGCGCACCGCGACCCGCCCGTCGGGCAACCCCGCCAACTCCACGCAGTTCCCCTCGGCGTTGCTGGCCGTGCTCTTCACCCACACCACCCCGGAAACGGAGTCGGCCGGCATCCCGTTGTCGAATCCACTCATCGAAACCCCATTCGAATATGCGTCGGAACCCGAACCGCGCCCCCACCATCCGGCACACCCGCCGTCTGCGGTTCTCCCATCGGCGCAAGCCCACCTGCAATTGCATGGGACGCGGCAGTGAAATCCTAGGTCCGGATCCCCGATTACGAAGTCCCCCGAAAGAGTGTCGAAATACGATCACTTCCGACCGCGTGAACCCACCGACCCTTCACCGCGTACACCGACGGCTGCCGCATGCGACCGTCGATGCGAACCGCCGCCCCCATCCCGGACTTCACGCGGGGCTTCGACGGGGTCGGGCGGACCGGGGCGCCGCCGCAGGCCCCGGCTCGTTCGCCATCCCCGGCTTCGCACGGGATGTGGGTGCCCGACCGTACGGTTCGCAAGACACCTTCGCGGAACGAGAGGATGGTCGTGGGCCACGCCCGTCTGGGTCGGGCACCTCACGCTCGACCCGGACCTCGATCGAGTCCAGGCCGCCCTGCGCCACGCCCGCAACGGCAGCCCGCCGCCGGCCCTCGCGGCCGACGACGTCCTCGACATCGAGGCCATCCACGCCGCCCTGACCTCGATCGCCGCGCTGCTGGGCCTGCCCGCCGCCCCCATCCGGGCGGCGACCATGGAGCTGTGGGGCCCCGACCACCGCGTGACCCTCTCCTACGGAACCGGCCCGTGGCGTGCCTGGTGTCATCTCGCGGACCTCGGACCGCCTCCGCACCCCGACTCGGGCGCGATCACCCTGCACGATCCCCGGGCGGGCTGCGACACCACCTCGCTGCCCGGTCTCCCCTGGGGACGACCACTGACCCTGCACGCCGCACCCGGCCACGCCCTGATCGCCCCCGGCTGGGTGGGCGCGTCCGTACTTCCCGTCGACCGCGCCCACCACCTCGCCGTCCTCACGGTGGAAACGACCTCACGCGGCTGACTCCGCGACGCTCGCGGGCAGCACCAGGCCCCTGACGTCCCGCACGAGCAGGGGAAGAAGCGACACCGCCGCCAGACCCAGCCCGGTGAGCATCAGGGTGTGCCGCAGCCCGTAGTGCTCGGCCACCGGCCCCGCGATCGGTAGCCGACCGGCACGAACAACAACTGTCCGGCGGTGTTCAGCCCCGTCACCCGGGCAAGCCGCTCCTGCGGGATCCGATGCTGCATCAACGAGCGCCACGCCACGATCGACGCGTTCGACGACGCCCCGGTCACCGCCACAGCCGCCGACAGGACCCACAGCGGGGCCCGGGTCGCCATCGCGACCATCGGCAACGCCATGGCCGCGCTGGACACACAACTCACCCAGCCCGGCCGGCTCGGCCGCCACGCCAGACACGCGGTACTGCCCACCACCAGGCCCACCGTGAACGCCGCGGCCACCAACCCCCACGGACCCGGCCCACCCAGGTACCGCTGGGCATAGGCCGGGCCCAGCAGGGTGTATCCGACCAGCCACGCCCCCACGACGATCGCGCCCTGCGCCGTCAGGACCCACAGCCAGGTTCGGGACACGAACTCCGCCCACCCCTCGCCCAGATCGCGCATCACCGAACGCCGCCCGGACACCAACGCGGGCAGCGGAGCCCGCACTCGGGACATCACCGCGGCACACGCCAGAAACGACAAGGCGTCGACGGCGATTCCCCACCCCGGTCCGGCGGCGGCCACCAGGACACCGCCGAGGATCGGCCCACCCACCTTGACCAGTTGCAAGCCGGTCTGCAGGAGCGCGTTCGCCCGCACCAGATCGCCCTTGGGCACCAGCGCCGACACCGTGCCCGCCGCCGCGGGCTGGAAGAACGCGCTCGCGCCGCCGACGACCACCGCCAGGAGCGCCAGGTGCCACACCGCCGCGACCCCCGACAACAACAGGACTGCGGACAGACCCTGCGCCGACGCGGCGACCACGTTCGAACCCACCATCAACCGGACACGGTCCCAACGATCCCCGAACACGCCACCGGCCAAGGCGAACACGAGTTGGGGAAGTGTCCCGGCCGCGAGCACCACGCCCAACGACGACGCGGTCCCACCCAAGCGCAGGGCGGCGAACGCCAGCGCCAACCAAGGTCAACGAGAAGGTCATCAAGGACATCAAGCGGGTGCTGTCTTCACACCCCGGCGACAACCCGGTGCACATGATCCTGGAGAGCGCGCGCATGCGCACCCGCTACAACCTGGACTTTCGGGTCAACCCCGAGGGGGCCTGGCAGGCGAGATCAAGTCGATGCTCGGCGCGGGCATGTGGAGCATGTGAACGAGCCCGAGTGGGACGTCCTGCAGGAAGACGACCTCGAATGCCCCACCTGTGGCGGCGAGGAACAACGAACCGACCCCGCCCCGAGACTCCCATGCCTACAATCCGGGCGCCCTGCCCGTGAGTGGGTACACCTGGATGCCCCGCCACAAGCGGCAACGCTGCGGTTGTGCACGCGGGAGGGAGAGGTGGCCGATCCAGGCGGCGTCGGGAAGCGACGATGGCCCGTAGACGGGGTTCCTCGAACGGACGTGATCCACACCCCGAACACGCTTGGCCCCACACTCACGGCGAGGCGACACGGCGATGCCGGGCGGCGCGGCAATCCGCTCGAGTGCACCCCGGATGGGCATGGCAGGCTTGCGCAATGATCCCCGACCTGGCTCCCGGCCATCTGATGTGGGACGAGGTGGACCCTGCCCGTCATCCGTTCGACCCCGCGTCCGCAACGCAGGTGGTGCGTTCGCTCGGGCCGGCTCGGTGCATACCGGGCCGGCCCGATGTCTCCATCGCCGACTCGGCGATGAACGTCTGGAGTTGGGAGGTGGCCAGGCCGTGGGCGGACGCCATGTCGCACGCCCTTGTCGAGCGCTACGGGCGCTGGGCGGTGGGTTGGCGATGGTCGCAGGGCGAGGGGGACTTCGACGGTGGGCCGGTCGGGAACTGGTGCTGCATGCGCGATTCGATCACCACCCCGCCGGAGACGCTCGCGCAAGTCGTGACGGCGCTGTGCGAGTGGCGGGAGTGGCTGGAGAGCCTCGCCGGATGGTTCGAGACATACCCGCTGGATCCGGAATCCGTGGAGGAACAGCGAATCCTGTGGGAATGTGCCGCCCGGAACCTCATCCGGCACGTGGTCGATCGCACCGGCTGTGAAAGCGGCTGGTACGGGCACTGCGAGCAGGTGCTGACCTGGTTCCTCAGCCGGTGGGGAGTCGCGCCCGACGTCGCGCGGGACATGGTCCGGCGGGCAATCGGCGGCCGGTTCGAGAGTTGGACCGGGCCCGACACGGTACTGATCGAGGACGTCGTCGAGCGGCTCGCGCTGTCGGTCCGTCCGGACACCGGGGCACGGCCCGCCGCGGTCGCGCCCGACCACCTCCGGCGCTGGCTGGAGGTCCGGGAGGACGTGCCTTGGCACGAGGCACCGGACCGTGGCACGGGCGCTCCCGCAGCCGTGTCGCGCGACGGTGCCACGGAGGACATTCGCGCTTTCGACGGGGCCATCGATCCTGCCCGCGCCGACGGGCTGTTGGCCGCCCTGGAGTTGGTACGGCTCGACGCTGCGCGCGGCGCCCCGCTCGACTTCGAACTGCTGCGCAGATGGCAGCAACACGTCCTGGGCGTACCCGAGCCGCCGCAGTTTCGCAGCCTTCCGGCCTTTGCCAAAGGCGGCCGCGAACGCTACGGCATCAACCCGGACACCCGTACGCGCCTCGACGGTTGCCTGAGCGAAAGCCAGGCGGCCGACGGGCGGGTACCGCCGGTCACCGCGCGTGCCGCACGGGCCTACCTCGACGTCTGCTTCTTCCATCCGTTCGACGACGGCAACGCCCGATCCGCTTTCCTGGCCCTGCTCTTCGTCCTCGCCCGCGAGGGCATCACGCCCAACGGCGTCAGTCTGATCCGCCGGGTCACCTTCCAGGCAGACAACCCTCAGGACGCGCTGACTCTCGCCCGATACATCGACGCACACCTTACGGACGCATGACGCACTGCCGCCACCCGAGGAACATGCCGCCGTGCGTTCGCCGAACGTCGAACTTCGTCGTTGTTCGACCGGCCGGGGTCGACCGTATCGGCCGCGCGGGGACCTCCCACCAGGCCCACGTCACGCTCGCGGACAAGGATCCAGTGCTCCAGCGGCGCCGCCGTGCGGATCGCCGGAGCCCGTGACGGGCGTTGCCCGAAGTCGGCGTCAGGGTCGAGGTGTTGCGGGTTCGGCAGGGCGGGCGAGGTGCGGATTTCCCGTCGCGGTCTTGACGCCCGCAGGTCTCCGGGTCGTAGCCGCCCGTGCGTTCGCCGTTGTGACTCGAGTGGGGTCGTCGGGATGCGCGCCGTCGGGTCTGGGGGGTGTCCGTGGCAGCTGGTTGACTGCGCTCCCATGACGGATTGGTCGCGGCTGTATCACTTCAAGGGCCCGGCCGGCGACATCCCCGTGCTGTTCGCGAACCTCGCGCCGCACAACCGGGAGCGGACCTGGCGCGCTCTGCACGGCAGGCTGTGTCGGGACGAGAGTGTGTGCCCCGCGAGCTTCGCCGCGTTGCCCCTGTTGTGGGAGGTCGCCGTCGGCGGCGCCAGGGAGGATCGGGGCGCGGCGGTGTTCCTGGCCGGTGGGATCGTCTCGGCAGGACGCCGGATACGCTGCTACGACTGGGTATCGGAGCCGTACGCCGCACGGATCGCGGAGATGGCGGTCGTCGCGGACGCGCGTCTCGCCGACCACGCGCACGAGACGCACTACGTCCACCGGTTGTGCGGCATGCTCGCGCTCGAAGGGCATCTCGCCTGGGCCTGGGGGCTCGACGACCTCACCGACGCGTTCCTCGCCGTCCACTGCCCGCACTGCGGTACCGACGTCACCGTCGCGGTGGGCGATCACAACAACTACTCCGCGATCCGGGACTGGCATCGCGGTGACATCGACCGCCGTCCCCTGTGCGCGAGCCCGCCCGAGGAGATGTCCCCGCTCGGTGCGCGGCTGCGCGCGATCGCGATCCGCGACGGGCAGGCCTCGCTCGCCCGCGGCCTGCCGTACGTCTTCGGAACGGCACAATGCCCGCCCTGCGGACGCGCGTTCGCGATCGCCCCCGCGTTCGAGAAACGCGTCGCATCCGACGGCACGCCCAAGCTCCCGGGAACATGAACGCCCCGGCCGCGCCCGGAGACCCCCGGCCCGGACCGCGGCCCACCGCGGTTCGGGGCGCGGACCGTCAGAAGCAGGGCTCCGGCGCAGGGCCGGGCCAGGTTTCGGGGTCGAGCATCTGCCACAGGGTGTGGGACAACCCGGCGACACCCAGGTCGTCGACCTGCGTCAGCCACGGCGTCGGGGACAACACCCGGTGGAGTTCGGGGGTGACGGTCTCCTCGATCATCGTGCGCAGCGTGTCGGGGACGGGGTCTTCGACCAGGCACAGCCACCCCAACGCGGCACACACCCGCACCTCCGAGGGACCGGTCGCCTCCGACCACAGGGCGCGGGTGAAGACGGCGGCGCCCTCGTGCCGGTGTTCCCGGGCCAGTTGCGCGATCACCAGGACCAGGCTCGCGCGCACGCGGGGGGCGGTTTCGGTGCGCAGGCGCCCGTGCAGGGCGGCGGAGATCTCCTCCGCCCGGGCCGAGGCCGCGGCCAGGGCGTACGCGGCCGTCTCCCGCACCTGCGGGTCCGGGTCGTCCAGCAACGTGATCGGGATGTGCGCGTCCGCGGCGATCGCGTCGCGCACCGCCCGGACCGTCCAGTTCTGGAGGTGGCCGCCCACGTCGAGGTGCCATTCGAAGGGCGGGGTGGAAGGGCAGATTGGCTATTTCCGCCGGAATCACTTCACCCCGGTTCCCGAGGTCGCCACGCTCGCCGAGCTGAACGAGCTGGTCGACCGGTGGGACATGCAGGACGACGGCCGCCGGATCGGGTCGCGGTCGAAGACGGTCGCGGAGTGCTTTGCGCGGCCATCCTCGATCGCCTCACCTTCAACGGCACCATCATCGAGACCGGCACCGATTCCTACCGCCTTGCCAGCACCCGCGCACGAGCCGAGGAACGCGCCGAGACCGGCTGACCCACTGCCCCGTTCGACTCGGTGGCCCGCAACCCACACAGGCGGCGGGCCACCAACCGTCCTTCGAGGCCGAGCCGCGGCAATACGTCGCCTCCATTCGTCCTCGACGATCGGCCATCAGACGGCGGCCGCCTCCCACGCGTCGCCCACACAGCTCTCCTCGAAGTCCCACCACTCCTCGGTCGCACCCCGCGCCAACAACTCTCGGACCGGCCCGAAGTCCGTGTTCGCGGGCACGTCGAGTGCCACCATCCCGAACCGCTCGACACCCTCACCGGAGACCCCCAACGGCCCGAACAGGTCGAGCACGGCCTGCCGATCCCCCCGCAAGGCCCCGTCCCGGAACGGGATCACCCGCACGGTGCAGTTTCCCGACCAGCGCAGCCGTTCCCGAAAGTGCAGGCGCCCGTCCTCCCGGTCGACCCGGGTGCGCACGATGTCACCACACGCGAGATCGCGCACGAAGAACGGCACGTTGTCGATCCGGACCAGCCCTTCGCCGATGTCGACCGCCCAAAGACTCTCGACACCGACCGGCGGCCAACCATCCTCGTCCCGGTCAAGGGCGAACCACACCTTCACCGATGCACCCGCACGATCACTCATCGCACCAGCATGTCGAACCCGAATTGCTGTTGACCGACCAGGGCGATCCGCTTCCCGCCTCGATGTTGCCCTCGCCCTCACAGGTGGACCTCAGTGACGTCATTTGAAGTGAACATCGATGCCGCCGCTCATCACCCACCGCAGCCCAAAACGGTGAACAAACGCTGCTGTTGAAAGTGAACGAAGCCATATGAGCACGTACGCGAAGACACCTCTCAATCAGAGGCCTGTTGGCCAGCCTTGGGGTGGTGTCGCGCGATGGCGTGGACCGCGACCCGCCGAACGTCACCGTCGGTGTCAGTAGTGGCGAGGTCGCGAAGCAACGCAAGTGCCCCCGGATCACCGGCTCCCGCTCGCGCGAACGCCGCGACCGCGACCTGTCGAACGCTAGCTTCGGTGTCAGTGGTGGCGAGGTCGCGAAGCAACGCGAGCGTCCCCGGATCATCCGGCCACCCACCCGCAATCGCATCGACCGCAGCCCAGCAAACGTCCCAGTCCTCGTCGGTGGTGGCGCGCTCGCGAAGCAACGCGAGCGCGCCCGCATCATCCGGCCACCCGTCCGCAATCGCATCGACCGCGACCCTCCGAACGCCACTGTCGGTGTCGGTGGTGGCGCGCTCGCGAAGCAACGCGAGCGTCCCCGCATCATCCGGCCACCCACCCGCAATCGCCTCGACCGCGACTACTCGAAGGCCAGCGTCGGTGTCGGTGGTGGCGAGGTCGCGAAGCAACGCGAGCGTCCCCGGATCATCCGGCCACCCACCCGCGATCGCCTCGACCGCGACCTACCGAAGAATTGGGCTGGTGTCGGAAGTGGCGTAGTGATGCAAGGAGGTCGGGGTCTGGTTTCGAGTGGCGAGGTGGAGTCGCGCGGCGGTGTGGCGGGTGGCGGGGGCCCGCCGCAGGGCGTATCCGGAAGTCTGGTACCAGACCTGATACCGGGGGGCGTCCAGCCATGCGGGTGGTTGGTCGAGGGTGGGCAGTGCCCGAGACCTCAGCGCCTCGATGAGGCTCGAGTTGTAGGTTCTTTCTCTTCTCGCCGCTTCGGTGAGCAGTCGGATGAGAAGGCGGGTGGTGTCGGGGGCCAGGCTTGTGAGGGTGGGGAGGTGGCGGATCTCGCCGACGGCGCTCAGGGCGAGGAGGGAAGTGGTCGGCAGCCGGAGGTGGGGTTGCCAGGTGGGGGTGGCGTCGCGGAGTCGGGTGACGGCGGCGGCGAATTTGTTGGGGATCATGCCGACGAGGAGGAGGAGTGTTTCCCTCCAGGCGGGGTCGTGGGCATGTGTGGCGAACAGGTCGAGGAGTTCGGATACTTCGAGGTCGCGGTTGGTGAGTCGTTCGTTGATGTCGTCGGCGGCGAGGTATTCGAGGAAGGCGCGGTGGACGAAGCCGTAGAGGCCGGCGCCGAAGCTGGAGAGGATGAAGTTGCGGTGTTGGAATTGGCTGAGGATCGCGCGGGCGGCCGTGCGAGCGCGGTCGTGGGGGTATTTGAGTTCGTCGGTGAAGTAGGCGGTGAGTTCTTCGATCAGGTCTTTGGCGGCGAGGTGGTTGCCGGCGAGTCCGGCGGGGCCGTCCTGCATGCGGCGGGCGACGCGGTGGAGCATGGCGAGTTTGTCGTCGGGTTCGGGGCGGGGTAGTCCGCTGTTCTCGGTGTGTCCGAGGTGTTTGTTGACGTCCCAGTGTTCGATCAGGACGGTGACGGCGTGTCGGTAGACCGTTCGTCGGTCTCGGGGCAGTTCTCGTCGACGGGCGATGATGGCCAGGATGGTCAGGAGCATCGGATTGCCGGCGAGTTCGGCGACGGCCTTGGAGTCGGCGATGGCGTCCAAGAGTCGGGCGCGCATCCGTGTGCCCGCCTGGGGGTCGCCCTTGCAGCTGCGGTCGTACCAGGCGGTGGCAAACGCTTCGATCTGGGCGGGTTCGAGGTCCTGGAGCATGTGGGTGGTGAACCCGGCGGCGTCGAGCGCGGCTCGGCGGTAGCCGATGACGCGAGAGGTGACGATCGTACGGACGCCTCGATACAGGGAGGCGAATCCCTCGATGCGGGCGACGACGTCGGCTCTGGTGTCGGGGTCGAAGATCTCGTCGAGACCGTCGAAGACGACCAGTGCCCGTCCGCCGTCGTCGAGGAAGGCTTTGAGTCGGGTCTTGGGCAGGCCCAGGTTGTGTTCGCGCCCGAGCTCGTCGATCAGGTCGAGGAAGCCGCGGCCGCGCCACATCGGGTCGGCGTAGGAGCGCAGTTCGACCAGGAGCGGCAGCCGGCCCTCCCAATCGGCGGGCACGGTGGTGGTGTCGGTGTGGGGTTCGAGTTCGGCCGTGGCCAGGGCGAGCATCGCGAAGCGGGCGAGGGTGGACTTGCCGGCTCCGGGGCCGCCGAGGATCACAGCTCGGTCCGTGCGGGCGAGCGCGTCCAGGACCGGGTGCGCGGGGCGGTCGCGGTAGGCCGGGCGGGCCTGTTCCAGGCGTTCGCGGTCCAGGCGGTCCGGCAGAGCGGGTATGTGTTCGCCGTCGGCGAGGCGCCGCAGCACCTCGCGGGGGAGGTCGAGGAGTTCGAAGGGAGGGGGGTTCTCCCGCACGTTCTGGGGGACGAACACTTCGCGCAGGAGCATCTCCGGGTGCTCGTCCTGCGCGTCGAGGGGGGTGAGGATCTCCAGATCCACCCGCCGGTACCGGTCGCACACGCGATGCAGGTACTCCCGCCGCTCCCGTGCGAAAGCCGCGTCCTGCGACTCGCTGGCACCGGTGTCGTCCCCGGCCGCGGCCTGAGAGACCAGGACGGTGTGCGCGGTGACGTTGTGCTGGTCACCACCGACGTTGGTCCCGCCGATGTTCTGCTGAAGGCTCCCCGCGGCGGTGTTGCCGTGCGCCTCCTGGACGATCTCGGATCGCCGCGCGGGACGCCGGCCGAACAGGCGCCGAAGGCCCTTGCGCGGCTCACCCATCCTGGCGCTGCTCGAAGTCGCCCGTGATCGCGTTCCGGTGCGCCTGCTGCTCGGCGGGTCCCGCGGACGTCTGGGTGAACGAACCGCCGACCGTGTTGTCCTCGGCCGACTGGCGCCTGGTCCCCGCGGCCGGCACCGGAAGGCACCACTGCACCCCGACACCCACCACGAGCAACACGACCGCGGAGACCCACCAGGCCGTCGACCGGTGATCGGTGAGGAACCCGGTGGCCACGTTCACCACGACCGCGACCACCACCGTCCCCGCGGCACCCACGAAACGCTGCACGACCGGACTCATCCACTACCCCCCGGGCAAAACCGACACCCCCAACACGAAGCATGTCGCGGTGTCGGCGTACTCGTCGAAGTGGCTCTGGCAAGATTTTCGTAGCCGGAGATCATCCCGAGATGATGGTCGGCGCGGTCGTCGGCGGGAAACCTCTGACTGTGTTCTATCGAACTGTCGCAATTGATACCGAACTTGGCCGACGTGCTGGTGACCTCGACTGATCTCACGGGTCCCGTGATCGGGATCCGGGCCCGTACGAACTCCCTTGCTGCAATGGCCTGTACGGGGTGTGGTGTGCCGAGCGAGTGGAGTCACAGCCGCTACGTGCGGCACCTCGCGGACGCTGGGGTCGGGGGTCGGCCCGTGCGGATCGACCTGAGTGTGCGCCGTTTGTACTGCGAGAATCCGGCCTGCCCGAAGGTGACCTTCGCCGAGCAGGTGCCGGGGTTGACCGTGCGCTATCAACGGCGCACTCCGCTGTTGCAGCGTGTGGTCGAGGAGGTCGGCGTCCTCCTGGCGGGCCGCGGCGGGGCCCGGACGCTGCGGGTCGTCGATGTCGCACTCTCGCGGAGCACCGTGCTCGCCCAGTTGATGCGCATACCGCTGCCCCCGCTCGTCACTCCCCGAGTACTGGGGGTGGACGACTTCGCGCTGTACGGCGACACCTACGGCACCCTCCTGGTGGACGCCACGACCCGCCTTCCGCTCACGCTCTGGGAAGGCCGGGACGCCGAGCAGCTCGGCCGATGGCTGCGTGAACACCCCGGCGTCGAGGTCGCCTGCCGCGACGGCTCTCTCGCCTATCGGCAGGGCATCGCCGCGGGCGCCCCCGACGCCCTCCAGGTCAGCGACCGTTTTCACCTCTGGCAGGGCCTGTCCCGGCGCGTGAAGGACGTCGCCTCCGCCCACCGCGACTGCCTGCCCGCCGCGCTGCCCGAACCTCAGGACACCACCCCCGAGCGCGACGGGGCGGCAACGGCGGACACGCGCGCCGATCGCCACGCACGGCGGCTGTTCGAAGCCGTGCACGCGGCCACCCACACCGATCGCTCCCACAGCAGCGTGGCCCGCGAACTCGGCCTGGACCACCGCACGGTCCGCAACTACGCTCGCGCCCGCACCTGGCAGGAGGTCGTGCGCCGACCGCCCCGCCGACCGTCCACGTTGGACCCCTACCTCGACTACCTGCAACAACGCTGGGACGAAGGCGAGCACAGCGCCACCGTCCTTCACCAGGAGCTCTCGACCAAGGGCTACTCGGGCCACTACCAGCGCGTGAAGATGGCTGTCGCGCCGCTGCGGCGCGACCTGCCCCTGGACGAGCCGCGCGAACGACCGCCGTCCCCACGCGAGGTCGCACGCTGGATCGTCACCGCTCCCCACAAGCACACTCCGCAGACCGCCGAGCGCCTGCACCGGCTCCTCGAACACTGTCCGGAACTCCACCGCACCCACGGCCTGGTACGGCGGTTCTCCGCCATGCTCGACTCCCACGACGCCGCACCGCTACCCGACTGGCTCGACGGGCTCACCAACAGCGGACCGGCGCCTCTCGTCGGGGTCGCAGCAGCCCTGCGCGAGGACCGGAACGCCGTCGTCCAGGGGATCACCACCCGCTATAACTCCGGCGTCAACGAAGGTCGCATCACCGACGTGAAACTCCAGAAACGCATCATGGCCGGACGCGCCGGCGTCCCCCTCCTCCGCCACCGCGTCGTCCTCATCGCCCACCTACGCCGCCGATATCCGGAGGGTGCGGCTCGTTTCGAGTGAAGCTTGCGATCAAGGGGTGGTAGGCGCTCTTGGATCGCCAGAAAATCCGGCGCGGGTGGCGTGAACTGCGGTTACTGTGCTGCCGTGATTCTGACTGACGCCGAGATAGGTGACTTGCTCGCCTCCGCCGGGCTCCGACTCGTCGAACGAGTCCGACAGGAGGTCCGACTGCCGCTACCGAAGTACGCGTCGCCTGCGAGCGCCGGGCCTGAGCACGGACGCTTCGACTCCGACCCGGAAGAGGTCGCCGACCTGGACGCTTCGGACTTCGCCGACAAGGTCAACACGGGCTGGCATCGAATGGCCGCGGAGTTCGGGCTCCTCGACGAGAAGCGCGAGTTTCTGCTCGCGCTCGGCCGAGCCCGCCTCGGGGACGATTCGGACCATGAGCCGTACGAGGTGTGGTTCCGTTTCCAACTGCTCGACGAGTGGGACCTGGTGAGAAGTGAGGTGGACTTGCTGCGGAGCGGCTTCGCGACCCTCTTCACTGATCGTTTCGTTCCGGAGTTCACGGTGGCGTCCCTGGACGGTCAGATGATGATGAGCACCACCATCTGGGGCAACGGCACGCTCAGCACCATCGCCATCCGCCCGTAACCGGCGCTCCCGCACGGAAGTTCGCGCTCACTGGATGATCAGTGTCGGTCCTCGAAACGAACCGCACCCACATCCGGATCGGCAGACCACCGTCTCGGGATGATCTCCGGCTACGAAAATCTTGCCAGAGCCAGATAGACCAGTACGCCGACTCGAGGTGTCCGCCGGAGCCGGTGGACCCGGATGGCGAGCGGTGCGGGCGGGCGGTACATCCGACCGGGCGCCTTCACGGGGAACGGGTGCCGACGTTCGGAAGGTCGTCGTCCGCCCCGCATGGTTGGCGCGTTCTGGGTCGTGGGCAGGGCCGGCATGGCGCCCGGCCGGGTGCGCCGTGCGGCTTCGTCGGCGTGCCGAGCCCTTGGCCGCTCCGGGGCTCACGTGATCGGTTTCGCTCGTTCCGTGCTGCGGCGCTCGTGATGGCCGGGGGTCACAGACGCTCCAGGAAAAGCGACATGAGCAGTGACTCGACCGTGCAGACGAAGGTGCGAGCGGTGGTGATGTCGCCTTGGGAGGCGTGTTCGAGTTTTAGGCCGTGGTTGCTGATCCTGGTCGTCATTGCCATGAGGGCGTCGATCTGGGCGCGGACGAGTTCGGGTCCGGGTGACCGGTGGGACGCGAAGACGGCGTCCACCAGGCTGCGCGGCGGAACTCTCCGTGTCAGAGGCCGGGTGAACAGCGCGAACTCTCGGTCGAGATCGGGTTCGTGGTCTGCTGCCCGCCCGATGGCCACGAGCAGCGCGGTCTCGGTGACTCGGAAGCGGTCTCGTCTGCCGATGCGTCGTCGAACATGCGTGGGCCCTCGTTCCCCCGTCGTCCGTACTCGCGTCGTCGGCGCGAACGTTGGCGACGGTATGCACGAGGGGGTACATCCCGGAGGCGCCCATCTCGGCGCGGCGAGGGTGGGACCGGTCAGGGACGGCGGACTCAGGCACCCGGGACAACGGGGGGCCGATGGTGAAGCGCAGGCGCCGGGATCGGGTCCGGTGCCGGATCCGGGACCTCGACCGGGACCGGATGGCCGCGAGCCGGGTCGCACCCCGGCCCGCCGCCGCCCCCGTCCACGCACAGCAAGGCAACACGATGAACCACACCGGATGCCCGCACGGGCCACCCCGTCCCCGCTTCGGCGCCCGCGCCAGGGATACCGTCACTCCGGAGAACCGCCCGAACCCGGACCCCCACCCCAACCCCAACCCGGACCCGAGCCGGCGCCGTGTTCGATACCCGCCCATGCCGCCCCCCGGGCCGACCGCTCCGCTCCCGGAGGTGCTGCTGCCGGCGACGCCCCTGTCCCGGCTCGAACACCTCGTCGGGGCACGCCGGTTGGCCGAGGTGCGCGACGCGCTGCGTGCGGCCCGGACGCGCCTCGCCGGCCGCGAGGTCTGGCACGTCAGCGACAATCCGACGCGCGGCGGCGTCGCCGAACTCCTGCGCACCACCCTGCCCCACCTGCGTGGCGAGGGTATCGATACCCGATGGGCCACGATCGAGGGCAGCAGGGAGTTCCGCGCCTTCACCAAGGCGCTCTACTACCGGTTGTGCGGGGTGGCCGCCCGCGACCACGAGGACGTGCCGGACCCGGAAAGCGGACGGGACCTGTACGAGCAGGTGAGTCGCGCCGCCGCGCGGCGACTGCTCGGCGTCGTGCGTCGGAGCAGCGTGGTCGTCCTGCACGATCACCAGACGGCCGGCCTGATCCCGTACCTGCGCGAGGCCGGGTGCGTCGTCTTGTGGCAATGCCACATCGGCACCCCTCTCGACGCCGAACGGGCGGGTCCCGCATGGGACTTCCTGCGTCGATACCTGTCCGCCGCACACGGCTTCATCGCGTCCTACGACGGAGCGTTGTCCGCAGGGCCACCCGATGTGCCGATTCGTATCCTGACGCCCTCCATCAATCCGCTGGCACCGAAGAACCTCCTCCTGCGGCCCGCCGCAGAGGCGTCGCGGGTGATGGCCCGGATCGACCGGGACACCGGATCGTTGCCGGTGGGTACCCCGCTGGTGACGCAGGTGAGTCGATGGGACCGGGTGAAGGACATTCCGGGCGTGATCGAGGCGTTCACCGACCACGTCGATCCGGGGTTCGGCGCGCACCTGCTCCTCGTGGGGCCCCGGGCGGCCGGCGATCCGCAGGCCGAACGGGTACTCGCGGAGTGCCGCGAAGCCCGCGAGCGTCGCCCGAACCAGCGGGATCGGGTGCATCTGGTGCAGATCCCCACCGACCAGCCCACCGAGCACGCGCTGACGATCAACGCCATCCAGAGGTGCTCGACCGTGGTGATCCAGAAGAGTCTCGCGGAGGGATTCGGGTTGACCGTGTCGGAGGCCGCCTGGAAGGGGCGGCCCGTCATCGCCTCACCGGTGGGCGGCATCCGGCAGCAGATCGAACACGGCCGGTCCGGGCTGCTGTTGGCGCACGCACGTGATCTGTCCGGGCTCGGCGCCGCGGTCGGGCGATTGCTCGCCGACCCGAGGTACGCCCGGGAACTGGGCGAGAACGGACGACGACACGTGCGCGGGCGCTTCCTCACCGACAGCGGCGTGCTGGGGCTCGCCCGGATTCTCTCCGATGTCGCGTAGGAGACGGCCGGAGACGGCTGGACGCGGCAGCGGCCCCGTCCACCACGACACCAAGGAGAACCGATCACCATGCGCATTCTCGCCCTCGGCGCCCATCCCGACGACGTCGAACTTTTGTGCGCGGGCACCCTCGCGTACTACCGGGCACGAGGCGCCCACGTGGACATCGCCATCCTGACCAACGGCGCGCCCACCGCGCGAGTCGCCCCTCCCGTTGCCACGATCGGCGTCCGCGCGCGCGAGGCTCGCGAAGCCGCGTCGGTACTGGGAGTCGATCCGATCCTCCTCGGCCTCCCCGACGGCTTCCTCTACGACACCCCCGAGACCCGACTGCTCGTCGTGGACCTGCTCCGCCGTACCCGCCCCGACCTGGTCTTCGCACACCACCCCGACGACTACCACCCCGACCACCGGGCCGCGAGCGCCCTCGCGGGCGCCGCGCGGCTGCTGGCCCGCGAACCGGGCATCGAAACCGACCACCCCGCGCTCGGCGCGGTGCCGGGGATGTTCCACATGGACACCCTGACCGGCGCGAACGCGGGTACACCGGACCTGTGGGTGGACATCACCGACACGATGCCGACGAAGGAGGCCATGCTGGCGCGCCACGAGAGCCAGAACGATCGCCGCCGCCGGCGCGCCGGCCGGGACTTCGTGGATCTCGCCCGGCGGCAGTCCACCGTGCGCGGCGCCGAGGTGGGCGTCGCCCACGCGGAGGCGTTCACGGGCGCCCGGGCCCATCCGCCGACGACCCCCACCGCCCTCGAACTGCCGTGGATCGCCCGTGCCGCGCCAGAGGTGGGCAACGCGTCCGAGTCCCTCGACACGACGCGCGAACACCGCCGAGCCGGGGCATGAGACCCGGGACGGGAAGGAACGGAACCGCATGCGTATCCGAGCCGACGCGGCGCCCGCCACCCGGCCCGAAGGGCCCCGACGCGGCGCCGAGCAGCGCCGATCGCGCGTCGGCCGTCGCGGGTTGTACACCGTGTTCTTCCTCAACGGATCGATCCTCGCCAGTTGGGCGCCGCGCATTCCGCAGGTCAAGGCCGACCTCCACCTGTCGGATGGGCAACTGGGCATCGCCCTGCTCGGCGTCGCGCTCGGTTCGGTTCCGGCGATGCCGGCGGCCGGCATCTTGGTGGACCGATTCGGCAGCCGGATCGTCACCCGCGCCGCACTGCCGGTGTACGCGTCGGCGATCGCCCTGCTCGCACCGGCAGACGGACTGCTCTCCCTGACCCTCGCCCTCGCGGTCCTGGGCGCCGCGGTGGGCACCCTGGACGTGGCCATGAACACCCACGCCGTCGACGGCGAACGCGGCTCGCGGCGCTCCGGCATCTCCTCGTTCCACGGCCTCTACAGCGCGGGCGCGCTCGCCGGCGCGCTGATCGGTACGGCCGCGGCGGCGGCCGGAGTGCGTCCGGACACCCAGTTCCTCGTCACCGCCGCCGTGGCCCTACTCGCCTCGGCGCCGGCCGCCGCGGTGCTGCGGCCGGCCGTACACGCCATCCACCGTTCGCGGACGCGGCCCCGCTCCCGGGTCGGGCCCGGATCGCGCCGGCGCCTGCTGTGGCTGAGCCTGCTCGGGCTGTCCGTGCTGCTCATCGAAGGGGTGATCACCGACTGGGGCACGGTATACCTCGCGGATTCGGTGCACGCGCGGCCCGGCGTGTCGGGCACGGGCTACGCGGCATTCGCGCTGGCCATGACGCTCGGGCGGCTCGCCGGTGACCGTGTGGCGGCGCGATTCGGCCCGGTTCGCGTCGTGCGCTTCGGCGCGCTGACGGCCGGCTCCGCCGCCGCGATCGCGATCGCGGCGCCCACCCCGTGGGTGGTGGTACCGGCGTTCGCGGCCGTCGGCCTGGGTATCGCGTCCTCGTTCCCGCTCGTGCTCGGCGGTGTCGGCCGGCAGTTCCCCGATGCGCCGGGCCCGGCGGTCGCCACCGTCTCCAGCACCGGCTACCTGGCCTTCCTCGCCGGACCGCCACTCGTCGGCTTCCTCGCCGCCCACCTCGCCCTCCGCGCGGCCCTGCTCGTGCTGCCCCTCCTCGCCCTCGCCGCCGCGTCCCTCGCCGGACTCCTGTCCCGCGAACCGAGCATCGACCCACACCCACGCCGGCCACAACCGTGTGCCAGTGCGTGACACAGATCGACAGGGCGGACCACTTCCTGGTCAACGCGCTGCTCGACGACGGACCGGCGTTCTTCGGGGTCGGCCGGGACGACACCATCGAGCTGGTCTCGATCCGGGACTCGATGGGACTGCGCGGCACCCGCAGCCGGTTGGTGGAGTTCGCGAAACGCTGCTGCGCGCGCGAGCACCGGTGCCACATCGTCGACCCGACCGCGCCGAACGTCATCGTGCTCGGCCTGCCGTGGTTGTCGATCGGCGTCGCCGAGGCCGCGCTCGACGCGTGCACCGACCATGCCCGCAAGCGCGTCGTGCCGAGCGGTTCGTCATGTGGGTGGCCGGCACGCCGAACGCGGTGAGCAGCAGCGCGGCGCGATCTGCCCCGGGTGAATCCGTATGTCATTCCCCGCACAGCCGCGTCGAAGCCGGCATTGACGTCGGTGCCGAGCGCCGCGAACGGGCCGATGGTCGGGTTGAACAGGCCGATGGTGACGTTGCTTTTGGTGCCGGTCGCCTTGGCGTCGTTGTTCTGCGGGCCGCCGGCCTTGCTCGAGGAGTTCTTGCCGCCGCAGGCCGCGACGACCAGGAGCGCCGCGGCCGCGACCGCGGCCACTCCGACGCCGGACGCGGACTGGAAAGTGGGCCGCGTGGTCCCATCACGCCTCGGACGGGGTCGTCGCGTCCCGGCCGGGAACGCATGGCGCAATCCCTTTGCGTGTTGTGCAAAGCGGTTCATCGTGG
Organism: Embleya sp. NPDC055664; assembly: GCF_053618075.1. Lineage (NCBI taxonomy): Bacteria > Bacillati > Actinomycetota > Actinomycetes > Kitasatosporales > Streptomycetaceae > Embleya > Embleya sp. NPDC055664. The sequence continues at coordinate 132,646 of NZ_JBSHGZ010000021.1, forward strand.
GGGTGTGCGGGTGCTATCACTGGGAGTTCCCGCACCGGCAGGCGAGGAGGTCGTCCGTGGCCGGCGTCAGGCAACAGCGGCAGCGCCCGGGTTCGGGCATGCGGGTACGGCAGGCTCGGTTGGCCCGGGCATGGACGCCGGCCGAACTCGGTCGGCGTGCCGGGTACTCCGCCGCGCAGGTCTCGCGGTACGAACGCGGTCTCGCGCCGTTGACGGACGTCACGGTCATCCGGCGGTTCGCCCACGCGCTGGAGTTGTCGGTCGAGGACTTCGGGCTCGCGCCGACGCCGCCGTTACCGGGAGCGCGTCCGGCCGCGCATGGACCGTTTCCGGGGCTGCCGGGTCCTACTGTGGTGCGCGAGGAACCACAAGAGGGCGAGAACGTGCGCAGACGACGCCTGTTGGCGAACCTGGCGGCCACCGCGTCCCTCCCCCTCGTCGGGGCCGGAGGCGCGCGGACGCCGGCGTCGGGCGATGTCCTGGTCGCGCGGGTGCGCGATGCGATGCTCGGTCTTGACGCCGCGCCGCCGACCACTACTACGGCGCGGGTGCGCGGCGCTTTGGCCGTGGCCATGGGCGACTATCACGCCGGTCGCTACGGTGCCCTCGCGGAACGTCTGCCGTGCCTGGTCGTGGCCGGCCACGCCTTGGCCGACGACAGCGCGAGCCCCGAGCACCAGGCGCTGCTGGCGGAGGTCTATGTGCTGATCAAGCTGGACGACGTCCAGTTGGGGTGGATGGCCGCCGACCGCGCCCGCGCCACCGCCCACGCCGGGAACAGTCCACTCGTCGCCGCGGAGGCCGCCCGGAACCTGGCCGTTCTCGCCCGCAAGGCCGGCTGGCACGAACAGGCCATGCGCATCGCTCTCGACGCCGCCGACCACCCCACCCTCCAGGGCCCCTCCCGCGCTTCGCCGCCGAACGCGGTTTGCTGATCCAATTAGCCGCGCGGGCCGGGGATCGGGACGGCATGCGTGAACTCACCGACGAGGCTGCCGCCATCGCCGAGCGCCTGGGCGGGGTCATGCTCCGCGACCACGGCGGCGGCTTCGGACCCGCCACCGTCGCCCTGCACCGCATCTCCGCCGAGAACGCCGCCGGCGACCCCGACGCGGCCATCACCGCCGCCCGCACCATCGCACCCGCGACCCTGCCCACGGTGGAGCGCCGCTGCCGCTACTACACCGACATCGCCACCGCCTACGCCCACTGGAGACGCCGCGACCAAAGCCTCCAAGCCCTCCTGAACGCCGAACGCTGCTCCCCCGAGGAAACCCACACCCGCCCCGCCGTCCGCGCCCTCGTCACCACCCTCCTCGTGAGCGCACGCACCACACCCGAACTCCGCGCACTCGCCACACGCTGCGCCATCACCTGACCATCGGCGAGGCGCAGGCGGACCGGTGGCCGCTCAGGTTCGTTCGGGCCGATGCCGAGGAGCCGGTGCGGAGTACGCCCCTGCCGGTGCCGGACGCGTCGAGCCGATCGCAACCTCTCGGCTCGGTGGGCGAGATCGACGCTGGTTCGTCCGAGTGAACGCACCCTTCGACTCGGACCGGGCACGGGCACGCCGCCCGAACACCATGCGTGCGGTGATCGCCGCCCGCCCCGAGTCGGCGCGAGCCCGCCGCTCGGTCTTGGAGCGAATCCGAGCCTCCGTTGGCAATGGATCTCCCGACCTGCCCGCAGGAACCGAGCCGCTGTTCCGAGTTGTCAAGCTCGCGCCCCGCCTTTCTCCGGAAGTTGCTCTTTCATCTCACGGGCCCGAGTGACCTCGGGCACCGCTCCGCAGGGTGGTGCCCACGCCGCCAGGCGCCAGGACGCGGGCGATCCGCAGGAGCGCCGAGTGGGTATCCGGTGCGAAGGCCGCCCTCTGTGTTGCCACGGCCGCCTTCCTTCGCTCACACGAGCGGAACCCAACCGAGGAAGATGTGGCCGGCGGCCCCGTAGCGCAGAACGTCCTGAGGGCCGGTGGTGGAAGTCGGCTCGCACGCGGTGGAGACCCCCAGCAGCAGCCCGCCCGTCACGCGACACGCTTTGACGGCGTCCAAGCTCGCCGACGACGACCATTGCCCGTCCGGGCCGGCGTCGACGTGGACGGTGGAGCCGGTCAGTCGGGCGAGGGGCGGGGCCCTGGTCGGCCACCCACTTGTCGACGATCAGTTCGCGGCCCATGGGGCGCAGCCCTCGGGCCCGCCAGTGCCGTTCGGTGTTCACGCTCCAGCCGTTGCCGCCGTCCCGATCCAAGTGCACCGCCTCCAGGTGCGGACAGACGATGAACCTGTTCGCGCTCCTGACCGGCCGGCCGCCGTTCACCGGCCCCACCGGCTTCGCGATCATGCAACGCAAAACTCAGCGAAGACGCCCCGCACCTGGACATCTCCTGGACCGGCCGGGAACCGATCGTGCCCTGACCGTCCTCGTGTCGTCCGTGCCGATTCCGCAACAACCTCGTGGGTGGGCGGTGCCTCACACGGCGCCCTGATCGTCCGGTTACGTCTTATTTTCGAATCCGGCTGGCACGTACTTGGTGTGTCGTCGGCGGTGGTGTCCCTCGCCGACACCCAGCCCTGGGCCAAGCGCCCCCGAAGTCTCCCCCGCCGTCCCCCTGTCACCCATCTGCGCCCCGCGCGCCCTGGCGTGTGTACGCCGATCGAGGCGCACTGGAGCCAGTGTCCCTCCGCTCGGATCCTGGGAGGTGGCCGTGCCCGCGCTCCCTGCCGGTTCGCCATCTCCGGCCGCTCGTCGGGTGGCACGAGGCTTACGACAACGCTGGAGCGCGACCGGTCCTGGACGGCCGGTTTGTTCCGGCCGTTCGCCAGAGCGGCCCCCGGGTCTCGTGTCGTGCTGGTCGTCGACCAGTTGTCGGCGTACCGAGAAAAGTGGCTCTGGCAAGATTTTCGTAGCCGGAGATCATCCCGAGATGATGGTCTGCCCAGTCGTCGGCGGGAATCCTCTGACTGTGTTCTATCGAACTGTCGCAATTGATACCGAACTTGGCCGACGTGCTGGTGACCTCGACTGATCTCACGGGTCCCGTGATCGGGATCCAGGCCCGTACGAACTCCCTTGCGGCGGCGGCTTGTACGGGGTGTGGTGCGCCGAGCGAGTGGAGTCGCAGCCGCTACGTGCGTCACCTCGCAGACGCTGCGGTCGGGGGTCGGCCCGTGCGGATCGACCTGAGTGTGCGCCGTTTGTAGTGCGAGAATCCGGCCTGCCCGAAGGTGACCTTCGCCGAGCAGATGCCGGGGTTGACCGAGCGCTGTCAACAGCGCACTCCGCTGTTGCAGCGTGTGGTCGAGGAGGTCGGCGTCCTCCTGGCGGGCCGCGGCGGGGCCCGGATGCTGCGGGTCGTCGACGTCGCGCTCTCGCGGAGCACCGTCCTTTCCCAACTTATGCGCATGCCGCTGCCCCCGCTCGTCACACCACACGTGCTGGGGGTGGACGACTTCGCGCTGTACGGCGACACCTACGGCACCCTCCTGGTGGACGCCACGACCCGCCTCCCGCTCTCTCTGTGGGAGGGCCGGGACGCCGAGCAGCTCGGCCGATGGCTGCGTGAACACCCCGGCGTCGAGGTCGCCTGCCGCGACGGCTCTCTCGCCTATCGGCAGGGCATCGCCGCGGGCGCCCCCGATGCCCTCCAGGTCAGCGACCGTTTCCACCTCTGGCAGGGCCTGTCCCGGCGCGTGAAGGACATCGCCTCCGCCCACCGCGCTGCCCGAACCCGAGGACACCACCCCTGAGCGCGACGGGGCGGCAACAACGGCGGACACACGCGCCGATCGCCACGCACGGCGGCTGTTCGAAGCCGTGCACGCGGCCATCGACACCGGTCGCTCCCACAGCAGCGTGGCCCGCGAACTCGGCCTGGACCGCCGCACGGTCCGCAAGTACGCTCGCGCCCGCACCTGGCAGGAGGTCGTGCGCCGACCGCCCCGCCGCCCGTCCACACTGGATCCGTACCTCGACTACCTGCAACAACGCTGGGACGAAGGCGAGCACAGCGCCACCGTCCTTCACCAGGAGCTCTCGACCAAGGGCTACTCGGGCCACTACCAGCGCGTGAAGATGGCGGTCGCGCCGCTGCGGCGCGGCCTGCCCCTGGACGAGCCGCGCGAACGACCGCCGTCTCCGCGCGAGGTCGCGCGCTGGATCGTCACCGCGCCCCACCGGCACACCCCGCAGACCGCCGAGCGACTGCACCGGCTCCTCGAGCACTGCCCGGAACTCCACCGCACCCACGACCTGATCCGCCGGTTCGCGGCCATGCTCGACAACCACGACGCCACACCACTACCGGACTGGCTCGACTGCCACCTCTCGTCGGGATCGCGACAGCCCTGCGCGAGGACCGGGACGCGCTGATCCAGGGGATCACCACCCCCTACAACTCCGGCGTCGACGAAGGCCGCATCACCGACGTGAAACTCCAGAAACGCATCATGGCGGGATGCGCCGGCGTCCCCCTTCTCCGCCAACGCGTCGTTCTCATCGCCCACTTACGCCGCCGATACCAGGATCGGCCGATCACGAGCTCGGACTGATCTCCGGCTACGAAAATCTTGCCAGAGCCAGAAAAGTGCTCAGGCGTGTACAGACGAACGTGCTCAGTCGTGGGACCGGGAGGACAACCCTGCGGCCGTGGGGGTGTCCGCGAGCGTCCATGACTCGACGGCGGTATGAACCTGGAGCACGCGGGCGTAGGCTCTCAGGGATGCGTATAGGCGAGTTGTCCAAGCGCACGGGCGTGAGTCCGCGCTCACTGCGGTACTACGAAGAGCAGGGCCTGCTGACCAGCTCACGCTCCGACGCGGGGCAGCGTCACTATTCCGATGCTGCGGTCCAGCGCGTGTCACTCATCCGACAGCTGTTCGACGCGGGTATGTCCAGCAGGGTGATCGCGACTGTGCTGCCGTGTGTGGACGTCCCGGGTGACCTGGGCGTCGCCGAGGAGACGTTCACGGCGATGATGCGCGAGCGCGACCGGATCGACGCCGACATCGCGCACCTGATCGAAACCCGGGATGCACTCGACGTGCTGATCAGGGCCAACAGCCGACACCGGGCGGAGCTGTCCACGGGCCCGGAACCGGTGGCGCAGTCGGCCTGATGATGTGATCTGCATCTCAGTCGGTTGCCCCTCACGTCAATGTCAGAGGTGAGGATGGTGACAACGCCCGGAATCACCGGGTCGGTGGTACGAGAGGCGGCGGAAGATGGGCCAGGCGTGGGGTTTCGGCAGGTATGGCGGGCCCGAGGTGCAGGAGTTCTTCGATCGTCCCGATCCCGTCCCCGGTCGCGGCGAGGTGCTGATCCGGGTCGATGTCGCCGGCGTGAATCCCCTCGACCACCTTCTGCGCTCGGGTCTGGTCGACGGGCTCGACGGCGGGCGTCCGTTTCCCCGTGTGCTGGGCATGGAGGCAGCCGGAATCGTTCTCGCCCGGGGCGAGGACGTCGACGGGCTCGAGGTGGGTGACGCGGTCTTCGGCTTCGCACTCACCGGTGGCGGCACCTACGCCGAGACGACGGTGCTGTCCGCGCCGAACACCGCGCGCATCCCGGAGGGTCTGTCCACGACCGTGGCGGCAACGCTGCCAGTAGCCGGGACGACCGCGATGGACGTGCTCGACCAGCTCGGCCTCCCGGCCGGTGCCACGGTCCTGGTCAACGGAGTCGGGGGCGGGGTCGGCCTTGCCGTCGCCCGGCTGGCTATCGGGCGCGAGCTGCGTGTGATCGGCACCGGGAGTACCGCCAAACGCGAGCACGCCGAGGCCATCGGGGTGCGGTTCATCGACTACACCGCCGAGGACGTCGCCGCCGCGGCACGCGAGCTGGTTCCGGACGGCTTCGACGGGATCGTCGACCTGGCCGGAGGCACCTCGCTGCGGACGGTCGCTCCGCTGGCCCAGGATCCCCGCAACGTCATCGCTGTGGGTGATATGTCTGTGCCCGATCTCGGTGGGCGTTTCGTCGAGCGTCGCGTCGACCGCGAGAACCTGGAGCGGTCGGCCCGGCTGGCCCTCGACGGGCTCCTCGCACCCGTAATCACCGCGGTCCATCCGCTCTCCGATGCCCCGGCCGCCCTCGCCACCGTCGAGAACGGTCACACCTCGGGCAAGGTTGTCATCAAGGTGGCATGAGAAGTGCCCGGCCGTCCGAAGCTGTCGACCGTCCATTGCGGACTGACGGAACCCGTGGTCAGCGCATCATCAACTGAGCACGTTCGTCGGCTCTGTCGCTGATCTTGGATGCTGTTGGCGATCTTCTGTGGGTCAGTGATTCCGGGGGATCGCGAGCTCGTCGCAGAGTCGTTGGAAACGGCTGGGAGCTCTGGGTGTTCGGGTGGGCATCGTGCCTGGTGGCAGGCATCCGCTGAGCCGGGCGATGTTGGTGCCAGCGGCGGCGAGAACGTGTTGGACATGGGTCTTGGCAATGCCGCGGGTAGCCACAGCCAGCGCAGGTCCGGCACTGCTGGTGCGGCTGCCGGTCCGAACCGGGCAAGTCGCCTTGCGGTGGCATCGGGGCCGCACCAGGTGCGGGTGCGCCGCTTGCTCGGCGAGTTCGGTGACGAGGGTCGGCAGCGATTCGGGGACGCCCTGGTCCCGGCAGTCTGCGTCGGCCCGGCGAACGTCGACGACCGCGACGGCGCCGAGGTCCCGGCAGCAGCTACCGGCCCCGCATCGAGACCGGCGCCCGCATCCTGGGCTTCGCCCGTCACCCCCGACAGGGCGTGACGGGCTGTGCTGATCCGCCACACCCGCCGAGGCCCCAGGTCCTGACGTGGGTCGGGAGCAGCGTCCCTCAGGTCGTCTCGGCGGCGAACCCACGGACCAGCTCCGTCTCGTGGCTGCGTGCCCAGAACAGCCGCCAGTCGAGTTCGGGGGCGGCGGTGAGCGGCAGGTAGGCGATGTCGGGCCGGGCGTAGTAGCGGCGGATGTGCGCGCCGAACGGCATGACGTAGCCACCGGATGTGACCAGTGCGATCAGTTCCTGGAGTGTGGCGGCGCCGGAGCCGCGTTCGATCGCCCGGCCGGCCGGCGTGTTGCGCGGCAGCCGGGCGTCCACCCAGGCGTCGGGGTAGCTGGTCGTCATGGTGGGGACGCGTTGGTCGGCGAGGTCCTCGAGGGAGGCGGTACCGCGCCTGGCGAGCGGGTGGTCGACGGCGACGGCGAGGACCTGCGGTTCGCGCAGCACCGTCGGGCCGGTCACGAGATCGGGCTCGGTGACGGGCATACAGGTGGTCATGACGTCGACCTCGCCGGCACGCAGCGGAGCGAACCCGGCGGCGAAGTGCACCTCGCGCAGCCGGATGTCGGCGCCGGGGTTGGCCGTGCGGTACGCCGCGGCGCGGGCGGCGAGCCGGTCGGCGAGGCCGGCGCCCATGAACCCGGCGTTGAGTACGCCCGTGACGCCGCGGGCGCGTTCCCTGGCGCGTTCGACGATGGCGGTCATCTCGCGGTACGCGGGCGCGAGTTCGTCGTGGAAGCGCTGCCCGAGCGGGGTGAGCCGCACCGAACGGCTGGTGCGCTCGAAGAGCGGTGCGCCGATGTGCCGTTCGGTTTTGCGCACGGTCTGGCTGACGTTCGCCTGCGAGACCAGCAGGCGGGTTGCGGTGCGGCCGAAGTGCAGTTCCTCGGCGAGCGTCAGGAAGCACTCGATCTCGTGCCGATCCAAGGCCATGCCCCACCCCCTCGCGTGCCGGTCGTCCGGAATGCCCGGCGGTGTCGCCGGAGTTCCGGATGTGCGATCGATCAGTCGGACGAATCGATTATTGCCGATCCCGATCTTGTCGGACGTGGGCAGCCCGCCGACGATTGCGGAGCGCCGTGTCACCTGGACCGGCGCACCACCCAGGGAGCTTCATGAACGCCAAGACGGCTGTGGTCACCGGCGGGAACCAGGGCCTCGGGTTCGCGCTGGTGCGCGGGCTGTGCCGGGAGTTGCCGCCGGGCAGCACGGTGTACCTGTGCGCCCGCGACGCGCGGCGCGGAGCGGACGCGGTCGCCGTGCTGCGCGCCGAGGGGCTGGCACCCGAACTCGCCGAGGTGGACGTGCGCGACGACGGGTCGGTCGCGGCCCTTGCGGAGCAGGTCCGGAGTCGGCACGGGGCGGTCGACGTCGTCGTCGGAAACGCTGCGGCAAGGATCTCACCGGACGCATCGAACGCGGCGCAGGTGCGGGCGTTCGTCGACACCAACAACCATGGCACGGTACGCCTGATCGAGGCGTTCACGCCGCTGCTCGCGGATGGTGCGCGCTTCGTCGTGGTCGCGAGTTCGTTCGGGCGGCTGCGCAACCTGCCCCAGCCGCTGCGGCCGCTGTTCGACACCGACGCGGGCCTGTCCCTCGTGGATCTCGAGCATGCGATGGACGGCTATGTCGACGCCGTGGAACAGGACCGGGCCGCCGAAAGCGGCTGGCCCGACTGGATCAACGTGCCCTCGAAGGTCGGTCAGGTCGCGGCGGTGCGGATCCTGGCCCGCGACCTCGGCGAGGCCGCGGTTCGGCGGGACATCTTGGTGAACGCGGCGTGCCCGGGCCTGGTCGACACCGACGCGTCGCGGCCGTGGTTCGACGCCGCGAGCATGGCCGACGCACTGAGCCCCGACGACGCCGCACGGGACGTGCTGTGGCTCGCCACGTTGTCGGCGGGAACCACCGCGCCGCACGGCGAGCTTGTCCAGTACCGCAAGGTTCTGCCCTTCCGTTCGTGATTCCCGTTCGCGGACCGGTCGCCGGCCGCCCGGGCGGCGGCGCCACACGGGCGAACGCGTCCAGGAAGAACCAGGGCCGTCCGCACGACGGCGGCCCCGCACACGACCCAGTCAGCCATACGTCCGAGGAGACACCGTGTCCACCGTCATGCGCGCCGTTGTCCAGAGCCGGTTCGGCGGACCGGAAGTGCTCGAACCCGTCGAGTGGGAGAGGCCGGTGCCGGGCCCCGGCGAAGTACTGGTGAAGGTCGCCGCAGCGGGGGTGAATCCGCTGGACTGGAAGGTCCGGGAAGGCGTGCATCCGATGTACGGCGAGCCGCCGTTCGTGCTCGGCGTGGATGTGTCCGGCACGGTCGCGGAAATCGGGCCCGGCGTGGGCCGGTTCGCGATCGGCGACGAGGTGTTCGGGATGCCGCGCATGCCGGAGTCCGGGCAGGCGTACGCCGAGTACACCGCCGCTCCGGCCGCCGGGTTGGCCCGCAAGCCGGCCTCGCTCGACCACGTCCAGGCGGCGGCGCTGGCGTCGTCCGCGCTGACCGCTTGGCAGGCGCTGGTCCGCATCGGGGGTGTGACCGAGGGGCAGCGGGTGCTGGTGCACGCGGCCTCGGGTGGGGTCGGGCATCTGGCGGTGCAGATCGCGAAGGCCCGCGGTGCGTACGTGCTGGGCACCGCACGCGCCGAAAAGCACGAATTCCTGCGCGGCGTAGGCCTGGACGAAGCGGTCGACTACACGGAAGTGGACTTCGCCGAGGCGGTCAAGGACGTCGACATCGCCTTCGACCTGGTCGGCGGCGAGTACGGGGCGCGTTCGCTGGCCACCCTCCGCCCCGGGGGCCTCCTGGTGTCCGCCTTCCTCGCCGACCCGGGCACTTCGGGGGCCGAGGCCGCCGCGCGCGGCCTGCGGTTCCACACGGTCGGTGTCGCCCCTTCGGGCTCCGACCTGGAGGAGATCACCGCGCTGGTGGAAGCGGGGCACCTCGCGGTGCACGTGGCCGCGGTGTTCCCGCTGGCCGAGGCCGCGGCGGCGCACCGACTGGTCGAGACGAACCGGGTGACCGGCAAGGTCGTGCTCACGCCCTGAACCGGCTCGGCCCGGCACGCCGCCGCCCGTGTGCAGGTGCTTGTTCAAGCAGTGACTTAAGCGGCGATATCTCACAATCCATCCGCGCGGCGCGAGATGCTGCTTGAATAGGCAGGCAAATACCTGCATGATGGATTCATGACCGCGCAACAGGACGCCTTCGACCCGGTGTTCAAGGCACTGGCCGACCCGACCCGGCGGCTGTTCCTCGACCGGCTCCGCCGGCGGAACGGCCAGCCTCTCTCCGAGCTGTGCAGCGCCCTGGGGATGGCGCGTCAGTCGGCGACCCAGCACCTCGACCTGCTGGTGCAGGCGAACCTGGTCGTCGTCGTGCGGCGGGGGCGGGAGCGCCTGCACTACCTCAACCCCGCCCCGATCCACGAGATCGGCGAGCGCTGGATCGCGGCGTACGACGTGCCCCGGCTGACCGCCCTGGGCGCCATCCGAGACCGAGCAGAGGAGCATGCCGTGACCGAGACCACCCTGACCGACACCGCCGTGACCGGGGCTGCGACGACCGTCCCGACCTACGTCTACATCACGTACATCAAGGCGACCGCCGAGCAGGTGTGGCAGGCACTCACCGACGCCGACGTGACCGCGCAGTACTGGCACCATGCCAACGTGTCCGACTGGCGGGTCGGTTCGCCGTGGGAGCACCGTCGGGTCGACGGCTCCGGTTTCGTCGACGTCGTCGGCACCGTTCTCGAGGTGGACGCGCCGACCCGTCTGACGGTCACCTTCGAGGTCTCCCCGGACGAGCAGCGGGCCAACGGGCCGTCGGTGGTCACATTCCTGATCGAGCCGCACGCCGACATCGTCCGGCTGACCGTGACCCACGAGAACCTGCCCGACGCGGAACTGCACACCCGTATGTCGAACGGCTGGCCGGCGGTGATCGCCAACCTCAAGTCGCTGCTGGAAACCGGCACGGTCGTGTCGACAGCGCTCTGAACGACCCCGGCGGCCACGGCGCCGTCGGCCACTCGCCCCCATGCCGGGTGGACACTTGGCCGCGACCTTTGGAGCAAGACGATACACACAAGCACGCCGCCCGAGGCGCCGGACCGGGGCAAGACCAATCTCGCGTTGGCCGCGCTGTTCCTGGGGATGTCCGTGATGGGCAGCGGGGAACTGCTCGTGGTCGGTCTGCTGAACCGGATCTCCACCGACTTTCGGGTCACCGTTCCCGCGGCGTACTGGTGACCGCCTATGCGTTGGGCCCGGCCATCGGCGGGCCGCTGTTCGACCGCATTGGCCATCAAGCCGAACAAGCAGGCGATCCCGACCGGCACGCTCGCGTGCGTCGTCCTGCTCACTGTCATCCCGCTGCTGATCACGGCTTCGCCGTGTTCGTCGTGGTGCGCGTCGTCGTCGGCGCGCTTCACAGCCTGTTCGTCGCCGTCGGGTTCGTGCCGGCGATGCGATCGTGCCCCCGGAGCGCAGGGGGCGGGCGATCTCGGTGGTTGTCTCCGGGGCGTTCGTGTCGACCGCTTCGGGGGTGCCGCCGGGCACACTGGTCGGCCAGGCGCTGGGCCTGCGCGGTGCGTTCACGGTGATCGCGCCTCCGCCGCCAATCTCGGCATCGCGCTGGGCTCGTACGCGGGCGGCCTGGCGATCGGCACCTCCACCGCCTCGTCCGCGGTCATCACCGGACTCGTCGTCGCGCTGATCGCAAACCCGATCGCCTGGGCTACCGGCTTCCTCAAGCCCCCGGCCGACGCGGAAACGACAGACCCCGCAGCGGCGACGGCGTGACCACCTGCCCGCACAACCACCCGCACACATCGATCAACCGGAGAACACAGATGAACCGCTTGCTGCTTGAGAACAAGAACGCCGTGGTCTACGGCGGAGGGGGCGCCATCGGAGGCGCCATTGCCCGGGTCTTCGCGCGGGAAGGGGCGCGCGTCTTCATCGCAGGGCGGACGCAGGCGAAGCTCGACGCCGTGGCGGGCCACATCGCCGCCGCGGGCGGCACGGTCGAGACCGCGCTCGTCGACGTCCTTGACCAGGAGGCGGTCGAGAAGCACGCCGACGCGGTCGCCGCGGCGGCTGGCGGCATCGACATTGCCGTCAACGCCGTGAGTGTCATGCACGACCAGGGGACGCTGCTGGCCGACCTGTCGATCGAGGAGTTCATGCGGCCGATCGACGGCTTCCTGCGGGCCCTGTTCATCACCAGCAAAGCCGTGGCACGGCACATGGGCGGCGAGCGCCCCGGCGTCATCCTGACGCTGTCGGAGCCGGGCTCCAAGCTGGCACTCGGTGGGATCCTGGGGCACAGCGTGACCGCGGCCGGCAAGGAGGCGTTCTCGCGGGTCCTGGCCGCGGAGCTGGCACCGGACAACGTCCGGGTGATCGCCATCCGGCCGCATGCCGTCGCGGACGCACCGGCAGCGGGGTCCTACACCGAGGACCTGTTCCAGCCGTCCGCGGAAGCCGCCGGGCTGACCGTCCAGGAATTCCTGGACGGCGGCCTCGCGCAGGGCACGCTCCTCAAGCGGCTTCCGACGCTCTCCCAGATCGCGGAGACCGCCGCGTTCCTGGCATCAGACCGTGCGGGGGCCATGACCGGCACGGTCGTCAACCTCTCCGCCGGCGCACTCGTCGACTGAGCCTTGTGCTGCTCGCCAACCGACATCGCCCTCCGACCCTCCCAACGACGCATCATCACTTCGCCAAGGAGAACAGCATGCCGAGTATCACCGACAAGACCCTCCTGGTGACCGGCGCCAACCGTGGCATCGGCGCCGGATTGGTCGACGAGGCGCTGCGCCGCGGTGCCCGCCTCCTCTACGCCGGCACGCGTATCGAGTCGTTCACCCATCATGATGCGAGGGTCGTTCCGCTCGCGCTCGACGTGACCGACCCGCGGCAGATCGCCGCCGCGGCCGCCGCAGTCGAGCTTCTGGACGTGCTGGTCAACAACGCCGGCATATCCGAGTTCGACGACCTGACCGACCCGGCCGTCCTGGAACGGCACCTGGCCGTCAACCTGTTCGGCACGAACCGCGTGACGCAGGCGTTCCTCCCGCACCTGATCCGGTCGGGCGGAGCGCTGGTGAACAACATCTCACTCGCGGCCGTTGCGCCGCTGCCGATGGTCCCGGCGTACTCGGCGTCGAAAGCGGCGGCGTTCTCGTTGACGCAGGCACTGCGCATGCTGCTGGCCAGGCAGGGCGTGAGCGTGCACGCGGTGCTGACCGGGCCGACCGACACGGAAATGAACCGCGACTTCGACATCCCCAAGGCGACCGTCGAGTCTGTGGCACGCGCGGTGTTCGACGCCGTGGAGAAGGGCGAGGAGGACATCTTCCCCGACCCGGTCTCCAACATGGCCGCAGGCAACTGGGACGTGAGCCCGGCGAAGGCGCTGGAACGCGAATTCGCGGCGATGGCAGCGGACGCGTCTTGACCGGCGCATCGACTGCATAGCCTTACGCAGTCGAGGTGGATCCAACGCTGCGTCAAGATCGACATCCGTCCGACGGCCCGACGCGGCGCGGCGGGTGTGCTGGGGCCGGCATCCGGGGTCCTGCTCGCAGTGCGTCATCCCTGGGGCATCGATCCGTCGTCGGGCGCCGAGCGTGTGCGTGATCTTCCCGGCACATTGCTCGACGGAAGGTTTCATGGTGCCACCGGTCCCTATTCGCTACTCAAGAGATCCCTGTACTCGCGAATTCCGAGATCGCGCGATTCCGGGCCGACACTCCCGGCTGTGCCAACGTCGCCCGCCTGAACAACGCCGGCGCCGCGCTGCCGCCGCGCCCGGTGACCGACGCGGTGCGCTTCGAGGCCGAGACCGGCGGCTACGAGGAGCCGCCGCGCGCGCCGCCGACATCGAGCACACATACGACGCGATCGCCCGCCTGATCGGCGCCGGGTCCGATGAGATCGCGGTCGTCGAGAACGCCACCCGGGCCTGGGACATGGCCTTCTATGGCCGGCGCCAGCAGCCTGGCGACCACATCCTCACCGCGCGCCGAGTACGCCGGCAATGCGATCGTGTTCCTCCAGACCGCGCGCCGCCCCGGCGTCCAGATCGACGTCGTCCCGGACCACGAGACAGGACGGCTGCCCGTCGACGCCCTGCGCGGCATGCTCGACGAGCGCCTGAAGCTCATCGCCATCACCCACGTGCCGACTCAAGGCGGCCTGGTCAACCCCGCCGAGGCCGGCCGCGTCGCCAACGCGGCCGGCATCACGTACCTGCTCGACGCCTGCCAGTCGGTCGGGCAACTGCCCGTCGACGTCGCCGAGATCGGCTGCGACCTGCTGAGCGCCACCGGCCGCAAGTTCCTGCGCGGCCCGCGCGGCACTGGATTCCTGTACTGCTTGCGCCGCCTCCTCGCGGACCTCGAGCCGCCGTTCCTCGACCTGCAAGCCGCTACGTGGACGTCCGCCGACGGTTATGAGATCCGCGACGATGCGCGGCGCTTCGAGACGTGGGAGACCAACTATGCGGGCAAAATCGGACTCGGCGTCGCCGTCGACTACATGCTCGACATCGGCATGGGCGCCGTCAAGGCCCGCAACGACGCCCTCGCCGAATGCCCCGGCGTCACCCTCCGCGAGACCTCGGCTCCGAACAGTGCGCGATCGTCACGTTCACCGTCGACGGGCACGACAGCCTCGTCGACGCGCTGCCTGCACCCCTGCCCGGCTGACGCACGGCGTGCGCCGCGTGATCGTCATGCCACTGCAGAGTGGCGTGGCCGCCAGAGTCCTGTCCGAAAACGTGCGCAGCCCGTCCGTTGCGGCACTCGCAAGGCCTGGACATTCGAACGATGATCTTGGTCATGGAAACCGACGCCTCGCAGACCCCACAGCAGCACCGCATTGCGCTGTTCGGCGCCTACGGCCACACGGCCCGCTTCCTCATCGGCAGCCTGCACACGCGCGGCTTCGCCCTCTCGCTCGGCGGCCGGAACCCGGAGCGGATGGCCGAGGTCGCGGAGGCTCATCCGTACGCCCGCACGCACGTCGCGACCGTGGAGGACCCGGCGTCGCTGGACGCGCTGCTGGCTGGCGCGTCGCTGGTGGTCAACGCGGCGGGGCCGTTCGGCGACACCACGCCGCCGCTGATCGAGGCGGCGCTGCGCGTGGGCGTCCACTACATCGACATCACCGGCGAGCAGCCGGTCACCCGGCGCAGCTTCGAGACATACCGGGAGCGGCTGGCGGACAGCGGGCTGCTGTTCCTGCCGGCGTTCGGCTTCTTCGGTGGGCTGCCGGACCTGCTGGCCACCGCCGCGATGGGCGACTGGGCGGCGGCGCCGACGAGATCACCCTGGCGTTCGCGCTGGACAGCTGGCAGCCGACGGCGGGCACCCGTAAGGCGGGGGCGCGCAGCGCCGGGCACCGGATCACGGTCAGCGGCGGGCGGCTGGTGCCGTTCGACGACGACCAGGACGTCGCGGTGGACTGGGTGTTCCCCGCACCCGCAGGCACGCAGCCGGTGCGGGCGCTAGGCACGGCCGACCAGATCTGAAGGCGCCCGAGGTGCGGGCGTTCATGAACGAGGCGCCGCTGACCGACCTGCGCGACCCCGGCACGCCGCCGCCCACCGCAGTGTCCGAGGACGGCCGCTCGGCGCAGACGTGGCTGGTCGACGTCGTGGTGCGGCGCGGGGACGAACGCCGCGCCGCCTCCGCGACCGGTCAGGACATCTATGCCGTGACCGCCCCCCTGGTCGCGGAGGCGGCCGTCCGGATCCTGGCGGGCGACACCGCGCCGGGCGGGGCGGCCACCGGGATGCGCGCGGCGGGCGAGGTGTTCGACGCCGAGGACTTCCTCTCGTCGGTCGGCGACATCGCCTGGTTCCGGCACTGAGTTGCGCAGTGCGCGCTCCGTCGTCGGCCCGGACGCCACTGCGTGCGATACACGACTTTAACCATCACGCAGACGAGGAGGCCTGATGACGGAAGTACCGTCAATACTGGATATATCAGTGAAATTCGTGAGATCTGCGGATGAAACGGTCATCAGCTATCGGACCGTCGGGTCGGGGCCCGACTTGTTGATCGTGCCCGGCGCCCTCGTCGTCGCCGCCGACTACGACACCCTTGCCGCCGCGCTCGCCGACCGCTTCACCGTGCACACGATCGAACGGCGCGGCCGCGGCGCGAGCGGGCAGCAAGGCGACGCGTACAGCTCCGACGCCGAGGCCGCCGACATCGAGGCGGTGCGTGCCGCGACCGGCTCCCGCTTCGTCGTCGCGCAGAGCCTCGGGGCGTTCCTCACCCTCGAAGCGGCCCTGGCCGGTTCCGCGTTCGAACGCATGGCCCTCTACGAGCCGGGTGTCTCCATCGACGGCTCGGTCCCGTTCGGCTGGGCCGACGAGTGCCGGTGCCACTTGGACGCCGGCAGGCCGGCCGAGGCCTTCCTCGCGTTCATCCAGGGCATCAACCCGGAGACCAGCGGCAAAGCGCCGCGCTGGCTGCTGCGCCGGATCATCCCGATCGCCATCAAAAAGCCGGAGCGCCTGAGGAAGTACGCGCTGCTCCCCGGCACCATCGCGGAGCACGGCGAGGCGGCGCGCCGGGACGGCGACTATCCGAAGTACAGGGCGCTCACCACCCCCGTGCTGCTGATGGCGGGCAAGGGCGTCAAGAACACCGGCGCGGGACGCACGGCCGTCCGCCTCAAGGACGTTCTGCCGAACGCCGAACTGGCACTCTTCCCCAAACTCGACCACTTCGGCCCGGAGAACTCCCCCGCCGTTATCGCCGCAGCAGTCACGGCGTTCTTCCTCGCCGAATAGCCCGGGGGTGGTTGGTTGGTGTCCGGGTGGTGGTATGTGAGCTTGCTCCGTTTTGACGGACACCGCCGTTGTGGTGGTCGGGCCGCGAGTGTGGTTTCGTATTCGACGGGTGTGCGGTAGCCGAGGCTGCTGTGGAGCCTGCGGATGTTCTACCAGGCTTCGATGACCCTGTTGCCCAATCGAGTTCACGTTGCGAGGCCGAGGGTGGCCGGCCGGGAAGCACGCGTGCGGGCGAGTGGGACTTCCGTAACGTGCCTCTATGTCTTTCGTCAAGCGTGGGCGGGCCATGCTGCGACCGGTTCGGCCGGTCGGGATTCGTAGAAGGTGCCGTCTCCGAGCATGGCGAACAGGTCGCCGATGCGTTGGCGGGCGAGGCGAAGGAGGGCCTGGGTGCGGGTTTTGCGGCGAGTTCTGCATCGGTCGTGGTGGGTGCGGGAGGCGGGGTCGTGCAGGGCCGCGAACGCGGAGAGGAACATCGCCCGTTTCAGGAGCCGGTTGCCCGTCCTGGGGGCGTGTTCGCCGTGGATGGAGGTTCCGGAGGACTTCGTGGCCGGGGCGAGACCCGCGTAGGAGGCAAGGTGGGCGGCGGTCGGGAACGACGATCCGTCGCCGATGGTCACGAGGAGGGTGGCTGCGGTCCTGACGCCGATTCCGGGCATCGAGACATCCGATCGGTCCATGGCGTCAAGCCGAGACCGGCAGTGGGGTGGGAAAGGCGGTGTTCTCGTTGTAGTGCCGGCGTGTCACGAGGCAGTGGTGGAGTTGGCCGAGGAGCCGGTTGAAGAGGTTGCGCAAGGCGGCCGTGTGCCGGTTCCCGATACTTCGGCGGCGGTCGTAGTGGCCGCGAGCTCCGCGGGAGCCGGTCAGCGCGGCGAAGGACCAGACATAGCCGACTGCGGCCAATCGCTGGTTCTTCACCTTGCGGTGGTGGACGATCAAGCTCTTGCCGGAGGCTCTGGTGATGGGTGCAGAGCCTGCGTATGCCTTGAGCGCCCGGCCGTCGGCGAACCGGGACCGGTCGTCGCCGATCTCGGCGAGGATGCGGGCTCCGGTGAGGTCACCCAGGCCGGGGAGGCTGGTGACGATCTCCGCGTCCTCGTGTTCGGTGAACCTCTCGGCGCATGCGGCGGCGAGGTTGTCGGCTGCCTGGGCAGCCGCATCGAGTTGCAAGACGAGTGCCCGGACCTGGTGACCGAGGGCTTCCTCGACCCACGGGAGCTGACGCATGTGCGGTTCGCGCAGAACATCGGCGAGATGCTCGGCCCGAGTGTCGATGCGGGGCCGGCGGCCCGCCCTGCGCAGAAGGGACCGAAGCCGCGCTTTGCTCAGGGCGGCAACCGCGGCAGGGGTGGGGGCTGCGGCCAGGACGGCGCGGGCCTCCGGGTGGGCCAGGCCCACGTTCTCGACCTGGAAGGCGGACAGGGCGGCCGGGAAGAACTCTCGCAACAGGGAACGGAGTTGGTTGGCCAGTTGCCGGCGGTTCCAGACGGCGTCCTGTTGAGCCCGGGCCGGGACGGCGATCGCCTGGATGAGTTCGGAGTCGGCGGGCAGCGGACGGTGATGGTCCGCGTCCGTGCGCAGGATGTTCGCCAAGGCGAGGGCGTCTGCGTGGTCCGACTTGGCCCGTGTCACCGACCGTCGCTCACGATAGCGAGCGAGCGCCATGGGATTGATGGCGTAGACGGGACGGCCTGCGGCTCGCAGGCAGGCCACCAGGAGGCCCCGGGAAGTCTCGATCGCAACGGGGATCGGGTCCGCGGGATTCTCCTCGGCCGCGGCAAGAAGTTGCTGCAGGGTCTCCAGCCCGGCGAGGTCATCGGTGATCCGTTGCTTGGCGACCAGGTCGCCCGGCTCGTTGACCAGGGCGACGTCGTGGTGGTCCTCCGCCCAGTCGATTCCGCAGAAGATCTTCAAGTGGGCCCTCCTTGAACACAGATGAGACAGGAGCCTGTGCAGGGAAACGCCGCGCCCTAATGGGAGGACTCGTAGGTCCGGCATCCGATTGGCAGTTCGCATCCCCAGCGGTCGGCAAGGGCCGCGCTCTGTATGCGGAGCAGGTGGCTCTGGTCTCGATGAGAGGTCTCCTTGCCGGCGGCTCGAAAGACGCACTATCCAGCGGATGATCACGATGTGCCGGAAACGGAGGACCGGTTGCGCGCAGCCTCAGTGAAGTAGGAGTCGAGCTCCGGGTCGGGACCAGACGTCCACCGGCCCTCCGTCACCGTCGTGCACCACCATTAGGTCAGGACCTCGGAAACAGGGTGGGCCTCCGGGAGCTCGGCGATCTGCGCCTCGACGGCGCGTCGTTGGTCGTGGACGGCGGCGAGCGAGCGTGCGAGGGAGGGCACGACGGTGTCGAGGGTGGTGGTGCCGGGGCCGACGACGGTCTGTTTTTTCGTCGAGGGCGTCGAAGATGTCGTTCACCAGGCGTTCGGCCATGCGTGGGGCCTGGGGCATGGTGCGGGCGGCGTCGGCGATGACGTGGGCGTCGCGGGCGTCGGACTTGGCCTCGCCCGGGTAGAGGTCCGCGATGCGGCGCATGGCCAGGCCCGGCGGGTAGGCGACCTCGCAGCGGGCGTCCCGGGCCACCGTCGGCGGCAGGGCGCCGATGGAGGCGGGTTGGTCGACGATCACCAGGACGGTGCCGAACGTCGTCCGGAGTTTGTCGAAGACGGCCCGCTGTGGTGAGGCCGTGGACGTGGTGGTGCGCCGGCCGGTGGTTCCAGGGGGCGGCATCTCGGCGTCGGGATTCCTGGGGCGGGCTGGGGCATTCGTTCGGACGGGGCCGGGGTTGCTTCGACCGAGCTTGGCGACCGTGCCGGGAGAGGGTGTGCTGTCCGAGGTGAGGAGCTCGGCGGTGATCATGTGCACGAGCCGGTCGGGGTCCGCGCCGAAGCGGCCCTCGGGAGCGCCTTGGTCGAAACCACACGTGATCTCACCGTCGGCCTGGACGGTTCTCGGTGCTTTTCGCGGCGTACGCCCACCCGCGCGAGATGCGGGCCCCGGACGATCTCGACCCCGGTGTCGAATGTTCGCCGCGTGCAGGTTTGGCGCAAACGTGGGCGCTTGGCCGTGGCGGTGACACCGCTGACAGCGGTCAGTGGATACTCCCCGCAGGCGGCCATTTATCGGCCCACTGATGGCCACGATCTTCCCCACGTATGGCCAGATACCTCCCCGGACCTGGACGGATATGCCGGTCGGTGAGGCTGACCGGTGTGAAGAACAGCAGGGAGATCATGGAAATCCTCGAGGCATACGACCTCACGGGGAGTTACCGCGCGGCGGCCGAGCTGGCCGGGTGCGACCACCACACCGTGGCCAGGTATGTCCGGATGCGTGAGACCGGAGAGCGCCCGGTGGCCCGCGCCCACCGGGCCCAGCCGATCGACGAATACCTCGGCAAGATCGAGGAATTGGTGGTCAACTCGCGCGGCAGGATACGTGCCGACGTCGTGCACCGCCGGATCACCGCGATGGGCTTCACCGGCGGGGAACGCACCACCCGCCGCGCGGTCGCGGAGGCCAAGGCGGCTCTGCGAGCCGGACAGCGCAGGGTCTATCGGCCGTGGATCGTCGAGCCGGGACTGTGGATGCAATGGGACTGGGGGGAGGGTCCGAGGATCGGCGGACGTCGTACTTCCCTGTGGTGTGTGTGGTTGTCCTGGTCGCGGTTCCGGGTCGTGATCCCGGTGTTCGACAAGACGCTGCCCACGATCGTGGCCTGCCTGGACGCGACGTTGCGGCGGATAGGCGGGGTTCCCACCTACGGTCTGACCGACAACGAGAAGACCGTCACCACCACCCACGTCGCGAACATCGCGATCCGCAACCCCGAGATCGTCGAAATCGGACGGCATTACGGCATGCCGGCCGCGACGCGGCCAACCTGCGGACCCGGCGAAAGCGGGCCGGGTTCCCGGCCGGGATGACCTTCGGGGACTGGGACGAGACCCCGTCCTCGATCCCGCGGCCGACCCAGGACTCGCTGAAGATGCTCGAATGGGTCACCCGCAAGGAGAACCTCTGCATCTGCGGGCCCTCGGGAACCGGGAAGTCGCACTTCACCGAGGCCCTCGGGCAAGCCGCGATCGAGGCGGGCATGACGGTCGCGTGGTTCACCATCGAGGACCTGGGCGCCCTGGTTCGACGACACCGCGCAAACGATTCCCTCGCCCGCGCGATGGCCCGTCTGATCCCACGGACCTGATCATCGTCGACGACATCGGCCTGTTGCCCGTCAGTCCGGACGCCGCCGAGGGCTTCTACCGCCTGGTCGACGCCGCCTACGAACGACGCGCGCTCGCGGTCAGCAGCAACCTCCACCCGTCCGGCTTCGACGAGATCATGACCAAGACCCTCGCCACCGCGACCGTCGACCGGCTCCTGCATCACGCCCACGTCGTGGTCACCCAGGGTGATTCCTTCCGGCTCAACCAGGCGACCTCCGGCCAGGGGGTGATCCCCTTGCGCTGACCCACCCACCAACAGCGGGGAATTATCCGGCCGCCGTTGGGGAGGGCATATCGGCCACCAGCGCGTTGATTATCTGGCCGCCAGCAGGGAGGACTCAAAGGCCGTTGACATCCACCACATTCCGCGAGCCCGCCCCCGCAGCCGGGAACGCAGAGAGGCCGGCGCGGGCGGCCCCGGGTGGGCGCGAGAGTCGCGGCGTCGGCCAGCCCCACTCACACCGGTCACCGGTCAGGGGAGTCCGGACCTCTCCGACTCGGTACACCCGGCGCAGCGAGCACGGTTTCGACGCACGAACACATCGCCCGCCACACGGAATTCTCAATCACATTGCGCGGCCTTCTCAAACCTTGCTGCACCGCAGGTCAACCGACCCATCGCCGAAAGCACACCCACCACCACAGACCGAAGTCCCATGTCACCAAGCACAGGCCGACCTTCCCAATCGGTGCCGCACCCCAGGTCAGAGCACCGCGCCCCGAACCCGCCGTTGAGAAGACGCAGTCGTGAGAAACCAGACAGGAAAACCGAGCAGGAAACTCCTGACCCCAGCAGCTGGTGCACGGTGATCCCGCGCACGCGGGCTCGTCATTGACGAGCGCCGCAAACCCCGGCGGGTGAGCGTGCGTGGATCGGCTGCCACGTCACGCCCGGGGCGGCCCTGATCACGCCGTCGCCGGGCCGCGCCGCGGGGATGCCAGCCTCACCCAATCGTGATCGACGCGGGCACGGGAAGAGGCCAACGGGGGCCGGTGTCGGGGTCACCCGCCCAGACGAACTGCTCGTCGTCGGCCGTGACGGTCATGCCGTGCTCGTACAGGCCGATCGCGCCCGCCGCAGTCCACGCGTCCCACGCGGCCTCGATTTCGTCGACGAGGCGACGCGGACCGCCCTGGGAGGCGATCGCGGGGCCGTTCGGCGGTGTGGTGATCGTCGCCCAGGACTCGGCGCTGTCGTGGAGGCGAGCGTGGACGCCGTGCGTGTCGGCGGTGGTGTCGAACAGGACGTCGGGCAGGCGCAGGCGCAGCGCCCACATCAGATGGGCGTCGTCGTGCAGGGGGCGCGGGTCGCGGGTGAAGGCGCGTTCGTGATCGGGGTCGCGGTCTGCGCGGACCTGGCGGTGCGTGGGGGTGGTGGGGGTTCCGCGGGCGTTCATGAATTGGGCGAGGCCGTGGAGCCATCCACTCGCCGACCGTCCGTCCTTGCCGATGGTGAGGGCGAAGTAGCCCAAGCGGGTCCAGGGGAAGACGATGTCACCGCCGGGGGTGGTCTGTTCGATCCAGGCGCGGGGGACGCGTTCGACCGCGTAGGTGGCGATCAGCCGGTCGTAGGGGGCGTTCGGGGCCCAGCCGAGGGCACCGTCGCCGACCCGGACGTCCACGCGCGCTCCGGCGCCGGTCAAGGTCGCGGCCGCAGTGGTCGCGAGGGCGCGGTCGGCCTCGACGCTGGTGACGTGGCCGGTGGGACCGACCCGGTGGGCGATCAGGGCGGCGTTCCAACCGGTGCCCGTGCCCAACTCCAAGACACGGTGGCCGGGTTCGAGGTCGAGGGAGTCGAGCATGTCGACGACGATCGACGTACACGACAAGGACGAGGACGGGACGCCGTCGGTGATCTCGGTGATCGTCGCGTCGTCCGGGCCGGCGTGGACGAGCCGGGCCCAACCTTGCGGATCCTCGGCGCGGTCGACCCAACGGCTGCTCCGGCATACTGTGATCACCCACCACACACACCCCGGGATCGTCACGGTCCGAAGTCCCATGATGACGCGGAACACACCCCGAGGGGAACCGAACCCAGAAACACCCGACGTCGCCGCCGCAGCATCGACCGTGGTCGGGTGCCCGCACGGCAGATCGAGTCGAAGGGCCAACGCGGCCGGGCGAGCCTCCGGTTCAGGCGTGGCCCGGGTGCGATGCAGGTCCGCGTCCAAGCGGGCGAGATCCGGGCGGCCCGCAACTTCTGCTCCCGCGCCCGGTCCACGAGGCCGGCCCCATGCGCGGTGTGCACCTGCTCGACGCTGATGTCGGTCGGTGAGGGTCGCAATAGCTCTACGCACGTGTCACCTGAGGCTTGCGATAGCGGTTCGCGGGGGGCGAAGGAGGAGGCGGTCTCGGCGGAGAGTGGAACCGGCCGTGGCAAGTCCGTCGATCAGCCACCGCAGGAACGGCCGGTCCTGGGTTCACCGGGCGTGGTCGTAATGGTGTTGCCTCGCTGCGGGCGTGGTCGTGTAGCGCGCCGGCGTCGGATCATCGCACACGGCTGCCCGCAGGGGAGTCGGCCGGGGGAGGCGGGACATCCGCGGTGCCCCACCGTCGGCTCCCGGTGGGGGTCGGCGGATCGGCGCCGACGCGAAGCGGAGCCACGCCGGCGTGTGCTCCGTTCCTTCCGCCGTCCGGGTTGCATCATCCGTTCGTCGCCGGGTCGGGGACCTTGGCGGTGGGTGCCGGGCCGCTCAACATCTCGGCGGTGACGGAAACGCCGGTCACCTCCTCGGCGAGGGCGAGAAGCATCGCGCCCGCGTGCGCGACGTACTCGGGCTCGTCGTCCGGGTCCTCGAACTCGGGGCGGGAGTCGAGGCCGATCCGGCGCATTGCGGCCGCCAGGCCGTCGGGTCGGCTCCCGAAGCGCGTGCCGGCGTCCAGCGCGTCGAAGTCGGTGCGAACGTCCCCGTCGACGATGTGGGTGAAGCGGTGGTGTGCGAGAACATCGGTGTACACGGTGACCAGTTCGGTCCCGGCCGACAGCGCGGTCACCGCGTTCTCCCCCGGGCCGTCGTGACAGTCGTCCTCGAGCGCCAGGGTCCAGCCGCCGAGGTCGTGCACGCAGACCAACAGCCACGATTGCGGGTGCAACGAACGCTCCTCGAGCGTCATCGACCTCACGGTGCTCGGATCGGCGCCGAAGCGACGCAGGACCTCGTCCGGCTCCAGACTCCGAACCAAGGTGATGCGGTAATAGACGGGTAATCCGGGTTCGTTGATCCACGCGTACGACTGGTGACCGACACTCATGCGTCATCCTCCCGGCGGCTCCTCGGCCCGGGCACGGGTGAGCCGGGCGGCGAGTGGGCCGAGCCTGCCGGGTCGAGCCGACATCGCGCGTCGGGTCACAAACGGGCCGGTGTCGAAGAACACCCCACCGCACACCGGGCAGGAAACCCGCCCGACACGCAGACCGACACACCACACGCGGCCCCGGGCCGCCGCTTCTTCCGTGATCGGCGTACGGCCGCGCGAGGAACAGGAGCCGGCTGACGTGCCGTTCGGTACAGGATGGCCTCGAATGCGTCGACGCCGCCCTCCCATGCCCGCATTCACGAGTTCTCGGTGGCGTCGACGATGTTCGGGCCGGAGGGCCGGGCACAGTCGGGCGGGTCGGAACCCACCGGGGTGGTACAGCCCGGGACCACGGCCCGAAGACGGGTCCCGGCAGGAGGGACGGCGTGCAGGCGGCGGGCGCGTTCACCGCCCTTGAACGCGGCGCGCGACACCTCGGCGTACCGCGCGCCGCGGTGTGGCGGACGACGGCACGGCCGGCGGTGGGGGTGGGGTCGGCGTGTCCCCTGTTCCCGTCGCGCGGTGTGTGGTGGCCGCGCATGGGCCTCGGCGATCGACTCGCGGTGCACCGCGGCCGCGTTCGGGCCCCACGGTGCCGGTCGGGCCTGCAGGTCGGCGATGACGGTGAACCGCCGCCTCGGGCGAGGGGTGGTACGCGTTCCTGCGCCGTACCGATTGAAGGTCAGCGCGTGGGGCTCTGCCCGGGGTCTGCATGCTCGTCGGCCTCCCTCGCCGTGGAAGTGCCAGCCGGGGACCACGACGTGCCGCCGGGCGTCGGGGTTCACGGTGAATCGTTCGTCGGGTCGTGCTTGAGGAGAGATCACGTACGGGGGTCGGCCGGGATGATGTTCACGCAGGAGCGCGGCGGCGAGCGCGACGTTGACGAGGTCGGGCTTGTGCTTGGAGCGCATGGCCAACGATGCGCGGATGAACTCGTCCAGGGCGTCGCCAGCGGCGGCGGTGGCCCAGACGGCGCGGGCGGCGGCCTCGACCACGGACCGCGGAAGGGTCCGTCGTTGGTCGAACAGGGTGTGGCAGTTCGTACACAGGACGGTGATGTTGGTGATCCGGTCGAATTCGCCGGACGCCACCTCGAGTCTCCAATCGACGGGCCATCCCTCCTCGTTCACCCGGGCCATCGTCGCGGGCCGGTCCTCGATGTGGGCGTACTCGAGCGGCATCACCAGCCCGAGTTCCAGCCCCTCGCCGCGGGCTTCCTCTCCCGTAGTGGTGTGTACGTCGCGCAGAACCCGCAGGAGTCGATGGAGATCGTCTCCCGGCGAGGCGTGCGCGTCGGGGTCGACCAGTCCCAGGGCACAGCCGATCCGGCCCAGGGCCTCCATCAGGCGCTTGGTCGGGGACGTCATGTCCGGCCGGTCGAAGGTGTTCGGCGCGGGCTTCGGGGGCTGTGGAAGCAGGGGGCTGTCCGCTGGGACGTCGACCACTCCGTGGGCGAGGTCCCCTTCCGGCAGGGGACGCGGTGGGGCGGACAGGCAGCGTCCGTGGCGCACGTGCGCGCCGGGGAATGCCCGGGTGATCACCGAGGAATCCACCATGCCGTCCCGAACGAGTTCGCCGACGTCGATGGGGGATCGCGCTTCCTCGGGCCGCAGGCGCTCCCCGGTCGCGTGATGCCCCAGCACCCTCACCTCCACCCGGGCGTCCGGCAGGGCCAACGTCAGCACGAGAACGATCACGGCCGTGTCCGGGCCGGATTCGGGAGTTTGCGGCATACGGACGATCGTGCCCGTTCCAGGGGCCCGGCTCGATCCCCGGGCCCGTCGGGTCCGCCGCCGAAGGCGGACTCGACACTCGCGCCGCGGACCGGCGTATGTGATCGCCGGGCCCGGACTGACATCACCGGAGGCGAGGCGAAACGGACGCCACGGCCAGCAGGCCGATCCCGAAGCCACACCCCGGGGGTTGCACGGGCGACGGCGAGAGCTTGCAACCACGAGCCGATACCGAGGCCGACGTCCGCCACGTTCCTCGCCGGTGCTCCGTACTTTGATCACTGCGGCTTCCGGTCGGGTGAGGCGCACCGGCAGGAGCGTTCGCGGTCCGGATATCGGGGACTCACCCGGCGCCAACGAGGGGTCGCCCAGCGGTTGCGCGGGGATCCGGATCCAGAACGATCACTGAGCTTGTGCTTTATCCTCCTTCGCCGTCATGCGGCGGCTGGGGGATGCTGTAGGCGGCGTCAAGCCTGTTGATGATCTTCCGGAGTTCGCGGGCGCCCCGGGGTGACATCGCGTTCATCACCGTGTCCAGGAGGGCGCGCGCCTCCAAGGGGTTGCCACAGCAGTACCAGTGCACGTTGCCCCACTCGTAGTCGTGCCACTGCTGCCGCTCGGAGCGGCGAACGTGGTCTCGCCACAGGCGCACAGCGACGGTGACATCCCCTGGTTGCAGGTAGTTCCGAGTGCGTTCGAGGCGGGCTGCCTCGGAGAGCGCCCGCGAGGAGACACCGTCGATCGCGGGTCTCGAAGCCTGTGTCCGGTGCAGAGGGAAGCTGGTCCGGACGTCCGTCGGCCGTCTACGCGGCATGGACCTTTCGGTTCGTCGTCACGCGGTCCATGGTGTCACGATCACGCGCGCTTCTCGAACGAGTTCACTCATCCGGGAGTTCGCCGGACGTGGACACGGCCTTCGTCTGACCATGTGCTCCGACCAAGGACGCACCCGAACTCGACGAAGGCCGTGGGGGATGAGTCTGCTGTACCGCAATGTCCGGCGAGAGCCGTTCGCTGAAGCGTCACACTTCCGGGAGGACTTCTGCGGGTGCCTGACCGCGCGGCGTGACGAACTGTTCGAGCTCGCGGACGCGTTGCCGTGCGCGGACGGCCCGGTGACGTCGCCGGTGGAGCTGACGCTGGTGGCCGAGCACCGAGATGGGCACGGCGCGCTGTACGACGCTCTCAACCGCGGCCGCCTCGACACTGGACGGCCGCGGCGGACGCCGGCCGCGCTACCCCAGCCGAAGGCCGCCGACGACCGCCTCGTCCTGGCGGTGGACGTGAGCAACTGGCTGCGGCCGGACGCGGAGTGCAGCGCGGACCGGCTGTTCTGCCACACCTACGGCTGCGGTAGCGGTCAACACATGATCAACCGACAAGATCTTTCAAAGCAGCCGGGACGGAACGCCCGGTACGGCGTTCCACCTCGGGATCAGGCGCAACGGCCTGTTCCCGAGGTGCGAGGACGACATCCGCGCGATGTTCCGCACCGGCCTCTCGCCGACCTTGATCGTGGAGCGGACGGAGGCGATGTCGCCCGAAGTCGCCGAAGAACGCGCCTCCTCGCGATGCGGTGTGTGGTTATCGGCAGTTCTCGTCGATCTTGTATTGCATCGCTCTCGGGTAGTCGCGCCGGTCCAGTAGCACCCGGACCAGGATCGGGCCGCGGTTGATCGAGTGGTCCGGGTCGGTGACCTTGGCAAGGAGGGCCTCGAGGTCGGTGTGGGTACGAACGCTCGCGCCCGTCATCGGGTGTTTCTCGGTACCGAAGACGTCGGCGAGTCGTTCGTAGCGCCATACGTGCAGCTCGTTGTAGAACTCGGCTCCCTCGGACGGGTTTTCCGCGTAGAAGCAGGGGTGTACGAGCATCTGCTCGATGCCGTAGAACCCCTCGTTGTCCAGAACGAACACGATGGGTCGCAGCCCGTACCGGACCTGGGTGGACAGTTCCTGGCAGGTCTCCTGGAAGGAGCCGTCGCCGACGAACACCAGGGGTCGCTTCTCCGGCTCCTGCCGGGCCAGGGCGACGCCGGAGGCGGCGCCGACCGAGTAGCCGATGGACAGCCAGCTGTTCTGGGCCACGAAGGAGGCGCGCTCGACCATGTTCAGGTTCATCGAGCCGATCAGGGCGAACGCCGCGTCGGAGACGACGGTGAACGGGTTGACGCGCGCTCCGGGCATGCCGCTGTCCTGGTCCTGGAGGAAGGAGTTGACGTGGCGGAAGAAGCTGTCGTACGTCAGGTCGGTCGGGTAGTCGCCGCCCACCAGGCCGGCCAGGTAGGCGGAGGTGGTGGCAGGGACGTCCAGGCCCGCCGCGTGTGCCTGGGCGAAGTAGTCGGCGGCGAAGACGCCCGCCCCGAACTCGGCGGTCAGGGCCTCGCGCAGGGCCGGGATGAACCGTGCGAGTTGCACGTCGGGGAAGTAGGAGGCGCCGACGTTGACGCCCTCGTGGGCGGCGACGGCCCAGTCGGCGCCGATGGACTGTTCGCCGCCGAGGTTCTTCGACGTCGCCCACGAGCCGAGGCCGATGCGGCAACCGGCGGCGTGGAACACCTTGTACACGTCGGGGTCGCTGGCCTTGCCGTTGTAGACGCCCGAGTAGCCGGGGGTCTCCTCCGAGACGACGGCCTTGGCGCCGATGGTGGTACAGAACGGGATACGGGTATCGCGTACCAGCGCGGTGAGTTCGTCGGAGAGCCGGAAGCGGTCGATCTCCTCGCCGGCCCACAGGATCGGGTTGCGGGCGGTGCGGATCAGGTCGACGGTCGCCGCGACGGCCTTGGCGAGCATGCGTCGGTTCGCTTCGGTGAACGGCCGTTCGCGTGCGGTCAGTCGTCCCTGCGGCGCGGGGCACGGCGCCGACCACACATCCGCCATGACTTCCAGGTAGACCGGTCGGCGATGGGTCAGGCAGGCGGTGATGGCGCTGTCGATCTGAATGGGCGCCAGGCCGGGGTTGGAGATCGCCTGGGCGTCGACGGTGACCTGCCGGTAGACGTCGAGGTTGCTTTCGGGGCGCTGGATCATGTGCGTGGTGAGCAGGCCGATCGCCTGCTGGTTGAGCCACTGTTCGTGGCTGGGCGCGGCATTGATCGCGATCACCGGCACGAATTCGGCGTAGGCGCCGCCGATGGGGTTGAGCAGGTTGAACGCGCCCACACCGTAGGTGACGGCACACGCGGCGACGCCCTGCTCGCCGAGCGCGAGGTCGGCGTCGGCCGAGGCGACCCGGGCGTAGGCGTCGGCGGCGTACCCGGCGCCGACCTCGGTGGGGGTACCCACCCAGCGCACCGCGGACTTGGCGCGCATCGTGGTCAGGAACGGGCCGAGAAGATCACCCGGAACCCCGAACAGGTGTTTGATGCCGAGTTGTTCGAGCCTGACGGCGAGGTATTCGGCGACCGTGCAGTCCTGGTTCGTGGTCATGACGCGGGCATCTCCTCGGGGATCCGGTGCGGCTGCGCGGCTCCGTCCACGACCTGGACACCGTCGGCGTCCGCGACCTCGGCGACGTTGCCGGGTCGGGCGGGAACGGGGGCGCCGTTGACGGCGATGGCGGAGCGTACGGCTGTTTCCACGGCGCCCTCGATCCAGGCGTGCTTGAGCGAGATGTGCTCGCCCGCGAAGTGCACGGGACCTTCGGGCCGGACCGCGTCCAGGTGGAAGCTGGTCATCTGATGCGGCGTGTACACGGCGGCTTCGCCGAACGCGTAGGGGTCGCGCAGCCAACTCTGGGTCCGGCCCTCGCCGGTGAAGAACACCTCGATGCGCAGCCCGTGCACGGACTGGAGGTTGCGCAGCGCGTAGCCGTAGCGTTCGGCGTCCTCCAACGAGTCCCAGCGCACCGCGTCGTCCGACCACGAGTAGCTCGCCAGGACGACCCCGCCGGGGCTGCCGGGGATCGGGTGGGAGGGGTAGTACATGAAGCGGTTGGGGTTGTCGGTGGTGGAGCCGCCGCCGTAAGCGTTGGTGGCGGGTCGAACCCCGGCGTCGAACAGTGGTGCGTTGCGCAAGTAGGCCACCTGCGCGGCGTCGATCCGGGATTCGTCGACGCTGGGGTGGGCGCCGAGCAGCCCGGTGGGCAGGTCACGCACGGCGGAGGGAGCGGACAGGGCGGCTTCGGCGGGGTCCTCGCCCACGTTTTGATAGTAGTCGTAGAGGTCCGGGTCGATCGCGTCGAGTTCGCGTTTCCAGTCCTCCTCGGTGAACTCCCACCAGCGGCGCGAGAATTCGAGCAGCACCTTGGTCGCCTGGTCATAGTGCGTCTCGATCACGGCACGGCGCTTCTTGTACGAGAACGCCGGAGCCACCCGGGTGAAGCGCAGGCTGGAGAAGGGGATGGTGACGATCGCGACGTCCCCGGTCCAGGCCTGCGGTTCGGCGTATGGGTCGTCCTCGGGCACGGTCTGCACGACGACCGCATCGCCGGGTCCCACGAGGCCCCCGGCGGCGGCCGAGCCGTCGCGGTCGGGATCGCGGTACTCGAGGCGGACCATGCGTTGACCCATCACGATCTGGTCGCGCAGATCCTTTGCGAGCGCCTCCGGGAGCAGTCGGCTGCCACCGTCGATCTCCCAGTAGGTGGCTTTCGGGTCGATGTCGCTGCGCCCCAGGAAGGTGTGGAAAAAGGCGAGGTGCAGTCGGGAGGTCATGTTCTCGATGGTGCCGATCGCCTCGACGGCCTCGTCGCTGAAGCCCGCGTACTCGCGGAGGTAGCGGCCCATCGAGTAGCCGTCGAAGTCGCGGACCACCGCGGCCCAGCCGTCGAGCCACTGTTCGAAGGGCTTGTTGATCCGTTGGCCGTCGATCAGGTCGGAGTAGTAGTTCCGGACCGGCTCCAGGGCGTCGTGGACCAACTGCGCGACGGTCACCCGTGATTCGTGGCCGCTGAGGTGGAAGCCCTCGTTGAGTGCGCAGGGCTGCTCGGCGTAGCGGGCGCGGCGGGCCTGCTCGCGGTTGGTGCGGATCCAGGTGTGGTTGCGCTTGTCCGGTTCGCGGAACTCGGGGCTGGCGGGGCCGTTCGTCCACGTCTCGCCGGTGAAGGAGCGGTAGGTCACGGGCGGTACCCGCACGTCTTCGTTGCCGGTTGTCGGATCGATGTCGACGTTGTAGAACAGCCGCCGCTTCAGGCCGAGTTTGTCGATCAGTGCGAGGGTGAGCGGGTGGAAGCTCGGTACGCGCATGGCCCCGGCCTCGGCGTACTGCGCGGGGTCGGCGAACGGGGAAGGCTCGCCTTTGGTGGTGTGGAAGGTCTTGATCCGGCCGCCGACCCGGTTGGCGTTGGCCTCCAGGATCGTCACGTCGTGCCCGACCTTGGTCAGCAGCGAGCCGGCGACGAGGCCGGCGATGCCGGCGCCGACGATGAGTACGCGCTTGCGTTGCGGCGGCGGTTGCAGTCCGTTGTCGATGAGGGTGTCGAGGTAGCGCAGTTTGAGGTCTTCGTTGGCGGGTTCGGGGCCGACGAGCAGCAGTTCGCGCGCGAGTTGGCGGTAGGTCTGCTGATCGGCGCGGCCGGCGCCGTTGCGGTGACCGTTGGAGTTGTCGTTCATCGCACTTCCTGGGGTGGGGACGAGGGTCTTGGGACGGGGGATGGTCGAGTGGCCGAGGGTTGCCGGTGGGAGGCTGCCGCCGTGCGGTCCGCAACCGGGCGGGCCGCGGCCTGTGCACGGTAGGCGGGCGCGGGGTGCCGACGGAGGGCGTGGACGCGCAGACTGTGCCGGCGGTGCCGAGGAACCGGCTCGTTCGGGCCGTCGGGCCGTGCCGGAAGGGCCGTCGACGGACTGTCGACGACTCCATACAACCGGATGGTCTGAATGTTGCGCGGTTGACCGGCGATCTTCGACGCCTACGCGCCCGCGCCCGCGTTCACGGTCGCTGGGATATGCACCGCCGATCCGGCAGGGGGGACGAGCGGCTCCCGGTCGAGGTCTCGCCCATCACACGCCTTCCCAGGGGTGGACAGGTGGCGGTCGTCGCCACTGCCCCGAGTGTCATCGTGCACGGAGCCTGCGGAACTCCGATTGCACACGCAAAGTATCATAATAATGACACTGAGTAGTGCTCCGGGGAGTGCCGTGTGATTCCGCAGTGGTGGTTGGTGGTGTGGGCTGGGGCGTTGCGGGTTGGATGGGAGCGGTTCATGGCCGTTCGGATGGGGCCGTGAGAGGTCTGGCCTGGGGATATCGCGGTTTCGTCGAGAAGGCCCGGGTGTGTTCCACATGACCTTGTGCGCCTGGATCGTTGATGTGATTTCGGTTGTTCGTCTGTGGGCATGGCGCAGGGCCGTGGCCGCGCTCGCGGCGGCCACGGCCGTGACGCCTTCGTCGACGTCACCTGGCGGCACGGCTCGCGCGGTCCAATGCGCTCGCGGTTCCTGCGGCTGCGGGTGCGACCGGCCCCCGACGACCCGCCGGTACCGGCGCTCACCGCGCCGATCGAGGCGACCGAGCCGTTTGCCGGCCTCGGCCGGGCGGTCGCACCGCCGCAACGCCGCCCGGTGACCGGGCCGGTCCCCGGCGGGCGGGACGACGGGGCACGGCCGCACGACGTGGGCCCGCACGTCGTGCCCTGCGGGACGTCGATCGGGCGGTGGACGGCCCGGCAGCGGTCGGGATGGGACGGGCCGAACGCGGCGCAGCGCGAGCAGTTGCCGGGCAACGGGGCCGATCCCGCCCGCGACGATCGACACCGCGGTGGCGGTGTCGGACGGGCCTGGGCTGAAGCGCACGTGCGAGCGGGCGTGGACGATCGGGGTGGGCGCGGTGGCGACGTACCGGGCCCGGGTCGGGCACCCGCAGGTGCGGCGCACCCACGTGGCGACCGTGACCGCGTTCGACGGTCGGCCGCAGGACGTCGAGTCGAGGGCGTGGGCGACCACCACCAGGCGCAGGCGGGCGAAACCGGCGGCCGAGCAGGCCACAGAGTCGGTCCGGGCCGCGGCCTCATCGTCGCTCAGGACCGCCATCGGGGGGCCTTGTCGCCCTGAGTGTTCGGGCCCGCGAAGTGGAAGGGGAACCGAAAGGTGGGCGGCCAGGGTGCTGCCGGGGGCGTGGGTGGCAATCCTCGTCCTCGCCGAGGTAGCGGCGGGCCGTGGAGCGGTAGACGAGCGCTCGGGCGGCTCAGCCGGACTCTGGATGCGGCGAGTGTCGACTACACGGCCGAGATCCACCCCGGCACCGTGCACGGCTTCACCACGACACCGATGCCTTCGACGCCGGCGCGCTGGGTCTTCACTGGGACCGCCTGACGGACATCCATTTTGCGCGGACCAACCGCCTTCGGGCGGCCGGGCGTTGCGCTCGACCGGGTGACGGGGGGCCGGCGCCGGCGATCGAGCGAAGAAAGTTCCGCTCCCGTATCGAATCCGTCATCCTCCGTCACGGTCGGAGGTGAGTGTGCTCACGTATTGATAGTCGGCGATACACGTCGGGTATCGCCGCGTTCTGCGGCGGGTCCACAGGATGGCATCGATGCCATGACCTTGTAACAACAACTTTCCGTATCCGTCGAAAGCGCTACACAGATGATCATTTCCGAGCGCGATCGGGCTTGGTCGCGGCATCCATTGTCGGCAGTATTTCGCCGCGCGGATGCGAACTGCGCATGGCCGAGACCGTGTTCGGCCTCGACCTCCCCCACCACGACGTCGTCCACGGCCCACTCCTCGCCGCCGGACTGCGCGAAGGACTCTCCGCACCCCTGCCCGTGGACACCTCACCACCACAACCGATCCCCGTCCCCGACACCGGGCCCATCACCCTCACGGCCACCGCCATCGCCGCCGAATCACCCGGCGAGTAGACCACGGCAACGCGTTGCGCTCCTTCCCGACCTCCCACGGTGCGGGCACCGACCCGGACCGCTTCCGAGGCGCCCGAAATCAGTGTCGTGGTGCGCGCTCGAGGATCGCCCGGGGTCGTGGGTGTTCAAGATCGCGCCGCACGGGATGCACGCGGCGAAACCCGACTGCCCCACGCGGCTCGAAATCCCCGGAAGCTGCGAGTAGCCACCTCCGGTGTCGAACCCGCACACACCGCCGCGTCGCCGGAGGGCGGGCTAATCCAGGCCGACGGGTCAGCGCATACCCCCTGCGTGCATCCTCGGCCGGCGGAGGGGACGGACCGTCGCCTACGAGGGTGATCTTGCGCGCACCGAGCGCAGGTGGAGAACCCTCACGGGAGCACGCGGCGCGCGCCCGGGGGGCGCGGACGGTCGCGGACGACCGCGGACAATCGCGGTCGAGGTGCTCGGTGGGCGTATTCTCCGGCGCAGCCGCCGACGGCGGCCGGCTCACCCGTCGTGCCCTGCGCTCAATCGTCGGCGCGGGGCGGCGGGGATGTGCCGCCGGCGCGCCACACGTGCCGGAGGTGGTCGGTGAGCGTGTCGACGACGGCGTCGCGGCCGTCACGGCACAAAAGGGTGAAGTCGATGTCGGCGTAGCCGTTCTCGACTCCGTCCTCGGTGTTGAAGGCGACGCTCGTGATGTGTGCGGGGAGTTGTGGAAGGAACCAGGTGGTCCACGCCTGGGCGGCGGCGCGGGCGTCGCAGATGCGGATGCTCAGCGACGGCGGACGCGGGGTGTAGGAGCCTTGGAACAGCCACGGTCGGATGGGGAACCACACCTCGAGGAGAGGCTCTCCGCGAAAGCCCTCCCCGGCCCTCCAATGGGCGTCGGGTCGTTGTTCGAGGGAGGCGATGACCTGCTCGACGGCGAGGTTCCACGGTTGGTCCGGGGCCGGGGCGAAATACCAGGGGGTGGCGTAGCCGGCGGGGTCCGTCGTCACGGGGTCGTCCTTCCGGATTCGGCCGAGGCGCGAGCGTGGCGGCCGGTATGGATCGAACAGGGCCGTTCCGCGGGCTCGGTCCGGGTGCGCGTCTAGGTTCCGGTGGCGTCGAGGGGGTGTGATTGGGCCAGTCCGCCGGTGAGGACGGTGGCCGGCGCGTCGGGTGCGGCGGGGACCCGGATCAGGACGCAGGCGAGGAATGTTTCCTTGACGGTGGTGAAGGGCCCGCTCCTGCCCAGGAACGCGATGGTCGTGGGGGCGGTGGCGGTCAGGTGTGCCTGGGGTATCAGGGCCTTGGCCTCGATCGTCTTGTCCAGGACGCAGGGGACCAGGCGGTCGCCGGTGGCGGTCCGGAACGTCTGCCGAACGACGGGGCGGGCGGTGACGGTGGTGGTCTGCGACATCCGCTCGTCCCGGTGGGCGTCGTCCTCGATCCGCTTGCGCAGTTCGGTGGTGTAACTGCCCGGCGCGAGGCGGGCCTCGCCCGCGCCGGGCCCGGCGGGCACCGACATCATCGCGGCGTATCGCCCGCACACCGTCGCGGCGTCGCCCGCGGTCGTGGTGCGCGCGGAGCCGGAGGTGTCGCGGGCGACGTCGTCGAGTGTGGGGCGGGCCTGGCGTTCGGGGCTCGCGCTCGCGGTGGCGGGTGGGTCGCCCACCCGGGCGTGGGCGGTGAATACGGCCTTCCACGGCGCGCCGGGCGTGTCCTGGACGAAGTGGACGACGGCCTTGTCCTCGCTGTCGGCACCGGTGGCGGCGACGGCGAGGAACGTGCGGGGATGGCCGCTCGCCCGGGGGATCCAGAACTGCGGGGCCGGGTGGGTGAACGGCTTGTAGGGTTCCCGGTCCGGGCGTGCCCGGTCGGCGCGGTACCCCGCCAGGGATGCCTCCAGCAGTTCGCCGCCCTCGACCCCGGCGAGGCGGTCGCCGTCGAGTGTCGTGTTCGCCGTGTTGTTCTCGGTGTCGTAGCGCTCCAGGACCTGGCGGGCCTCGGCCTCGGAGATCACCGCAGGATCGGGTACCGGCGCCACGATCGACGCGCTGGGCACGGCCGGCTTGCCCGACCCGCCCCCCGACGAGCACCCCGCCGCGGCCCCGACCGAGGCCAGAGCGATCACCGCCGCACCCACTCGTCTCGCCCGACTGTGCATCCGTTCCCCCGAACTCCCGTCCGTCACCGACGAATCCACACTCTCACGCGACCGCGACCACGCGGACGCGCAGGCCACAGGGGCGGAGCGGTGGGGCGGATCGGATCAAGAGCGCGAACCGTCGGGGAACGTCGACCCCGCACGGCGTGTTCCTCACGGCGCCTCGGCCTCGGCCACGCGCAGGTTCCCCATCGGCGGGGCCGGCGTGGCGTACCGCGCGGGCGACCGGAATCATCGGGCTCGGCACGCGGGACGGGATATCGAGGGCTGCGGAGCGCTCGAAGGCCCTCTCCGCCCTTCCGGCCCGGGCGCGTTCACGCCGGGCCCGGGGACGAGTCGGGCACGCCGGAGTCGGATCGATCGGATCGAGCCACCCAATTCCCGGGCCGCTCGGGCAGCGGGCAGCGTGGCCGTCGCCCTGATCGCCTCGGCCCACGAGGGGTGGCCGGCCTCGTGGGCGCGGCGCTCGCGCTGCCCGGTCGACGGTCGGGGCGATGGTGGCGTCGGCCCAGGAGGGGTGGCCGGCGCGTCGGGCGGCGTGTTCGCGTTCGCGGACGGCCGCAACGCCCCCGGCGTTTGTTGCGGGCGCGTCGCAGGTCGTCGGTGTCGACGTCGAGGGGTTCGTCGGAGCCGTCGAAGTGGGGCGTCGGCACCCCGCGTCCGCAGGTCACGTCCGAGGCGCGAAGCGCTCCAGAAGCCGCTCGCGCTGTTGGACGCCCAGGCCGCGGACTCGGCGGTTCTCGGAGATCCCCAACTCGACGAGAAGTTCGGCGGCGCGTGCCTTCCCGATGGGCGGGAGGGATTCGAGCAGGGCCCGGACCGGCATCTTGCCCACGGCGAGGGTGTCGGTGGCCAACACCTCGCCCAGTGACAGCCGACCGCTCTTGAGCGCCGCTCTCGCGTCGTCCATCCGGAACGGGCCGATCATGGTCGATGCCACCGACGACGCCCGGCACGACCGTCCGTCCCGAACCTCGCGGACACGCACGCGACTCGGCGCGAGGCGTCGGCCCCGTCCTACTTCCTCGACGTGGCGGTCGCCACCAGACAGGCCACGTTCGGCCGGGCACACATCGCCGCGACGTCGGAGGCGCTCGGGGGCGGCGACGTCGGGGAGTCCGCGACCGCCGGCCGCTCCGCGGGGGCGGCCGGCGAACCCTCGTCGAGCACACGCGTCGCCGACCACGCCGCCACGACGACGAACACGTAGACCACGACGTGCTTCCGGTACCGACGCATGATCCTCCCGTGGATGCGAACGGCGACACCGTAACCAGCACCTCCGACACCGGCGTTCGCCGACGCACAGGGGTTCGCGATTCGGCGGGACCCGAGGGATAGTTCAGAGGAGCATGTGTCAGATGCTCACTCCTGCGGCCAGACCCCGCCCAGCGACCACGGCTGCTGGAGATCCGTGACAACCTGCCGGCCCGGATCGCCGAAGCCGACCGGGAGGGCCGGCTCGGTGAGATCGAGGGGCTCCAGGTCAGCCTCGCCGGGGCCCACAACAAGATCACACAGATCGACCAGGCATGTGTGCGGAAGCCGGTGGACCTGGGCATGCCGATCATCGGCCGACCCGCGAGCCCACCGTGAATCAGGGGCGAAGGCGATCATTAGGCTCCGTCCCATGGCCACTGACCTGGGATTCACCTGCTCGTGCTGCGGCGAGCGCCACGCCGAACTGGCGATGAACTACTCGGCTGCAGCTCCCTACGTCTGGGACCCGAGCTTCGCCGACGCCCCCGACTGCCTGCTGTCGTCGGACCAGTGCGTCATCAACGGGCAGCACTACTTGGTGAAAGGACTGGTCGAAATACCGGTCATCGGCAGCGACGAGGTGTTCTCCTGGGGCGTCTGGGCCTCCCTCAGCCGCGAGAGCTTCGTCCGCATGGCGGACCTGTGGGACACCCCGGGACGGGAGGCCGAGACCCCGTACTTCGGCTGGCTGAGCACCGATCTGCCGCTCTACTCACCGAGCACGGTCAACCTGAAGACGCACGTCCACAGCCGCCCGGTCGGCGACCGCCCGTTCATCGAACTCGAACCCACCGACCACCCCCTCGCCGTCGAGCAACGCACCGGCATCACCCCGGACCGCGTGCGCGAGATCGCTGAAAGCATCCTGCACCCCACCGGCGGCAACTCATGACCGGCACGAACGAGGGTCAGACGAAGCCTCTCGAGGAGATGAGCGATCGCGAGTACTTCGCCTGCGTCGGCCACCGCCCTGGAATGCTCATGGGCAAGGCCTCTTTCCACACGATCACCGCGTTCCTGAACGGCTACGACCAAAGCGCCGTCCGACACGGCGGACAAGGTCTCGCCGGCTGGTCGGAGTGGCTCATCGCCCGCCGAGGCCGCGACTGCAACCACGCCTGGCCTGGCCATGTCCTGCACATCGCGCTCCCGCACGGCTGGAACACGTACTGGGACCTGCCGCCCGACGACGACAAGCACGCGATCAAGGTCCTCTTTGAACTCCTCGACGAGTTCGCAGCCGAACGCGAGGCGGCTGACGACGGGTGCGAGGCCGACGAAATCACTGGAGCGGGCATCACAGCTGACACTCTGCGGCGGACGAGCGGAGGAACGGCATGACCGACGGGCTGGTGCCCGGACCCGAACCGGACTGGCAGCCTGCAACATCCCGCCCGACGCCCATGCAGCAGTCGAGGAAATACTCAGGCGGCAGTGGGCCTGCGTCGGTAATCTCCGCGGGTGTCGTTGACTCAGTACGTCTACTTTGCGATCGCCAGCTAGCTCGCGACGGATTTCGCGGACGGCGGGAGGGCCATGTCGAGGTGCGCGTCGATGGTTTCCCTACCGAACGTGCTGTCGAGATGGAGGGATCGGCGGATGAATCGGCCCACGGTCTTGGGGGCCAGGTCCAGCCGCGTGCGGGCGTCCAGGCAGATCTCGCTCAGGAGTCCTGCGGTGTGGTCCGGCTTTCGTTGGACGTACCAACCGCAGGTGTCGTCCTGGCCTCGCTGATCCTGTGGCTCCGCGACCACAACCATGATCGTTTTGTCGGACAGGCCCTAGGTCGCGTATCGGGTTGTGATCAATTTGTGGGATTCGTCGTCAAGGCGGTCCTGGTCTGGTAGATCGTCTTGGTGTGACGCGAAGGCAACTG
>NZ_JBSHGZ010000022.1:0-167030 GCF_053618075.1 Embleya sp. NPDC055664
GCGCCGCCGGCGCCTGTTTTTTTTTCCTCGCCCCCCCGTTCTCAATGGCCCCCCGCCGGGGGGCGCCGCGGCCGGCCCGCTCGCCCCCCCCGCCTTGCGGCCCAACACGACTGGAGTTTCGGTTGTGGGCTGCGGGGGTGGGGTCAGGGGACTACGCGTTCCACTGCGGCCGGGCCCAGTTCGGCGAGCTTGCGGCGGGCCTCTTCGATGTTTTTCTCGGTCAGGTCCTTGCCCTCCGCCAGGACCAGGTCCTCGGGGTCCACGGGCGTTTCGGCGCCGCTGCGCAGGTCCATCCTCGGTCGGTCGCCCTCCGGGATCTCGTCCACGGGAATGCGCTCGTCACTCATGTCGCCGTCCTTCGTTCGGGAGTGGAGTCGGTGCCCCCGCACGGCATCCGGGTACCCGCTGCGGGCGGGGCGGGAACCCCCCGGTGGCCGGCCGACAACTTTTTATACAAGCGTCATAGACAAGCGTCTTAGACGCTTGTACTGTTCCTGTCATGACCTCCACCGCAGCCAAGGCCGGCCGTAAGGAATGGATCGCCCTGACGGTCCTGCTCCTCCCGCTCCTGCTCGTGTCGATGGACATGGGCGTGCTGTACTTCGCGCTTCCGTTCATCAGCGAGGACCTGGAGCCGACCGCTCCACAGCAGCTCTGGATGATGGACATCTACGGCTTCCTGCTGGCCGGCCTGCTGATCACGATGGGCGCGCTCGGCGACCGGATCGGCCGCCGCCGACTGTTGCTGATCGGCGCGGCGGCGTTCGGCGCCGCCTCGGTGGCCGCGGCCTTCGCGAACAGCCCCGAGATGCTGATCGCCACCCGGGCGCTGCTCGGGGTGGCCGGTGCGACGCTGATGCCCTCCACGCTGGCGCTGATCCGCAACCTCTTCCACGACCCGGCCCAGCGGCGGACCGCGATCGCGATCTGGACCGCCGCGCTGACCACCGGCGCCACGCTGGGCCCGGTGGCCGGTGGCCTGCTGCTCGACCACTTCTGGTGGGGTTCGGCGTTCCTGCTCAACGTGCCGGCGATGGTGCTGCTGCTCGCGGTCGGTCCGTTC
The DNA here is from genome assembly GCF_053618075.1 of Embleya sp. NPDC055664. NCBI lineage: Bacteria > Bacillati > Actinomycetota > Actinomycetes > Kitasatosporales > Streptomycetaceae > Embleya > Embleya sp. NPDC055664. The sequence goes on from NZ_JBSHGZ010000022.1 coordinate 1,064, forward strand.
CTGCTCCCGGAGTTCAAGGACGCCGCGGCCGGCCGGCTCGACCTGCTCAGCGCCGGGCTCTCGCTGGTGTCGGTGCTCGCGGTGATCTACGGGATCAAGGAGACGGCGGCCGAGGGTGCGGCGCCGCAGTACCTGGCGAGCATTGTGGTCGGGCTGGTCGTCGGATACCTCTTCGTGCGTCGGCAGCGCACCGTCGCCGACCCGCTGATCGACCTCGCGCTGTTCCGCAACCGGGCGTACAGCGCCTCGATCGCGGTCAACGTGATCGCCGCCGTCGCACTGATGGGTTCGGCCCTGTTCAACACCCAGTACATGCAACTCGTGCTCGGCATGCGGCCGTTGACGGCGGCGCTGTGGTCGCTCACGGTGATGCCCGGGATCACGGTCGCGCTCACCGTCTCCGGGATCCTGGCCAAGAAGGTCCGGCCCGGGTTCCTGATCTGCGGTGGCCTGCTCCTGTCGGTGGCCGGCTTCGTGGTGATGAGCCAGGCCCGTCCGGGTACGCCGTTGGTCGTGGTCCTGGTCGGCGCCGGTCTGGTCGCCTCCGGGGTGCTGATCGCGACCACGCTGACCGCCGAGATGGTGCTGACCTCGGCGCCGCCGGAGCGGGCCGGTGCGGCGGGGGCGACCTCGGAGACCGGCAGCGAGTTGGGCGGGGCGCTGGGCATCGCGGTCCTGGGCAGCATCGCCGACGCGGTGTACGGGCGGGACATGCGCGACGCGACGTTCGACGGGGTGCCGGCCGACGCGGTGCACGCGGCGAACGACACGCTGGCGGCGGCGAGCGCGACCGCCGAGCGGGTCTCCGGCGGGGCGGGGGAGCACCTGCTCGACACCGCACGGGACGCCTTCACGCACGGTATGCAGTACGCCACCCTCGGCGGCGCGGTGCTGCTGACGCTGGCGGCGCTCGGCGCGACCTGGCTGCTGCGGGGGGTGCCGGTGCCGGAGCAGGCCGAGCAGGCGGACCCGACCGAGCAGGCGGAGCAGGTCGAGGGCACGACGATCGTCAAGACCACCGAAGGCGCCACCGTCGTCCCGACGCACGTAGCCGAGGCGGTCGGCAGCCGCTGATGGACCACCGGTAGGACCCGAAGGCGACCTCGCGAGAGGTCGCCTTTGTGGTTGATGCGGGAAATGCCCGATGAACGAAAGCCATTGGTGTGCACGCAATCGGATAAACGCGCCCGATCAGGTCGAATCGGCATTGTTTCTCGCCATTTCGAGCGGCCTCGGTGCGCCGAATGCCTTTGCGCACAGGTTTTCCACAGGATGTGGATCTTCCTTGTGGAAGATCAGCGCGCTGCCCGGCCCCGGCTGTGGATAAACGTCTCCAGTTCGAGGTTTTCCGCGTCGGTAAAGACCCGCCTCGGAATGGTCACCGCTTGGGTGGGACCGAACTCGAAGATCCACTGGGTGTCCACGCGGCGGATCTTGCGGAAGGCGCTCCACGGGGTCTCGCTGCGGGTGCCGCCGAGCGTGGTGACGAATTCCTCGTCGGTCAGCGTGACCTCGCAGGGCACGCCGTGCATGTGCTTGTTCTGCCGGGCGGCCTGGATCGGCGCCCAGAACCGCAGCGCCAACATCGCGACGCCGAAGCCCACGAAGGCCGACGGCCACAACACCGTGGTGCCGGTCAGCAGGGCCTGGGTCACCAGCACCACCCCGAGGGCCGAGAGCACCGCCCCGGCGCCGAGCAGTCCGCGAAAGAGGCCGCGGCGGAAGGCGAGCACGCCCTCCGCGATGTCGGCCTCGGTGGGGATGTAGGTGGTCGAGATATGCACCCGGTCATGGTCGCACGGGGGTCGGCCCGCCCCGATTACGGCTGCGAGTCGGTGGGGCCGGGCCGTGTCCGGCGCGCTCGGACAGGGCCTAGCCGGCTCCCGCGGGCGGGGTCGGGTCGGCGGGCGGTTTCGGGGAGTCGCCGGGGCGGGCGTACCAGGTCGGTGGGCCCAGCGGTTCGACCGGGGCGGGGACGCCGCCGTTCACCTGTGGCGGGGGCGGCGAGCCCCACGGCGCGGTCGACTGCGCGGGAAGGTCGGCCCGGGCGCCGTTGGCCGCGTGCCGGGGCGGGCCCCACGGCGGCGGGCCGCTCGGCGGTACGGGACCCCATGCGGGATGCGCGGCCGGATGCCGGGCCGGCGGCATCCACCCGGGCGGCGGCGCGCCGAAGGGGTTCACACCGGGCGGCGGGCCGTACGGGGCGACACCGGTCGGGGCTCCGTAGGGCGCCATGCCGGTCGGCGGGCCGTAGGGTGCCGTCCCCGGCTGCGTTCCGTACGGCATCGTCCCCGGCGGGCCCCACCCCGGCGCGCCCCAACCGCCCGGCCCGCCGTAGGGCATCGCCCACGGCGGCATTCCCGGCGGCGGCTTGACGTAGCGCCACCTCGGCGACGGCATCGTGTGGTCGATCACCCGCGCGACGGCCGGCTTGGCGGCCCACACCCGTTCCAGCAACTCCCGTTCCTGCCCGGGGTACTCCGGCGCCGGACCGCGCCGCGACCGACCCGCACGCCGCCGCAACTCGGCGAGCAGCGTGGCATCGGCCTGATAGGCGCGCAGCCGCGCGACGCCCTCCGGCCCCAGCGTGGTCCGCGCGGTGCGCAGCGCGCGCGAGCGGTCCGCCATCGAGGACAGCAGCAGCGGCTCGTGCGGCCGGAACCAGCCCGCCGCGACATAGCCCGGCAACTCGTCCTCGACCGCACGCAACTGGTCCCGCCGCACGACCACCGTGTACCAGATCAGCGCGCCGAGGATCGGCATCATCACCAGGAAGTACACCCCGAGGAACGCCAGTCCCTGGGTGGCCGAGCCGTTCCAGGACGCGTGCAGCCCGACCGCGCACACGTACCCGGCGAGCGGGAGCAGGATCCGCGCGGGCCGCGAGCGGGCCAGGACCGCCAGGCCGAAGCCGAGTCCGATCATCGAGGTGAACAGCGGATGCGCGAACGGCGACATGATGCCCCGGGCGATGAATATGCCCCACGTGGTGCCCAGGCCGTCGCCGTTGTCCTCGCTCGCCGCGAACTCGCGGCCGAAATAGAGGACGTTCTCGGTGAACGCGAAGCCCGCGGCGCTGATCGCGGCCGGGATCAGCCCGTCCAGCACGCCGCGGAACTCCCGCCGTACGGTCACGAACAGGAGCACGACCGCGAGCCCCTTGACGCACTCCTCGACCACCGGCGCCACGATGGTCAGCCCGAGCAGTTCGGCGTCCTCCTGGCCCTTGAGGTCCATCAGCTTGTCGAACGACCAGCTGTTCGCCAGCAGCGCGACCAGGGCGCCCGCGCACGAGCCCCACGCGAACGCGAAGAGCAGGCTCTTCCAGGGCAGCGGCCGGACCCGACCCAGCCACACGATCGCGCTCACCACCAGCGGGGTGGGTACCAGCGCCAGCAACGCGCCGACCAGGAGGCCCTGGGCGCCGATGGTGTCGCCGAGCATCACCGCGATGGTGATCGCGCAGCCGAGCAACGCCAGGACGAGCGCGGTTATTCGCGCGGTCTGGTTCGCCACGAGCCGGCGCGGCCACGACTTCTCCGCGGGTCCGGGTTCGTACAGGGCGAACTCGTACGCGGCGGGGTCCGCGGGGACGGGACCGGCCGGCGTGTCGGGTCCTTGCGATGCGTCCATATGGGGTGACGATAACGCCGCGCGGGGCTGCGGCGCGCCTCTCTCGGTCGGCTGTGACGTGGTCGGTATGGGTGACCCTGCCCGGATCGGCCCGCCGCCGGCCGCGCCGGCGCGGACCCGGGGAAAACCGACCCTCGGCTCAGCGCCGGCGGAAGAGCAGATCCGCGACGCGATGGCCCTTGGCCAGCCCCTGCTGCTCGAAGCGGGTGACCGGCCGCCACTTCGGTCTGGGCGCGTATCCCTCGACGGTGTTGACCAGTTCGGGCTCGGCGGTGAGCACGTCGAGCATCCATTCCGCGTAGGGCGCCCAGTCGGTCGCGCAGTGCAGGATCCCGCCCGGGACCAGCCGGGAGGCGGCCAGCGCCGCGAACGAGGGCTGGATCAGCCGCCGCTTGTGGTGGCGGGTCTTGGGCCACGGGTCGGAGAAGAAGATCCGGATGCCGGCCAGACAGGCGGGCGGCAACATGTCCCGGAGCAGTTCGATGGCATCGCCGTTGGCGACCCGTATGTTCGTCAGCCCGCGGCGCTCGGCGTCGTGCAGCAGGCTGCCCTGTCCCGGGGTGTGCACGTCGATCGCCAGCACGTTGGTGTCCGGATCGGCCTCGGCCATCGCCGCCGTGGTCTCGCCCATCCCGAAGCCGACCTCCAGCACGACCGGCCGGTCGTCGCCGAACAGCTCGCCGAGGTCGAGCCGACGGTCCGCGACGTCGAAGCCCCACCGCGCCCACAGCCGGTCCAGCGCGTCCCGCTGGGCGAGGGTGACCCGGCCGCGACGCGGGGTGAAGCTGCGCACCGTCGCCATGTGGCGCTCCGCCGGATCGATCGACGCGACGTCCGGGACGGTCGAGGCGCCGGGCAGAGGGGTTACGGGAAGAGGGGACATAAGACCAGGATTTTACAGACCGGGATTCGGCGGTGGCGGGGACGAGCGACCGACGGTCGGCGGCACGTTCGGCATCGGCGGCGGGGCGGTCGCCGGCCGGGGTACACCCGATCCCGGCGCGGTCGCCGGCCCGGGCGCTCCCGAAACCGGCCCGGGTACTCCGGAAACCGGCCCGGGCACTCCCGAGCCCGACTGCGTCCCCCACGGCCCGGGCGGCGTCCCCCACGGCCCCGGCGGTCCGGGCGGCGGCGCCGGGCGCAGCCGGAACACCGCCCAGAAGCCGACCGAGACGAGGCAGAACGCGCCGAACACCCACACCGCCCGCGTCCACATCTGCCGCGTCGCGCCGGTGGTGACCCCGGTCGGGTCGAGCAGGGTGAGCAGGAACAGGAACACCGCGACCGCGTACACCGCCGCCCAGGCCCACCGATTCCACCGCCAGATCAACTGCCCGTCCAGCCAGGTGATCGGCAGCAGGCCGAAGACCAGGCCGATCATCGCGGCGATGTAGATCTGGGTGAGCACGTTCTCCGCCAGTACCCAGCCGAAGGCCGGGGAGTCGTCGCCGGCCAGCACATGTTCGACCGGGATCCGCGACACCCACGCCGCCGCCCCGAGCCCGGCCAGTGCCCACGCGCCGAGCGCGGTGGCCCGACCCTCCTCGCGGGCGGGCAGTTGCCGCAGCCCGGCGTGGGTGAAGGCCAGGAACAGGCCGTACACGTAACCCGGCACCAGATGCGCGGTCCGCGACACCACCCCGAGCAGCACCGCGACCACCAGCGCGCCGGGGATCAGCTGCGGGAAGGCGCGGATGCGGGAGAGCCGGCGACGGTACAGCTCGGCCGGCCCCGAGTAGGCGAGCACGGTCAGCGGGACGGCGATCAGCATGGACAGCGCGAGCGCGTACGTGGCCCGGTCGAAGCCGACCGTCGGCTCGACCGCGACCGTGCACAGCGCGGACAACACGAGGAAGACGAGCACCTGGAGCCGAGGCGCACGCGGCATCGAGCGCGGTCGGGCCGCGCCCGGGCGCAGTCGGCGGCGGATCCGCAGCCGGTTCTCCTCGATCGTCTTGTTGAAGAGTTCGGCGGCGAACCCCACCAGCGGCAGGGCGAGCGCGGTGCCGGCGCCGGCCACCACCAGCGGGCCGGGGTGGTCGAGCAGGTCGCCGGGGGAGGGCAGGTCGAGGGCGGAGTCGGCGCGGTCGGCGGGGCGTGGCGCGAGGGCATCCGCCGTGCGGGCGCCCGGGAGCACGGTGAACGCGAAGCGCACCGTGCCGTCCAGCCGTTCGGCGGCGCAACCGGCCGTCAGTTCGGTCGGCCCCTCCGGCAGGTCGGCGGGCAGGGTCAGCTCGGCGTCGATCCGCCCATCGGCGCCGACGGGTACCCGGGCCACGACCCGGTCGCCGCGCCGCAGCGCCACCTCGGCCGGCGCGCCGTCGATCGGGGCGGCGCAGCCGGTGAACCCGGCCCCGCTCGCCCGGATCCGGTCGCCACCGGCGCGCGGGGCGGACAGGGTGAACGTGGCGGGGGCGAAGGTCACTTGGGCGTCGAGCGTCACGCCGGCGTCCACCACGCCGAACCGGGCGTCGTCGGAGAGGCAGGCCACCGAGAGCCGGTGGGTGCCCCGGGTGGGCGTCTGCGGGAGGTGCACCCGCAGTGCCCGGGTCTCGGTCGGCTCGGCGGGGGCGTAGAACGTGGTGACGAAGCGGCCGTCCCACCGGAGTGCGCCATTGTGGTTGGCGGTGGCCGCGCCGCAGCGCAGGTCGGTCCAGATGGTGACCAGCCGGTCGGGCCCGGCATCGGCCGGGTCCACCACCAAGCGCCGGCTCGCCAGGTTCGCGGGCGGCGGACCCGGCTTGGGGAAGCCGTTCGGGTTGCCCTGCTCGCTCGCGGGATACTCGAACGTGGTCTGCGCCATCGGCGGGAGGAACGGCTCCGCGCCCCGGTTCGTGCACAACGTCCGGAAGCCCTGGTTGCCGAGGTAGATCGGCGGGTCGAGGGTGAAGCGCACGGTGAAGCCGTGGTCGGGGTCCAGCGGTACGTCCGCCGCGATCAAACGGTCGGCGCCCTCGACGTTCGTGCGCAGCCGCGCGTCGAAGCCGATCAGGTCGATCCGCCCGGTGGGGCAGCCGGTGTGTCCGGTGCCCCGGATCGTCACCACGTCGCCCGGCCGCAGCGGCCCGCCGGGGGACACGGTCAACCGCGCCCCCGGGGTGTCCGCGCGGGCGGGCGTCGCTCCGCCGAACAGCGGTGCGCACAACAGCAGTACGACGCCCGCGAGCAGTGCGCGCAGGACGACGGGTCTCACGGCCAAGGCGGTTCCCCCGATCGGCAGGCCGGCGACCATGATCCACGGGCGACTACCGTTTGGCGAGTTCGCCCAGCCGTTCCGCGACACGCTTCGCGATTTCGTCGCCGATCGGCAACGAGGCGGTGGCCGCCGGGGAGGGCGCGTTCAGCACGTGGATCGTGCGCCGGCCGCCGGTGATCAGGAAGTCGTCGACCAGCTCGCCGTCGGGCCGCACCGCCTGGGCGCGCACCCCGGCGGGCGCCCGGACCAGGTCGGCCGAGGTCACCTCGGGCAGCAGCCGCTGTACCTCGCGCACCATCGCCGGCTTGGCCACCGAGCGCAGCAACTCGCCCGCGCCGTAGCGCCAGTGCCGGCGGGCGATGTGCCACATGCCCGGGTAGGCGAGCGTCGCGGCCAGCTCGCCCGGCGCGATCCGGGCCCACGAGTAGCCCTCGCGGCGCAGTGCCAGGACCGCGTTCGGCCCGACGTGCACGTCGCCGTGTATGCCCCGGGTCAGGTGTACGCCCAGGAACGGGAAGGCGGGATCGGGCACGGGGTAGACCAGGCCGCGCACCAGGCCGCGCCGGGAGGGCACCAGTTCGTGGTATTCACCGCGGAAGGGCACGATCCGGACCGGCGGCGGGTCGCCGGCGAGTGCGGCGATCCGGTCGCTGTACAGCCCCGCGCAGTTGACCAGGACCCGGCCGCGCAGCTCGCCGAGGCGGGTCTGCACGACCACCTCGTCGGCGTGTACGGCGAGGTCGACCACCTCCGCGCCGGTGCGCAGCGAGACGCCGCGGTCGTGCAGCAGGCGGACCAGGGTCCGGCACACGTCGAAGTAGTCGACGATGCCGGTGGAGGCCACGTGCAGGCCGCCGACGGACAACACGTGCGGTTCGTGTTCGCGGACCTGCTCGGTGGTCAGCTCGGCGACCGGCACACCGTTGGCCAGGCCGCGCTCGAACAGGGTGCGCAGGCGCGGGAGTTCATGCACGCTCGTGGCGACCACGAGCTTGCCCGGGACGTCGTGCGCGATGCTGTGCCGGATGCAGAAGTCGACCATCCGCCGGGCGCCCTCGACGGCGAAGCGGGCCTTGAGGCTGCCGGGGCGGTAGTACAGGCCGGAGTGGATCACGCCCGAGTTGCGGCCCGTTTGGTGGGCCGCCCACGAGGTCTCCTTCTCGACGACCGCGACGGTGCGCCCCGGGTCCTGTTCGGTGAGCGCGTAGGCGGTGGCGAGCCCGACGATTCCGCCGCCGATCACCACCACGTCGTAGGTCAACGTCATCAGCACACCTCCGGCCTTCGACCCTAGACGGTCGCCGGCCGGCGGGCGGGCGGATGTGGGGACTCGGGGGTGGGCGCGGGGTGGGGGTCAGCGGTTGCGGAGCCAGCGGGACGGGCTCCACCACGCGGTGGAGGTGGTCGGGGCGGCCGGGGGCGGGTCCGCGGGTGGCGCGGGCTGGGGCGCGGGCTGGGGGGTCGGCTCGGCGGGGGCCGGGGACGGCGGCGGGTCGAGCCTGGGTGGCGTGGCGGCGGCCGGCTCCGGCCAGGGGGTGCCGCCGTGTACGGGCTGATCCGGGGTGAAGACGACCGGCAGCGCGGTCAGGCCGCGGATCCACGGCGACGCCTGCCAGGTCAGCTTGCGCGGCGGGACGGCCAGGCGGATGTCGGGCAGCCGGTCCAGGAGGGTGTCCACCGCGGTCTGCGCGATCAGCCGCGCGGGCCCCTGGAACGGACACGTGTGCGGGCCGCCGCCCCAGGCCAGGTGTGCCCGGTTGCCGGTCAGCTCGGTGCCGGGCGGACGCACGGCGGGATCGGCGTTGGCGCCCGCCAGGCCCAGGACCAGGAAGTCGCCGGCGCGGATCGCGGTGCGGCCGAGCAGGGTGTCCTCGGTCGCCCAGCGGCCCGCCACGTTCTGCATCGGCGGGTCCAGCCACAACACCTCGTCGAGCGCCTCGTCGGTGGTCCGCCGACCGCCGGTGAGGGACGCGTGCAGCGCGTGGTCGGTCAGCAGGATGCGCAGCGCGTTGCCGATCCAGTTGACGGTGGGCTCGGTCGGGGTGATCACGAGCAGGTCCTCGATCACCTCGGCGTCGGTCAGCCCGGAGGGGTGCTCGATCAGCCAGGACGCGATGTCCGCGCCCGGCGTGACGCGCCTGGCCTCGACCAGGTCGGTCAGCATGCGCAGCAGGACCCGCTGATGTTCGGGCGCGTCCGGGCCGCCGTCGAAGAGTCCGTTGATCACCCGGACCAGGTGCGGTCCCTCCAAGGCGGACAGGCCGATCAACCGGCCCATCGCCAGCAGCGGCAACCGCTGCGCGTACTCCGTGAGCAGATCGGCCTCGCCCCGGGCGACGAACGTGTCGATCAGCGAGTCGGCCATGTGCTCGATCTCGCCGCGAAAGGCCCGCCGGTCGATGCGGCCGAGGCTGTGCGCGACCGCCGTGCTGTGCCGGCGGTGCTCGGCCCCGTCGGTGCACAGGATCGACGGGCGATACTCGACCATCGACGCCGGCGGCCAGTCGGCCGGGACCAGACCCTTGATCCGGTCGCGCCACAACCGCGAGTCGTGCGAGAACAGCTCCGGGTCGCGCAGCACGGCCAGCGCCTCGGCATAGCCCAGGACCAGCCACGCCCGCACGCCGCCCTCCAGCACGACCGGCGCCACCGCGCCGTGTTGTTCGCGCAACTCGCGGTACAGCCCGGCCGGGTCGGTCTCGAAGCGTGGGCCGGACAGGGCCACGTACGGGCAACCGGATCTCTCGGTCATCTCGGGACACACCCCGCTCCGCCGCTGCCGCGGCTGTCGCCGGCGCACATCGGCCCGCCCCCGGTAGGCGACCCGCCTTCTACGGCCCGGAACCATATCGTGCCCGCCGCGGATTGCCACCGGGTCGAATCGGGCGGGAACGGCCTTTTCCCGCAAGGGAGTCGGTGCTCGGCGGCGGCCGTGCGCGGCCGGCCGGGCCGGGCGTCGCGGATATTGGTCACGGGCGCGTCCGCGATGGCGTACAGTTGGGTTCACCGACGCGGGGTGGAGCAGCTCGGTAGCTCGCTGGGCTCATAACCCAGAGGTCGCAGGTTCAAATCCTGTCCCCGCTACTTGGATCGCAGGCCCGACATGAAAATGTCGGGCCTGCGGCGTTTTTGGGAACGGATCCGCCACCGTCGGGTCAGGCGGTGATGCCGGCGACCAAGCGGGCGCGGTCGGTGAAGTCCTTGACCGCTCGGACGTCGGCGTAGGGCTTGAGGCCGACCAGCAGGTTGTTGAGGTAGGCCGCGTTGCGGGACGAGTGCACGCGGTCGGCGATCTCCAGCGCCTGCCGGCCCGCCGCGCACGCCGCCTCGACCTCGCCCGCGCGCAGCTCGGCCTGGGCGCCCACCGCGAGCCGCAACCCGTGCGAGCGCTGGTACGCCTCGCCGCGCAGCCCGGCCAGCGCCTGCACGGTGAAGTGCCGGGTGCGCTCGGGCACGCCGAGGTCGCGGTAACACTCGGCGCCGTCGGCACACAGCCGGTCCCAGGTGAAGAAGTCGATCCACTCCGGGTCGTCGTCGCCGGAGCGGGCCCGCTCCAGATGCGCCTCGGCCGCGTTCAGCGCCCGACCGCACCCGGCCGCGTCACCCCCGCGAGCGTGCGCGCGGGCCTCGACCAGGTGCAGGAAACCGGTCACCCGCGAGGTCGCGATGCCCTTGTTGCGCTCGATGGCCGCCTGGGCCAGGTCGACCGCGATGTCGGGGTTGCCGCGATACGTGGCCTGCAGGCTCATCGAGGCCAGGACGTACCCGCCCAGCGGCACGTCGGCCGCCGCCCGGGCCAGCCGCAGCGCCTGGATGTAGTAGCGCTGCGCCACCTCGTGCTGCCCGGTGTCGAAGGCCATCCACCCCGCCAGCCGGGACAGTTCGGCCGTCGCGCCGAACAGCCGACGGCCCACGTCGTCGTGGTAGCTCCCGCGCAGCAGCGGCGTGGCATCGCAGCGCAGGCACTCCGGCACCATCGACGCCCGCCAGTCGCCGCCCCCGTACTTGCTGTCCCAGCGGCGGGCCTCCTCGGCCGCCTCGCGCAGCTTGGTCACGTCGCTGTGTCCGACGTGCGGGCCACTTCCGCGATGCTCGGCGCGGGCGTCGGCCGGGGTGATCAACCACCGGGCCATGGGGGTGCCGTAGGCGGTGACGGCGAACGTCCCGGCCAGCAACTCGCGTCGATTCACGTGGTCGTGCCTCCACAGGTCGGTGGCGGTGCGAACTGCCTCCCCGACATCGCGTGGGAAGGCCAGGCCGAGATCGGGATCCACCGGCCGACTGTCGTCGAGGCCGATCTCCTCCAGCGGCACCGGGCGGCCGAGCCGCTCCGCGAGCACGGCCGCGATCAGGTGCGGCACCGGGCCCTGCGGAGTCATGCCCTTGCCGACCCAGCGGGCCACGGAGGTCTTGTCGTAGCGGAGGGACAGGCCGCGCCGGGCGCCCAGGTCGTTGACCCGACGGGCGAGTCCGGCGTTGCTGACCCCGGCGACGCCGAGCAGGTCGCCGAGTCGGCCGTTGGGCCCGCGCTCGCGCGAGACCCGGGGACGGGCGTCGACGGGGTCGGAGGTCGCGGGTCGCGACGCCGGGGAATCGAGGAGGGGTCTCACGCCGACGCCCGCCGGGGAATCGCCGAAGGAGTCGTCGGCCCCGGCCCCGACGCCTCCGCCTACCACCCCCGGATCCGGGACCTCCCGGTCCTCGACGCCGGAGCCCGAACGCCCCGACTGATCCTGCTTGGGACTGCCGCGCATAGTTTGCCCCCAAAGGCAACCCTCCGTCCGCCTCAGCGTAACCGGACCGGCCACCCTCGGTAAGGGAGATATTCGCCAATCCGGGGAGTCGTCCGAGGTGTTGCCCCCGACCCGGCCCTCCGGGCCGCCCGCGGGGCAACCCTCGGCCAAGCAATCACCAAGCCGTGGGGTCAATCATTGACAGACCGTACTTGACGACACGTCAGTACGCAGGCACGGTCAAAAGGAACCATGCGCCGGGTGCGTGTCCCCGTGCGCCGTCGAATGCGCTCTACTCAGGCTTGCCTAACCTTGGTTCCATGGAACCGTCGGAACCTGTACGGCCGGCATCCATGGTGGGTTTGCGCGGTGCCGTTTACCCGAAGGGGGTCGAGATGCGCTGGTTCGCAGGGACGTCCGAGAGCCCGAGCGTGGCCCGGCCGACCGGGGCCAGGACGCTGTGGGATGGCTCCGATCCGCTGTGGCTGGTGGGCAATTGGCCCGCCGACGAGGTGCGGGTGGTCAGTCGGGGCAGGTTGCAGATGGCCGTGCTCGGCGTCTGCGGCGCCACCGACGCCGAACTCGAGGTCGGCCTCGCGGTGGCCCGCGGTGGGGCGCTGCGGCACCTGACCGGCTGGGCGGGCAGCTACCACGTGGTGCTGCGCAACGGTCGGCGTACCGTGGTGCTGGGCGATCTCGCCGGTGTCCGCCAGGTGTTCCACGCCGACCCCGGCGACGGCGTGGTCTACGCCTCGCACGCGCTCCCGCTCGCCGACCTGACCCGGGCGGGCCTGGACACCGAGGCGTTCGCGGCCCGCCTCGCCTGCCCCGATGTGCCCGAACTGGTGGCCGGGCGCTCGATGTTCACCGGCGTGAGCCGGCTGGAACCAGGCCATGCGCTCGAACTCACCCACGGCGTGCCCCGGGTGCGGCTCTACGAACAACACCGCTCTCCCCTGGACTTCCCCGGCGCGGCCGACGCGCTCGGGCGCGCGCTCACCGACGCGGTGGGTCGGCGCGTGGCCAAATCCGAGCGGCCGGGCGCCGATTTGTCCGGCGGGCGCGACTCCGCGGTGCTCGCGCTGCTCGGCGCGCGCTCGCTCACCAAGGGCACCGCGCGCGACCTGGTCGCGGTCACCTGGGCCGAGCCGTGCGCCCCCGGCGACCCGGCCTCGGCGGCCGACATCGTGGCCCGCTCGGCGCGGCTGCGCCACCTGGTGATCCCGGGCGGGGTGGACCACCTGCCCTACACCGGCCTCGCCGACGTGCTCGACGGCACGGTGATGCCCGACGAGCCCGGCTTCTCGCTGATCGGGATGGCCCGAACCGGCCGCACCCTGGAGGCCGTTCGCGACGCCGGCATCGACATGCACATCACCGGCTACGGCGGCGACGCCGTACTGGGCACCCCGCTCGCCTACCTGGCCGACCTCGCGATGGACCGCCGCCGGGTCACCACCGCCCGGCACGCCCGCACCTGGGGGCGCAACCTGGGGATGAGCGGCTTCGAGTTGGCGAGTACCGCGAGTCGGGTCGCCCGCACCACCTTCCCCCAGGCACTCGACCGGCTCGCCGAGGTGTTCGCGGGCTCGGGTCGGGTGGACACGGGGCCGGCCGCCGCCATCGCGTGGTGCTCCGCGGCCCCCACGGCGGTCTGGACGACGCCGGAGATGCGCCACCGCCTCGCCGTATCGCTGCGTCGGCTCGCGGCCGAGTCGGTGGTCTCGGCCGGATCCGTAGTCGCCGCGGATCCGGCTGTCCACGGCCGTCCGGGGGACCGCGCCGCATGGGTCGCGGTCCGCCGGGCGGCCGAACGGCAACGGGCCTACCAGCAACTCGCCGAGCGGGTCGGGGTGCGGGTCCAAGCGCCGTACCTGGACACCGCCGTGGTGCGCGCCGGACTCGCCCTGCCGGCCTGGGCGCGGGATCGGGACGACGGCCCCAGGGCGCTGCTCACCGCGGCCGTACATGGGCTGATCCCCCCGCACGCGCTCGGCACCGTGCACCGGGCCGACTACACCGAGGCCGAACGACGCGGACTGCGGATCAACGCACGCACGCTGCGGGAGCTGTTCGCCGACCCGCTGCTCGGCGAACTGGGCGTACTGAACCCGGTCGAAGTCCGAAACGCCCTCGACCTGGCCATCGGCGGCCCCAGCCTCGCCAAGGGCGACCAGGCCGTACGCCCCGACCTGCCCCTGGGCCCACTGGCCGACATCGTCTCGGCCGAACTATGGCTGCGCGGCGTCTGGGAGGGCCGAGTAATGCGCTGGGACGCCACGCCCAGCTCCGCCCCAGGCATCCGAATCGCCGCCGCCGTGGCGTAACGCCATCGGGCCCGGCCGGCGCTTGAGGCCGGCCGGGCTGTTTCGCCTCAAACGCCGGCGAGGCTGGGTGGCCTCATGCGCCGGCCGGGCTGTTTCGCCTCAAGCGCCGGCGAGGCTGCTTGGCCTCAAGCGCCGGCCGGGCTGCTTGGCCTCATGCGCCGGCCGGGCTGCTTGGCCTCATGCGCCGGCCGGGCTGTTTCGCCTCAAGCGCCGGCGAGGCTGGGTGGCCTCATGCGCCGGCCGGGCTGTTTCGCCTCAAGCGCCGGCGGGGCTGCTTGGCCTCATACGCCGGCCGGGCTGTCGGGACCAGAGTGGCGGAGCGCAGTCCGGCTCCGTCCCAGCCACCAGGCAGCCCGCCCAGCACAGGAGGCGCCCCAGGCCGGCCATCACCGGAGTCCGCCCGAACCCACCGACAGCGCGAGGCACCCCAACCGCGTCACCAGGCGAGCACAAATCAGCCTCGCCGGCGTTTGAGGCGAACCAGCCGGGCCGGCGCTTGAGGCCAAGCAGCCGTGCCGGCGTTTGAGGCCAAAGAGCCTCGCCGGCGTTTGAGGCGAAGCAGCCCGGCCGGCGCATGAGGCCAAACCCCGGTCAACCCAACGGGAACTCGCACCAGACCGTCTTGCCCTCGTCCGTCAACCGACTCCCCCACGACTTCGCGATCGTCGCCACGATCGCCACGCCCCGCCCGCTCTCGTCATCGGCCGCCGCCCGCCGCCGCCGCGGCACGTGGTCGTCCGCGTCGGACACCTCGACGATCAACCGCCGATCCGTGCGCCGAAGGCGCAACCGCATCGGGGCCGCGCCATGCGTGAGCGCATTCGCCACGAACTCGCTCACCGCCAACACCCCCAGCTCGCGCAGCTCCTCGCCCACCTGCCAACTCGCCAGCACCCCGGACGTGAACGCCCGCCCCCGAGCGGCCACCTCACTGCCCCCGAGCAGGTCGAGCGACGCGGTCCGGAACAGCCGCGCCTGCGCCCCCTCCCGCCGCGGCAGCTGCAGCACCAGCATGGCCATGTCGTCGTCGTGCTCCTCGGGCAACTGCATGTGCGCGATCAGGTGGTCGCGCACCGCCTCCGGCTCGCCCACCGAGGACAGCAGCGCGGCGCCGAGCGTGTCGATGCCCTCGTCCAGGTCCTCGCCGCGACGCTCGACCAGACCGTCGGTGTACAACACCACCGTCGAGCCCGGATCCAGGGTGATCCGTCCCGAGGTGTGCGGCCAACTCGCCCCGGTGCCCAGCGGCGGCCCGTTGGCGTCGTCGAGCTTGTGGATCACGTCGTCACCGTCGCGCACCAGCGGCGGCAGATGGCCCGCCGTGGAGTAGGTCAGCACGCCCTCGCCCGGGTCGTAGACCGCATACGCGCAGGTGGCGATCTGGGTGGCGTCGATCTCCATCGCGGTCTCGTCCAGCAGCTGCAGGATCTCGTGCGGCGGCAGATCCAGCCGCGCGTACGCCCGCACCGCCGTGCGCAGTTGCCCCATCACCGCCGCCGCCCGCACCCCGCGGCCCATTACGTCGCCGATCACCAGCGCGGTACGCCCCGCGCCCAGGGTGATCACGTCGTACCAGTCGCCGCCCACCGCCGCGTCGGTGCCGCCGGGCAGATACTTCGCGGCCACGATCAGGTCGTCGGGGTTCTCCAACCGCTGCGGCAGCAGGCTCCGCTGCAGGGTGACCGCGGCCTGCCGGTGTCGCCGCTCGCTCTCCCGCAACCGGTCGGTGGCCTGGACCTGGTCGGTGACGTCGACCGCGAACACCAGCACACCGCGCGTGTCCCCGCCCCGCCCGGCCGCCTCGGGGCGCACCGGCGTGCAGACGAACGTGTAGTAGCCGTGCCTGCGCTCGCTCTCCGGCATGCCCGGGTACGTCTCGCCGCGGTGATCCACCCGTCGCGCCCGCACCGTACGCCCGCGCCCGGTCCGATAGACCTGGTCCATCAGGGTCAGCAGCCCGTGCTCGGCGAGTTCGGGCAGCGCGTCCCGCGCCGGCACCCCCGACCTGCGTGCGCCGAAGACCGCCCGGTAGGCGTCGTTGACGTAACACAGCTCGTGGTTCGACCCCCGAGTGACCGCGATCAGCGCGGGCGCGTGGGCCAGCACGTCGCGCAGCGGGAAGGTGTCGTTCGATTCCTGGCTGCGTGCCGCCGGCACCGAGCGCCGCCGGTCACCGGCCAGCCGGGCGCCCCACCGAGTGATGTTCAACCGCTCGCTTCCTGGAGAGTTCGTTCACGCAAAGCGCATGGAGATATACCGCAGGTGACATCCCCAGTGTGGGCGAAAGTCGGCCGTGAGGGAATCACGTCCCGTGACCGGGCCCCCGTTCGGGGTACCGCAGCAGTGCGCTGTGGCAATGTACGGGACCCGGTCGCGACACACTCAACCCTCGGACAACACGGCAGCCTACGAGCCGCGCGGTCGCACGTGCCTACCCGGTGCGCCTGCGGTCGCCTCGGGTGGCGTACTCGAATTCGGCGCGCGGGTGCTCGATCGACCCCAGCGAGACGATCTCGCGCCGGAACATCAGGGACAGTGTCCATTCCGCCATGATGCGCATCTTGCGGTTCACCGTGGGCACCCGGCTGAGGTGGTAGGTGCGGTGCATGAACCAGGCCGGCAGGCCCTTGGTCTTGATCCCGTAGACCTGCGCGACACCCTTGTGCAGACCGAGGGACGCGACCGAGCCGGCGTACTTGTGCCGATACTGCCGCTGCGGTTGGCGGCGCAGCCTGGCCACGATGTTGTCGGCCAACACCCGCGCCTGGCGCACCGCGTGCTGCGCGCTGGGCCCGGTGAACTCCTCACCCGGCTTGGTCAGGTCGGGCACCGCCGCGCAGTCCCCGGCGGTCCACACCCCCGGTACACCGTCCACCTCCAGCGTCGCCCGGGCCCGGAGCCGGCCCTTGTCGTCCAGCGGCAGATCGGTGGAGAGCAACATCGGACTGGGCTTGACGCCCGCGGTCCACACCAGCGTGCTCGCGTCGAGTTCGGTGCCGTCGGAGAGCACCACGTGCCGGTTCACCGCCGACTCCAGGCGGGTGTTCAGGCGTACGTCGATGCCGCGTCGGCGCAATTCGGCAACCGTGTACCGGCCCATGTCCTCGCCGACTTCCGGCAGGATCCGGGGAGATGCCTCGACCAGGATCCAGCGCATGTCCGCGGGGGTGATGTTGTGGTAGTAGCGGCAGGCGTAGCGCGCCATGTCCTCCAACTCCGCCAGCGCCTCGACGCCCGCGTAGCCGCCGCCGACGAAGACGAACGTCAGCGCGTGGTCGCGGATCGACGGGTCGCGGGTCGAGGAGGCGGTGTCCAACTGCTCCAGCACGTGGTTGCGCAGCGCGATGGCCTCCTCCACGGTCTTGAAGCCGATGCCCCACTCGGCCAGACCGGGGATGGGCAGCGTGCGCGCCACCGAGCCGGGCGCGACCACGAGCAGGTCGTAGGGCTCGGCGTAGGTCTCCCCGCCGAGCAGTTCGACGGTCGCGGTCTTGTTCGCGTGGTCGACGTGCTCGACGGTCCCGGTGACGATCCGGCACTTGGGCAGCACCGACCGGAGGGGGACGACCACGTGTCGCGGCGAGATGGCGCCGGCCGCGGCCTCCGGGAGGAAGGGCTGGTAGGTCATGTAGGACTGCGGTTCGACGACGGTCACCGTCGCCTCTCCCGTTTTGAGTTTTCGTTGCAGGCGCAGAGCGGTGTACAGGCCGACATAGCCGCCGCCGACGATCAGGATGCGCTCGGGCCGAGTCGAGGTCGTCATGCGTCCCACTCTGCCCCTTTCCGGGGGACGCATCCAGGTGTTCGACGGCTTTCCACCGTCCGTACTGGTGGTGACGAGACGTCAGCGTTCAGCGATATCTTCACAACCGTGCTGTCGGATTCCGCTTCTGGGCCGGGGTCGGTTCGGGTAGTCTCGACGCCCTGGGCAAAGCGGGGTCTGGTGGGGGAATCGACACACTTGCCTTCCGGGGGAGACGCTATGAGCGGCGCTTCGCGCACGCGGACCACCAAGATGCAGGACACCGGAGCCGACGGCATCGGAGGTCGGCACACAACGACGATTCCATCGGCACGCAAGCCGCAGCGCAGCAGGCCGGCCGAGCCGTCACCACAGCTGCGCACCGACGCCCGGCGCAATCTGGAGCAGGTGCTGCGCGCCGCCCGTGAGGTGTTCGGCGAGTTGGGCTACGACGCTCCGATGGAGGAGATAGCCCGCCGCGCCGGCGTGGGGGTGGGCACCATCTACCGCCGCTTCACCGGCAAGGAGGCACTGGTCCAGCGGATCATGATCGCCGAGACCAACCGGCTGACGGCCGAGGCGGTCAACGCCCTGGACGAGGAACCCGACGCGTGGTCCGCCCTGGCCCGCTACTTACGTCGCGCGGTCGGCTCGGGTGCCGGCCGATTGTTCCCCGCGCTCAGCGGGCGGGTCCCGGTCACCGAGGAAATGAGCACCTCGCGCGCCGAACTCAACGACGCGGTGGGCATGTTGGTCGACCGGGCCAAGGCCGGCGGCCTGCTTCGGGCCGATGTGTCCGACGCCGACATCTCGCTGATGATGTCGTGTCTGTTGCCTCCGTCGGGGCTGCCGCATCCACAACGGTTGACCATCGCCGGTCGTTATCTGGAGATCCTGCTCGACGGGCTGCACGCGGGACATTCCTCGCCGCTGCCCGGGAAACCGTTCACGCAGGACGAGTTGGACACGTTGTTCCTGAGTTGAGGCGGAGCCTCGGAGTCCGGGCGCCTCGTGGTCCGGACCGGACCGTCACTCGGCGCCGGCGCCGGCGCCGCCGCAAACCGTCGCCACCACCACCGACCGTACAGAGCCTCAGCCGCGCACCACGAGGACCGGGCACGCGGCATGGTGTACCACCGCCGTGCTGACCGAGCCGAGCAGCAGGCGGGCGAATCCGCCGGAGCCGCGCGAGCCCACCACGACCAGTTCGTGGCGTTCGGACATGCCGAGCAGTACCTCGGTCGCCGTACCCGCGTGGACCTGGACCACCGTGTGGCCGCGAAACGTGTGTTCGCGCTCGCCGTTCACCTCGCCGACCGTGGCCTCGGTCCGGGTCCGCAGTTCGGTGAGCGTCCGTTCCAGGTCCTCCTGGTAGTGCGGGCCGGGCGCGATCACCACGTAGCCGGGCGTCGCGGGCTGCGCGGTCACCACGTAGAGCGGCAACTCGCGCAGTTCGGCCTCGGTCATCGCCCAGTCCAGCGCCCGCCGGGACGGTTCCGATCCGTCGACGCCGACCACGACGCCCTTCGGCTCAGCGTCGGTCATGGGCCCTCCTCGTCCACCGGAACCGGATGTGGAGGGCCCAATACCACCGGGACGTCGCGTGCTCACTTCCACACCGGAATGCCACCCGGACGGCGGGGCGCGCCGGGCGGACACACCCACACGTCGACGCGGCGCAAGCGGTGGGCAGAGCGCGAACCGGCGCGGGCGCGGGTGGCCACGGCGCCGGGCGGCTCGGGCGGACGTCGTTTCGGCGCGGGAGGGCGGGCCGGCGCGAGCGCGGGCGCGGGTGGCCTTGACGCCGGCAGGCCCAGGCATCGAGCGGCTCGGGCGTGGGGTGGTGCGGGCGTTGCGTGGTGCGGGCGCCGGCAGCAGGCTCGGGCGTCAGCGGTTCGAGCGTGCTTCGTCGGGGGCGCGGCTCGGGCAACCGGGGCCGACCGACTCGGGCGTCAGGCAACCATGACGCCGGCAGGCTCGGGCGTCGACCGCTTCGGGCGCCGGGTGGCCACAGGGCCGGCGGGCCCGGCCGTCGGCAGGCTCGGCGCTCGGCGCTCGGTGTTCGGCGGGCTCAGGCGCCCAATGCCCGGTCCCCGGCGGGTCAGGCGGCGGCCAGGATCTCCTTCGCCCGCTCCGCCAGGGCCCGCAGGCCGTCGGGGGTGAAGCGGCCGGATGTGTCCTGGTCGCCCATCGCGCCGGCCGTGTAGCGGTCGAGCACGCCGGCGAGGATGCAGGCCAGCCGCCAGCACGCGAACGCCTGGTACCAGCGGATGTGGCTCAGGTCCCGACCGGTGGCCGCCGCATAGCGCGCGGCGAACGCGGCCCGGTCGACGAACCCCTCGCTCGCGGTGCCGTCCGCCGGCAGCAGCGTGCCGTCCTCGCCCGCCTCGACCCAGTACATGAGCGTGGTGCCGACGTCGGCGAGCGGGTCGCCGAGCGTGCACAACTCCCAGTCCAGGACCGCGCGCACGGTGCCGTCGGGACCCAGAATCACGTTGTCCAGCCGGAAGTCGCCGTGCACGATCGTCGCGCCCTGCTGCTCCGGTACGGACGCCGCGAGCGACCGGTGCACCTCGTCGATCGTGTCCATCCCGGGCACCCGGGTGGCCTCCCACTGGCGCTGCCAGCGCCGCAGTTGGCGGCCGATGTAGTCCTCGCGGCGGCCCAGTTCGCCCAGGCCCACCGCGTCCACGTCCACCACGTGGATCGCGGCCAGCACGTCCGCCAGTTGTTCCCCCGCCCGCCGGCGGGCCTGCGGGGTGAGCAGCCGGTTCGCGTCCTCGACGCTGCGGATCACGTGCCCGTCGACGAAGTCCATCACGAAGAACGGCGCGCCGTTGACCGCGTCGTCCGCGCAGTACCCGAGCACCGGCGGCACCGGCACATCGGTGCGCCCCGCCCCGAGCGCGGCCAGGATCCGGTACTCGCGGCCCATGTCGTGGGCCGTGGCCAGCACATGCCCGAGCGGAGGTCGTCGCAACACCCACCGGCGCGCGTCGGCGTCGGCGACCACGTAGGTCAGGTTCGACCGCCCGCCCAGCACCAACTCGAAGTCGAGCGGCGGTCGCACGGCCGTACGCTCCGCGAGCCAGGTCGTGATCGCCTCGGGGCGCAGCGCCTCGGACGGGGAACTCTGCGGCATGGTGGGACTCTCCGCTTCGGTGCTGGTCGGGGGCAAGGGCGAGGTGGTTCGGCCGGCGGCCGCGTCGGGTCAGATGCCGAGCGAGCGACCGATGATCTCCTTCATGATCTCGTTGGTCCCGCCGTAGATCGACTGCACGCGGGTGTCGACGAACGCCTTGGCGACCGGGTATTCGAGCATGTAGCCGTAGCCGCCGTGCAGTTGGAGGCAGCGGTCGACCACCCGGCTCTGCAGCGCGGTGGTCCACCACTTGGCCTTCGAGGCCGCCACGGCGTCCAGTTCGCCGGCGATGTGCTTCATGATGCAGTCGTCGAGATAGGTCCGAGCGATATCCAACTCGGTGTCCATCTCGGCGAGTTCGAACCGAGTGTTCTGGAACGAGCCGATCGTGCGGCCGAACGCGGTACGGGTCTTGACGTATTCGAGGGTATGCGCGAACACCCGTTCGGCGCCCGCCACCGCGCTGCACGCGATGCCCAACCGCTCCTGGGGCAGGTTGTGCATCAGGTGGTAGAAGCCGCGGTTCTCCTCGCCGAGCAGGTTGGCCGCCGGGACCCGGACGTCGGAGAAGAACAACTCGGCGGTGTCCTGCGCCTTCATCCCGATCTTGTCGAGGTTGCGCCCGCGTTCGAAGCCGGGCATGCCCCGTTCGACCACGATCAGACTGATGCCCTTGCTGCCCTTGGCCGAGGGGTCGGTCTTGGCGACCACGACCACCAGGTCGGCGTGGATGCCGTTGGTGATGAAGGTCTTGGCGCCGTTGAGGATGTAGTGGTCGCCGTCGCGGATCGCGGTGGTGCGCACCCCTTGGAGGTCGCTGCCCGCGCCGGGTTCGGTCATCGCGATCGCGGTGATGATCTCGCCCGAGCAAAAGCCCGGGAGCCAGCGCTGCTTCTGCTCCTCGGTGGCGAGGTCGATCAGGTACGGCGCGACCACCTCGTTGTGCAGCCCGAAGCCCACCCCCGAGGCGCCCACCCGGGTCAGTTCCTCGGACGCGATGGCCAGGTAGCGGAAATCGGCCACCCCGCCGCCGCCGAAGCGCTCGTCCACATCGATCCCGAGCAGCCCCTGCTTGCCGGCCTTCAGCCAGAGCGACCGGTCGACGATCCCGTCCTTCTCCCACTGATCGTGGAAGGGCACGACTTCGCGCTGAAAAAACTCCCGAACGCTCTCCCGAAACGCGATGTGCTCGGGTTCGAGGTGCCGGTCCCTCATGTGTCCACTCCCCCTGCGGTCCCGCGACGGACCACGCCGGTTCGAACATTCCTACCGGTCGGTAGGTTCCACGTGCACGCATGCTAGGCGCGCCGGCAAGGGGGATCAACCCTTCGGGCCCGAGGGGGCCTGTCCCGGGAACAGCCGAACCCCACCGCCACAGGCGTACGGCGTCGGTCCTCGCCGCCCGGCACCCGGACAGGTCGCGATGCGGAGACATACTCTGATGGCAGGACCGACACCGACGCGGTTGCGACATTCGCGGGCCGCCGCGAGGGGCATGTGACGGACTACATGGTCGTGATCACCACGACGGACGGCAGCGAGGCGGCGGAAGCGCTCGCACGTGGCGGCGTGGAGGCGCGGGTGGCGGCTTGTGCGCAGATCGTCGGGCCGATCCGCAGCGTCTACCGGTGGGACGGGCGGGTGCAGGACGACCCCGAATATCAAGTGTGGTTCAAGGCGCCGGCCGACCGCTTCGAGGACATCCGGGACTACATCCTGGGGCGCGCACACGTACGACACGCCCGAGGTAATTCAGCTGCCCATCACCGCCGGATCGGCGGCGTATCTGGCATGGCTGACCGACGAAACCAAGCCCCGCCAGAAGTCCCGAAGTTCCGCACGGAGCCGGGCGGACCGGCCGGGCGATGCGTCTTCGGTGTCTCGATCACCCATTGGATTCGTCGGGTGATCGAGACGCGGACGCGCGGCTCTCAGATCAGGTGATCGAACTCCCCGGCCTTGGCACCGGCGATGAAGGCCGCGAGCTCGTCGCGCGTGTAGCGCAGCGCGGGGAGGTCGGGGTTCTTGGAGTCACGCATTGCGACCCCTCCAGCCACACCCGCGAGTTCGACGCAGGTGCCGTTCTGGTCGGAAGCGCTTGCCTTGATCCAGACGGCATTCGTCAAGTCGGCTTCGTATAGCTCGTTCTTGTCCATCACAGACTCTTTGCTCGTTCCCGTAGTAGCGCGGCGGTCTCGTCCGGCGTCAACGCGGCTGCTGCGATCTTGCTGAACAGCCTGTTGCACAAGCGGAGTTCGCGTTTCGAGTCAAGTGAAATCATACCGCCGACACCCTCCATCCAAGCAGCGTCGGGATCGTCGGTGTCCTCGAACTTCAGGATGGTGAAGCCTGCTGCCTGGATCGCCATCCGTCCGGCCGAGAACGGGCAGATCTGGAACGTGACGTTCGGCAGGGCCATTTCCGCGATCAGGTGATGCATCTGCTCCCGCATGACGCTTGGCCCGCCGATGTCGAAATGCAAGGCAGCCTCGGTGGTGATCGCGTGGTACGTCAGTGGTTCTTCGTCGCGGAGGAGGCGCTGTCGCATTTCCCGGACGGTGACCAACGCTTCCACCTGATCGACGCCATAGGCGTTGAAGCCGGTCGTGATGATTGCACTCGCGTAGTTCTTGGTCTGGAGAAGTCCCGGGATCAGGTTCGGGTGATACTCCCACTCCTCTTCGGCGTCGTCCTCCAGAGCGATCACCTCGGCCAGGTTCGCGTTGACGTCGTTCGCGAACTCCTGCCACCAGTGGCGGATGCGCTTTTGCACGAGAAGGTCGAGCAGCTCGCGGTCGCCCGTGCTCACCGCGACGGCGTACCCGTCGACGCCATCGCCCGCACCGTCGGGTTCTCCGCCGGCTACGTACGGATGATCCTGCGACGCGAGGGCCACCTCACGCCGAACGGCCTCCGGACACGGCTCACCCCGACAGGCGACCGGGCCGACGAGGCCGCGCACGTCGGCCCCGTCGGATGGACCGGACGACCCGTTTACGCGCCGCCCGGACGGTGGCGGAGCGAGGGCCGCCGCGATCCCGATCCCGGGACGGGGGACGGGAGCGCGGCGGGCCCGGCTACGCCGTCAGCGCCTGCGGGGTGGCCGACTGACGGGTGATTGTCGACTCCGCGACCACCGTGCCGTTCTGGGTCGGGTTGAGGCTGTGGCGCATGCGCAGCGCCAGGACCGTGATCAGGATCGAGCAGGCCATCAACACGCCCAGGTACGGGGCGTACAGGCCCGCGCCGACCATCACGCCCGCGAAGGCCGGGCCCGCCGCCATGGCCAGTTGCTTCACCAGCGACTGGGCCGCGTTGTACTGGCCCAGCAGGTGCGCCGGGGCCAGGTCGGCGACCATCGGGCCGAGGGTCGGCGCCAGCAGCGACTCGCCCACACCCAGCAGTGCGAAGGTGACCACGATCGTGCTCGCGGCGGCGACCGAATTGTCGTGTACCAGGCCCGACACCGCCGTCACGATCCACGCGAGCAGCCAGACCAGGCCGGTCGCCGCGATCACCGTGCTGCGGCGGCGGCGCTGGGTGATGCGCAGTACGGTCAGCTGGCCGAGCACGATCACCGCGGTGTTGGCCGCGAGCGCCACGCCCAGCATGCGCGGCGAGATCCGGCTGACCTCCGTCGCGAAGGCGGTCAGGCCCGACTCGAACTGGCCATAGCAGGTGAAGAAGATCACCGCGCTCACCACGCACAGCCGAACCATCGCCCGGTTGCGCAGCAGATGCCGAAAGCCCGCGCCCGGCGTGGTGCCGGCCGGCATCGGCGGGACCGCGGGCAGCCGGACCGTGCCGCACACCGCGCCGAGGACCAGGAACATCGCGGTCTCGATGGCGAACAGCAGGGTGAAGCTGGCGGGCCGCGACTCGTCGACGATCAGGCCGCCGATCAACCCGCCGATGCCCAGGCCCAGGTTGTTGAAGGTGAACTGCAGCGCGAACGCCCGGGCGCGGGTCGGCGCCGTCGTCAGCCGCACGATCATCGTGGCCAGGGCGGGCTGGATCGCGGCGATACCCGCACCGAGCAGCGCGGCGCCGAGCATGACGAACACGCCGGTGCGCGCCAGGCCAAGGGTGAGCGAGCCGAGCGCGGCGACCATCGCGCCGACCGCGAGCACCGGACGCGGACCGCGCCGGTCGATCGCCGGACCGACCATCGGGAGCACGCACAGCGCGGCGACGGCGAGCACGCTGAACATCAGTCCGGCCTGACCGGCGGACAGGTCTCGCACCCGCGTCACGTATACGAACAGGAACGGCACCGTGAAGCCGCTGCCGAACGCGCTGAGCGCGTTACCGAGCTGGATTCGACGCAGAGCGCCCCGGGTTGCCACCACACACCTCCCGACTGTCGGTCGCGCGGCCCGGCCGTTCCGGCCCGCGGGGATCGGCCCGCAGGCGGGTCTCGGCGGTACGGGGGCGTGACGGGGCAACCGATCCGGCCCGTGCCGGCACGGGGGCATGCCCGTGTCCGGCGAGGGGGATCGCCTGGTCCGCGTCGAGGCGGGCGCGCCGGGGGCAGCCGGGGGTGTCCCGGGCCCGCGCCGGCGGTGCCGCCGTGCCTGATCCGATGGTCCGAGTCCTCAAGCCTGAAGACTTCAGAGCTAAACTATACGGATCTATAGCGTTCGCGTCCAATGCATTACCGGGGACTGCCCGGCGCCGGCAACCTCCGCCGAGCGCCGACCGCGTGGACCCGAGCGCCTACCGCCGACCGGGTCCGCGCGCGACGGACCGGGGGTGCGGAGGTGGGATACTTCCCCGCATGACAGAGGGGGCCGAGCAGGCAACGCCGGACGAAGGCGACATCGAGGAATACCTCGCCGTCTTCCAGCGCGAATTCCCCGAGGTGGATCCGCAGGTCGAGACGATCGTGGCGGCACTGTCCAAACTCAACCGCCGGATGAGCGTGGCCTACGGTCGCCAGCTCACCGCCCTCGGCATCACCAACGCCGAGTGGGAGGTGCTCAAGGCCCTGGTCCTGGTCGGCCGGCCCTACCGGCTCAGCCCCGGCGACCTGGCCCGTCGGCTCGGGCTGACCCCCGCGGCGATGACCCACCGGCTGGACCGGATGGTCGCCGAGGAGTTGGTCACCCGGACCCGCGACGAGCAGAACCGGGTGCGGGTGATCGTCGAGCTGACCGGTACGGGGCGCGACGTGTGGCTGCGGGTGGTCCGCGAGGCCGCGGTCTTCGAGGCGGGTCTGCTCCAGGACCTGGGCCCGGCCGAGCGGCACGCGCTGGCCGCGGGGTTGCGCGGGATGCTGGCGCGGGTCGAGGAATCCCAGCCGGACGCCGGCGGGCGGCTCGACACGGAGTGATGCGGTTCGCCTGCGGCGGGCCGGCGGACGAGAAGAGGACCTGGGCAGATGCGAGTGCGTATTCCGAGGCAGCGTACGGACATCGAGCGGCTGGACCGCCCGCTGCCGGCGGGGTTGCCGCGACCGGCACCGCGGGTGTTGCGCGCGCCGCGGCCTCGTGGTGCGCGGTCGGCCGAGGACGCGCTGCTGGACTACCGGCTGGTGGTTGCCCGGACCCTGGGGCGGCATCGGCCCACGGGGGAGGGGACCTGTGTGTGCGGGGTGCCCTCGCCGTGTCCGGTGCGGGCGCACGCGGCGCGGCTGTTGGACTGGATCCGGCCCGAGCGGGCGTGAACCCTTCGGGGTGAACCCTCCCGAAGGCCCCGTACCGGGGCGGTTTCTCGGCTAGCGTCCCCAGGACACGTTGAGGCGCGGGGAGTCACGGGAGGCGTGTGGATGGCCGTATCCGAGGGTGTGTCCGACGGGGCCGCGTACGCCCCGTTCGACCCGACGGCGCTGCCGGCGACGGGGGGTTACTACAAGAAGTTGCCCCCGACGCCTTGCACATATGAGACGGCGCCGTTGCCCTTGGACGCGGTCGACGGGCATCCGGTGGTGTGCAAGAACCGGGCGTGCAAGTACTACCGAAAGTCCGACAAGGTCGAGTACAAGTCCGGCCCACGGGCGTATCGGTGCGAGGAATGCATGACATGGACGGACTGACATGCTCGTGGCCGCATGGCCCTGAGGGGTCTTCGCCGGGCCCTTGGGCGGGCCCCGTCGGTTGGCCTCAAGCGCCGGCCGGGCTGGAGCGTAGGTGCCGTCCGCGTTTCGGCGTGCGCCTGTCTTCGCCTGCGTCGGTTGGCCTCAAACGCCGGCCGGGCTGAGGGGTGGGTTGGCCTCAAGCGCCGGCCGGGCTGAAGGGCTAGGTGCCGTCCGCGTTTTGGGGTGCGCCCGTTCTCGCCTGCGTCGGTTGGCCTCAAGCGCCGGCCGGGCTGGAGGGTTGGGTCCCGTCCGCGCTTGGGCGTGCGCCCGTTTTTGTTCCCGTGGGGTGGCCTCAAACGCCGGCCGGGCTGGGATGGGGTGCCTCCGCGTTTCGGCGTGCGTTCGTCCTCGCTCCCGTCGGGTGGCCTTAAGCGCCGGCCCCGAAACACGAACGGCACCAAGCCCAGCCCAACGGCGTTTGAAGCCACCCGGAGTAAGCGAGATCGGCCGCGAGCCTCGGCCCGGCCGGTGTGAGCGAGGCCGGGCACAAGCCAAACGTGGACGGGACCAACTCCAGCCCGGCCGGCGTTTGAGGCCAATCGACGCAGGCGAGAACGGGCGCACACCGAAACGCGGACGAAACCCACCCTTCAGCGCGGCCGGCGTTTGAGGCCAACCGGCGCAGGTGAGAACGGGCGCGCGCCGACAGGATCTAGCCCTTCAGCCCGGCCGGCGTTTGAGGCCAACCGACGTGGGCGAAGACGGGCGCACGTCGAAACGTGAACGGGACCTACCCCTCAGCCCGGCCGGCGTTTGAGGCCAACCGGCGGGGGCCGAGGGGGCGGCTCGCCGGAGTCGTCGACGGGGCCATGTGGCCGCGAGCATGGTGGGTCGGGCCGATCGTCGGGTGACCCTACGGCCACGCGGCGACCAGGCCCGGCCACGAATAAGGGCGCTTCCCGTGTGGGGCGCGCGGGTGCATCATTCCCCGTTCGGGAGCTGGTGATTCCGCTTTGGGGTGGGGGAATTCGGGGATTCTGGTGGGGTGTTGGCGGGCTGCGTGGGGGTTGGATCCGCCGCCCTCTCCGTCCTTGCGGCTGCCGGTGCCTCTGCTCGCCGTTGCAATCGGCGTAGCCACCACCGCAATACCCACGCCGCCGCGGTCAGCAGGAGCAGCCACAGCAGGCCGAATGCCACCCAGAATGCGGTGGGGGAGGGGAGTTGGCCCGGTGGGGTGTCCGGCCAGGCTTGGGCGAGGTCGTCCGGGTGGGTGAAGAGCGGGTGTACCGCCAGCGCCGAGCCGTGGTACGTGACCCGGTCCGGCCAGTCCTTGCCGGATCCGAGCGCGGCCAGCCCCGTGGACAGCCATATCACCGTGGTGCCGGCCACGAGCAGCAGCAGCCCCGCGAGGAGCAGGCCGTCCGGTACGCCCCGCGACGGTACCCGCCCCGGGGTGGGCTCGCGCGGCACCGGCAGCCGTCCCGACCCCGCCATCTACGCCGCCGGATCGTCGGCCAACGCCGCCTCGGCCCGCACTCGTTCCTCCACCGCGTCCTCGGTCATCGCCCGGTCCGTGTAGACCATCGGGCGTTCGGTGTCGGTGATCAGGTGCTTGACCACCTGTACGTTGCCGTTCACGTCCCAGACCGCGATGCCCGGGGTCAGCGTCGGGATGATCTCCACCGCCCATCTGGGCAGGCCGAGCACCTTGCCCGTGGCGCGCGCCTCGTCCGCCTTCTGCATGTAGACGGTGCGGGTCGAGGCCATCTTCAGGATCGCCGACGCCTCCTTGGCCGCCGCCCCGTCGACCACGTCGGAGAGGTGGTGCACGACCGCCACGAAGGACAGGCCCAGTCGTCGGCCGAACTTGAGCAGGCGCTGGAAGAGTTGGGCCACGAACGGGCTGTTGATGATGTGCCAGGCCTCTTCCACCAGGAAGATGCGCTTGACCCGGTCCGGCCGGATCCAGGTGTGCTCCAGCCACACCCCCACGATCGCCATCAGGATCGGCATCGCGATCGAGTTCCGGTCGATGTGCGACAGGTCGAAGATGATCAGTGGCGAGTCGAGGTCGATGCCGTCCGTGGTCGGGCCCTCGAACATGCCCTTGAGGTCGCCGTCGGTGAGGCGGTCGAGCACGAGTGCCACGTCGAGGCCCCAGACGCGGACGTCCTTGACGTCCAGGCTGAGCAACTCGCACGACTCCGGCGTCGGATTGCGCAGCGCCTCGACGATGTCCGGGAGAATCGGCTGGCGTCCCGACACGGTGCGCATCACGTGCGTGTGCGCGGCCTTGAGCGCGTAGCCCGCCCGCTCCTGGAGCGCGTGGCCCATCGCCACCTCGATGATCGTGCGCAGCAGGGCCAGCTGGCCGGTCACCGCGATCGCCGGGTCCAGCGGGTTCAGCCGCACCGCGTCGCCGGAGAGGTCGTTCGGGTCGAGCCGGATCGGCTTGACCCCCAGCGCCTCGGCGATCAGGTTCCACTCGCCGACGCCGTCCTCGCCCTGGGCGTCCAGGACCACCACCTGGCGGTCGCGAAAGCGCAACTGGCGCAGTACGTACGTCTTCTCCAGGGCCGACTTGCCGTTGCCCGACTCGCCGAGCACCAACCAGTGCGGTGCGGGCAGTTGCTGGCCGTACAGCTGGAACGGGTCGTAGATGTAGCCCTTGCCCGAGTACACCTCGCGCCCGATGATCACGCCCGAGTCGCCGAGCCCGGGCGCGGCGGTCGGCAGGTAGATCGCCTGGGCCTGGCCGGTGGACGTGCGCACCGGCAGGCGCTGGGTCTCGCCCCGGCCGAAGATCATGCCCGAGAAGCCCTGGGTCAACGTGGAGATCAGACCCGGCATGCGCTCACCCCTTCCCGTCCCGGGCGGCCGAACCGCCCGCACTCGCCGCGGCCGAACCGCCCGCGCTCACTTGCGGATACCCGTCGCGAACGGCAGCGTGTTGACGAACGCGCGGTGTTGCTCGCGGTCGCACCACTCCAGCTTGAGGAAACACTTGCCCGCCGAGGCCCGGATCGTGCGCTTGTCCCGGGAGAGCTGGTCCGGATTGCGCGAGGACACCGTGATGTAGCCGACGATGTTCACCCCCGCCGCGCCCCCCGCCAGGTCCTCGCCGCGCTGGTCGACCCGGCCCGTGTGGGCCATGTCGCGCGGGTCGACCACCCGGTTCATCTTGGCCGCGCGCGCCGCGTCGGCGTCGTCGTTGGTCTTCTCGGTGAGCATGCGCTCGATCGCGACGTCGGTCGGCTCCAGGTCCATCGTCACCGCGACCGTACGGATCACATCGGGGGTGTGCACCAGCAGCGGGGCGAGGAAGTTGACCCCGACCGGGGTCAGCGGCCATTCCTTGATCCAAGCCGTGGCGTGGCACCACGGTTCGGCCGAGTCCGACTCGCGGGTCTTGGCCTCCAGGTAGTTCGGATGCGTCGCGTCCAACTCGGCGGGCCACGCGTAGCGCGCCTGCATGCCCTCGAACGCGTCGATCTGGTGCTCGGGGTCGTACATCGAGTGGATCAGCGAGGCCAGCCTGGCCTCGTTCAGCGGCTGCCGCACCCGGATGTCGGCCTCGGTCAACCGGGCGCACACGTCGGTGAGTTCGCGCGCC
The DNA here is from genome assembly GCF_053618075.1 of Embleya sp. NPDC055664. Taxonomy (NCBI): domain Bacteria; kingdom Bacillati; phylum Actinomycetota; class Actinomycetes; order Kitasatosporales; family Streptomycetaceae; genus Embleya; species Embleya sp. NPDC055664. The sequence goes on from NZ_JBSHGZ010000022.1 coordinate 31,466, forward strand.
ATCACCACGCCGATGCCCTTGTCGCCCTTGCCCATCACGTTCGCCTCGGCGGCCAGCTCGCGCGTGTAGTGCATGCACGCGATCAGGTAGGCGCGGTGCTGCTCGGAGGAGGTGGACACCATCGACTGCAACTGCTCGTACGAGTCCTGCACCCACGCCGGCGCCCGGTGATCGCCGCGCCGGGCCACGTCCTTGGCGTGCGCGTCGGGGTCGGCCGGCAGCGTGCGGGCCAGCACCTGGAGGCGGGTGACGAAGCCGTCGCCGTTGGCCACGTGCTTGAGCAGCGTGCCGAACCGCTCGACCAGCGCCTCCTGGTCCTCCGAGTCGCGCAGCCCCACGCCCGGGCCCTCGATCTCGATCGCGGCGGTGACGGTACGCCGCTCCAGGTGCATCAGCACGGTCAGATCGTCGGGACCGAACGGCACACTCGCCCAGGCCACCCGGCCGACCCCGGGCGGTGCGCCCACCGCGACGCCCTGACCCGTCAGCTTGGTGCCCGCCTCGGTGACCGCCGAACGATACTTCGCGCCCCGCTTGAGGGTGCGCTTGTACGTCCGGTTGATCTCCCACCATCGGTAGAACGTGCGCTTCTTGTACGGCATGTACACCGCGGCGAAGGCGAGCAACGGGAAGCCGACCAGACCCGCGATGCGCAGCACCAGGATCGGCACCACCAGGCCCCAGAGCAGCGCGAGGCCGCCGGCCGCGATGATCAGGAAGATCTCGCCGGGCTCGCGGTTCTTGCCGATGACCGCGGTGGGTTTGGCCTTGCCGATCAGGAAGGTCCGGCGTCGGGCGACCGGTTGCGTTGTCATTACTCTTTACCGTTCCTCGCGTGAGGCGTTGCCGCGGGACTGGCCGTGGGCGGTTGGGTCGGCGTCGGAGCCGGAGCGCCGCCCGATCCCCCGCCCCTGGTGCCATGGGCCGCAATGCCCGACGATACGGCGTTCGCGGTCACCGGGGCAGAGCCTGCGCCGGAACCGGTCGATCCGCGCGAGGCGTGTGCCTGGATGCCCTGCTTCACGTACGTGGCCGGTCCGTTGACCGCCGAGGCCGGTCCGGACGACTGCATCGCCTTGCGACTGCTGTGCAGCGCGGCCATGTCGTCGCCGATGCTGGGCACGAACCGGTAGATGAGCACACTTGCGAAAATGGAGAGGAACAGGATCGCCAGGCCCGAGAGCACCGCGGAGAACGCGTCGTCCTTGCCGCCCGTGGAGACCGCGGTGGCCAGGCCGAGGACTATCACGATCACCGGCTTGGCCAGCAGCACCGCGATCATGATCCCGGCCCAGCGCCGCACGTGGTGCCACATCGCCTTGTCCACCAGGCCCGAGTACACCGCGGTGCCCAGGATCGCGCCGACGTACAACATCGCGGCGCGGACCAGGAGTTCGACCCACAACACGGCCGCCGCCGCCATCGACAGCAGCGACACGAAGATCAGCATGACCGGGCCGCCGCCGAGATCGCTCGCCGGATCGAGGGCCTTGGAGAAGCCGCCGAGGAACTTGTTGGTGTCCTGTTGGGTGCCGGTTGCGATGGCCGCGGTGATCGCGTCGGTCATCGAGACGGCCAGGTACAGCACCAGCGGGGTGAACGCGGAGGCGATCACCGCCAGCCACAGGTAGCCGATCGCCTCGCTGATCGCGGTGCCTATCGGGACGCCGCGCACGGCGCGCTTGGCCACCGCCAGGATCCACAGGATCAGGGTCAGGAAGGTGGACGCGGCGAACACCACCGCGTACTGGCGCAGGAAGCCCGGGTTGGTGAAGTCGACCTGGGTGGTGTCGTTGACCGCCCCGGCCAGCTTGTCGATGATCCAGGTGGCCGCGTCGGCGCAGCCCTTGGCGATCGAGCCGAGCGGGTCGGTGACCGTGCCGAGCGGGCCCGAACCCGGCGCGCCCGGGCCGCCGTTGTTGCAGATGTCCTTGGCGGGGCCGGTGAGCAGGTCGCACTCCGGCTTGCTCGCCGGCGCGCTGGGGCTCGTGGAGGCGCCGGGAGAGGCGCCGGGAGAGGCGGTGGCGCCGGGTGTGGGGTCGGCCCACACGCGGGTGGCGCCGAGCACGAGGAGGGCCTGGAGGGTGGCGAACACCCCGCCTGCGGTCAGGAATCGGGTGCGAAGGCTGCGGCGTTCCCGGTCAGCGTGCATGGCGCAATTCCCCGAACTCCCCGTCGGCCTTGGCGATGTCGTTGGCGCCGGACGGATCCTGCAGTCCGGCCACCGGCGTCGGACCCTCCTTCTGGCTGAACTCGGTCAGTTTCCAGTCCCCGTTCACCCACGACAGGCGCATGGTCGTGGTGTTCCACGCCTCGGCCACGGGCTTCGTGGAGTCGGCCCCCGCCAACCCCACCACGCCCACACTCCACACCTCGACGGTGGCCGAAGCGGGGGTGTAGGCAATGGACTTGGTACCCATCGGCACGGCCCGGCAGACGAACGTGCGCCCCTTGGGCGCGGTGCCGTCGGGCTGGAGGCCGAACACGGTGGTCTGCGCCCGGAACACCTGGTCGGTCCGGGCAAGCAGGCCGTCGCGCACGGCCGGATCGGTGATGGTGGTGATGATCGCCGTGCGCGGCTGGGCGCGGAACATCCGCGCCGAACCGTAAGCGACAACGAAGTTGGCCGCGGCGGACTGGGCGCCCTCGGCGGTCTGCGGATAGCCGACGGGCACACCCGACTCGGTGCGTTCCGGCACCTGCGCGGCGGACAACGGCGGTCCGCCCGCCGGGGCTTCGGGCGCGGCGGAGGAACTTTTCGCGGTGTCGTCCGCGCCGCCCTTGTCGCCGTCGTCGGAGCGATTCGCGGCGAAGAGCAGGGACAGGATGACCACGGCGATCACCACCACGACGCCGATCCCGGACAGTATGGGGTTGCGCCTGGGCTCCGGACCCTCCGGTGAGGTGGTGGGTCTGGGCAGGCGGGTACGCGTGGCGGGTTCCTCGTCGCTCATGGCCTGTCCCCCCTTACCGCGGCAGGCCGGACGTTGCGGACGACCTGCGCGCACAACACAGTCCCCGACGGCCGAGCGCCGCGGGGTTCGGTTGCAGCCGGAACGATCTTCCCAGATGGGCGGTCATACCGGTGGCACCGCGCTGTTGCGTGAACACAGGCTCGATTGTCCGGGAAAGGAACCGGAATTGCTGCTGTGCCCCGAATGCGGAATGGGGCATTCCGTTTTCGGGGCGCACGACGCGCCGAAGTGCGCCGCGCCCGGGATGAAACACCACGGGATTCGCCACCTTGGGGACGGCAGGGTGCGAACCGGTCTAGATCGCCATTCCGTACACAATCGTGAACAGCGTCCCGAGCGATCCGATGATGAACACGCCGGTCAGACCGGCGATGATGAGGCCCTTGCCCTGCTCCGCGCTGAACGTGTCGCGCATCGCGGTCGCTCCTATGCGCTGCTTCGCCGCGCCCCAGATCGCGATCGCCAGGCACAGCAGCAGCGCCACGGCCATGATCACCTCGACCATGATCCGGGCCTCGCCGCCCAGCCTTGCGAACGGGCCCCAGTTCGGAGCTATCCCGCCGATGATCGTATTGATGTCGCCGTTGCCGCCGTTGCCTTTGCCTTCTGCAAGAAACACGTTTTTCACCGCCCCCGAGGTCGGGCTTTGGTTGCCTGTCGTCACATTCGACGGCAGGAGTGGGTCGTTCGTTTATTGTGCTGTGGGGAAGCCGATCGGGCTACCACCTCGGCAAGTGTGTCTGCTCACTGTGTGTATCACGGGTGATTGCGCAGAGCAATCACGGCGCGCACAATGAGCTTCGGAGTGTCCGTCGCGGCCCCGCCCGGCCGCGGAGAATCGGGGGGTATCCGCGATGCGCAAAGCCTGGGTCGCCGGTGGCATCGTATTCGCGATTCCCTTCGGTCTGGTCGGCCTGCTCACGGTGGGGGTCGGCGCGATGCAGTCCGCCTCCGGCAGCCAGACCGGCGCCGGTGGCACGATGGCGCTCGCCCCCGGCACGGTGCCGGCCGCGTACGCGTCCTCGATAGACAAGTGGGGGCGGTTGTGCCCGGAGATCTCGCCGGCGCTGCTCGCCGCGCAGCTGTACCAGGAGAGCGGCTTCGACCCGAAGGCGGTCAGCAACGTCGGGGCCCAGGGCATCGCCCAGTTCATGCCCACCACCTGGCCGGAGTGGGCCACCGACGGCAACGGTGACGGCCAGGCGAGCCCGTGGGATCCGGCCGACGCCATCCCGGCCGCCGCGCGCTACGACTGCTCGCTCGCCAAGTACGTCGCCTCCGTGCCGGGGGATCGCACCAACAACATGCTCGCCGCGTACAACGCGGGCGCGTACCGGGTGATGCAGTACAAGGGCATCCCGCCGTACACGCAGACCCAGGACTACGTGAAGAACATCCGGGCCCTGGAACAGAGTTTCGGCGTGGTCCAGACGCCGCTGCAGCCGATGGCGCTCGCCGCCGGCGCGGTCAACTGGGCGCAGACCAAGCTCGGCACGCCCTACCTGTGGGGCGGCGAGGGCACCGCCGCCGACGGCGGCCGGTTCGACTGCTCGGGGCTGACCCAGGCCGCCTACGAGACGGTGGGCATCACGCTGCCCCGGGTGGCCAACGACCAGTGGAACGCCGGCCGGCACCCCTCGCGCGACCAACTCCTGCCGGGCGACCTGGTGTTCTTCGCCACCGACCTGCGCGACCCGCGCAGCATCCACCACGTGGGGATGTACGTCGGCAACGGCCAGATGATCCACGCGCCGTACACCGGCACGGTGATCAAGTTCGGCCCGATAGACAAGCCCGACTACATCGGCGCGACCCGGGTCACCCCCGAGGGTGCCAAGTCGCTGCCCGACCGCAGCCCCGGCTCGGCGAACAACGACTCGGGCGCGGGCAGCCCGGCCGCCGACCCGGGCAAGACCACGACCGGGAACGCGAGTTCGACGGGCGCGGGCAAGGCGGGGAGCGCGGCCGGCGCCCGGACGCAGCCGCGACTGCCCGCCGCCGACCGGCCGCGCGAGGCGACCGCGGGCGACACCCGCGCGCGCTGACGGGCGGGGCTCGCCGCGCCGCGCGGTCGAGCCGGGTGCGGCCGGGGACGGGCGAGCGGCGATGATGGGGCCGGTCCGCCCTGGGGCAGACGACGCGACCCGATCCGCCGAGCTGCGCGGGACGGGCCCCGACGGCAGAAAGGCCCGGCCGAGATGGCGATGATCCCCGGCACCGGCAGGTTCACCGCCGTGGCCGCCGTGCTGGCCGCCGCGTTCACCGCCGCGGTGGTACAGCTGACCGGCCCCTACGGATCGCCGACCCGGTACGCGCCGACCCTGCCGATCGGGATCGAGGCGTTGGCCCCGGCGCCCGGTGTCGGCGGTGCGGTGATGCAGGTGGTGGCCCACCAGGACGACGACCTGTACTTCATGAACCCCGACATCGACCACGCGGTGCGCGCCGGCACGGACAACGTGACCGTCTTCCTCACCGCGGGGGAGGCCGACGGCCGCAACGGCCCCGGGAGCCGTCCGGATGTGCGGGCGTACGCGGCGGCGCGCAACAACGGCTCGCGCGCCGCCTACGCGTTCATGGCGCTCGGGGACCGCGCGGCGCGCTGGGAACGCCACAGCATCCGCCTGCGCGACGGCGCGCACGCCGAATTCGACCGCCTCGTCGACGCGCCCAACATCAAGCTGGTGTTCCTCAACACCCGCAAGGAGGAGGGCATCGGCGCGAACGGGCGGCTGCGCACCCTGTGGAACGGACAGGAGCGCGAACTCGACACGCTGGCCCCGCTCGACGAGCCGGCGGGCGGACCGTACGCGTACACCCGCGACGGGCTGATCGGGTCCCTGACCGACCTGATGCGGGCCCAGGCGCCGACCGTGGTGCGCACGCTCGACCCGGACCCCGATCGCCAAAAGCACGACGACAAGCACCCGGCGCACGCCGACAACCACGGCGTCTCCGACCATCAGGACCACACCGCCGCCGCGCGGTTCACCTGGGAGGCGCTGCGCCGCTACAACACCGACCGGCCCGCCGGGGCCGCCGCGGCGATCGCGTATCGCGGCTACTACAACGAGCGTTGGCCGCACAACCTGGAGCCGGCCGCCCGCGAGCGCAAGGACATGATCACCCGGGTCTACGGCTGGACCGACCGCGAGCACCACTGCCCGGGCCGGGCGGACTGCGGCGACCTCAAGGTGCGCGACACCGCGTCCCGCAGCAACTGGCCGCAGAGCACCACCTACCGCTTCCCCGACCCGGGCCCCAGGCCCGTGCTCGGCGCGGACGGCCGATCGAGCGCCTGGTCGGTGCTCGGCGGCCGGATCACCCGCTGGGCCGAGGACGGCACGGGCGTCTGGTCCGCCGCGCGCGACCTCGGCGCCCCCGGCGACGGCGAACTCGCCCCGGCCCCGGCGGTGGTGCGCACGGCGGACGGGCGGATCCGGGTGTTCGCGCTGCGGATCGGCGGCGCGGACCGGGCCGATCGGGACCGGCTCGCGATCGTCACCGCGATCGAGTCGGCGCCCGGCGGCGACCTGGGCCCTTGGCAGGACCTGGGTGGCCCGGACGGCGGCGCGACGGGCCTGGGCCCACCGGTGGTGCAAGCCGACGGCGCGGGCGGGCTGCACCTGTTCGCGCGCGATCGGGCCAAGGGCATCGGCACGCGGTACCTGCCCGCCGGGAGCACGGTGTGGTCGCCGTGGCGCGACCTCGGCGGCGCCGAGATCGTCGAGGGCCCGACCGCGGTCACCCGCCCCGACGGCCGGGTCACCGTGTTCGGCACGGCCCGCGAGGGCATCCGCGCCTGGGACGTGGTCGGCGACCGGCCCGGCCCGCCGCGCACGATCGCGGCGGATCACCCGGTCGGGCCGCCCGCCGCGTCGGTGGGCGCCGACGGCCGGGTCACGGTCGGCTACCGGCGGGCCGGGACGGCGGAGATCGCGGGCACGACCGAGGCCGGTCCCGACACGTGGGTGCCCACGGCCACGCGCACGGCCGGGGCCGGCTACGAGCCGCTGTGGCAACTGCCCCGCCCCGACGGCACGCTGCTCACCTCGACCCGGGACGCCGAGGGCCGCCCGGTGGTGCTCGGCGCGACCCCCACGCCGCTCGTGCTCGACGACCGCCCGACCCCGAACGGCCCGACCACCACCCTCGACGGCGCGGGCCGACCGCTCGCCCTGTGGCTCGACCCGACCGCCACCCTTCACACGGCCCGCCTGCCCTGAACCCCCGGCACCCCAACCCCCGCGCCTGAACCCCCGGCACCCGAACCTCGGCGCCGGAGTCGTCCTACGCCCCGGGACTGCCATCCACCCGCCCCGCGCGTCCCCCTGCCCCCGCCGCCGCCCGCCCCGCGCCCGCGCGGCCCGCACACGCGAACGGCGGGCGCCCCCCGAAGGGGACGCCCGCCGTTCGGCGCGGGAGTGTGGTGGATCAGACGTTCACGCCGTGGCTGCGCAGCCACGTCATCGGGTTGACCGCGGAGCCGTAGTTCGGCGTGGTGCGGACCTCGAAGTGCAGGTGCGGGCCGGTGACGTTGCCGGTCGCGCCGGAGAGCGCGATCTTCTGGCCGGTCTGCACCTTCATCCCGGCCTTGACCGAGATCGAGGACAGGTGCGCGTACTGGGTGTACTTGCCGTCCGCGTGCCGGATCACGACCTCGTTGCCGTACGCGCCGCCCCAGCCGGCCGAGACGACCGTGCCGGAGGTGACCGCGCGCACCGTGGTGCCGGTCGAGACGGCGAAGTCCTGGCCGGTGTGGTGGCCGCTGGACCAGCGCGACCCGCCCGAGCCGAAGCTCGCGGTCAAGGTGGCGCCGGAGACCGGGGCGACATACGAACCGGAGGCCTGCTCGGAGCCCTTGGCCGGGGAGTCGGCCTTGGTGCTCTCGGTCTTGACCGTGGTCTTCGGCGCGGCGGCCGGCTTGACCTCGGTCTTGGCCTCGGCCTTGGGCGTCTCCGCCTTCGGCGCCTCGGCCTTGGGCTCGTCCTTGGTTTCGGTCTTGGTCTCGGCGGCCGGCGCGGCCTTGCCGTCGACCTTCAGCTGCTGGCCCGGGAAGATCAGGTCCGGGTTCTCGCCGACCACGCTCTTGTTGGCCTCGTACAGCTTCGGCCAACCGCCGGGCACGTTCCGGGCGTTCGCGATCTGCGACAGCGTGTCGCCGGCGACCACGACGTAGGAGTCGCCGGCCGCGTCCGTCTTGGCGGTCGTCGCGGCCTTGGGCGCCTCGGTCTTGGGAGTCTCGTCCTTGGGCGCCTCGGTCTTCGGCGCCTCGCTCTTGACCTCGATCTTCGGCTTGGCGGTCTCGGTCTTCGGCGCCGGCTTGGCGCTCTCCGTCTTCGGGGCCGTCTTCGGCGCGGTCTTGCCGCCCGCCGAGCCCGTGTCGAGGTCCGGAGCGGCACCGCCGCGGGTCAGGCCCGCCTTGACCGAGCAGACCGGCCAGGCGCCGGGGCCCTGGCTCTTGAGCACCTTCTCGGCGATCGCGATCTGCTGGCTCTTGGTCGCCTGGTCGGCGCGGGCGGCGTACTGCGAGCCGCCGAACTCGTTCCAGGTGCTCTGGGTGAACTGGAGGCCGCCGTAGAAGCCATTACCGGTGTTGATCTTCCAGTTGCCCGTGCTCTCGCACTGGGCGACCTTGTCCCAGGTGCTCACGGACGCGGCCTGAGCCGTGCCCGCCCCGATGATCGGCATGGCGACGCCGACACCGGCGACGCCGGCCGCGGCGATCAGACGCGTGGTCCTGCTGGTGCTGCGACGGCGATGACGCCCGGTTCCGGACAGCATGGCTGGATCCTCTCCCACGCCTACGAGGTGAGCTGTCGGATTCGGGCCGGAGATCGATAGCCCGGCCACGTCCCGAAGAACGTGGCTTCACCCCAAGCCGTTCACGGCCGCCGACCGTCTCGATCGGTGCCGTGTGCGGCGGTTCACCTGTGGTTCCCCCGCTCCTGTCGTGTGGTGCTCGTCAGCCTCCCGAACGGCCGGCGACAGGATTCGGCGTACCGGCGATCGGGGTCCGTGTGGGATACGGACGGATCGAACGCTAAGCAGGCCCCGCCGAAGATCACAAGTCTGTGTCGGATAGAAGCCGATTATCCGTTTTGCGGTTGAGCGCAATGTAGATGATCCCTTACGGAAAGGACCGTAGTTGGCGTTCCGTGGTGGATTCGGCCGGATCGGGTGACAAGGAACCTTGATCGAGCCTCATATGGATCACCCGGGAATGATCACCGAAGTCCCGTTCGTCACAGGCGCATCGCGCGTCTCGGGCCCGGAATCGCGCCGTTACCCATCGGCGCACCCGTCTGCACCCGGAGCCGGAGTGATTCGGCCCACAGGACAAAAGCCCCAAGTCCGATTCATCCCGGCGCACTTCACCCCACGCACTCCCCGCGACGCCGACTCGCCGGCCGGCGTCGCATCGAGGCGTTCGGAGCACACGAAAGCACTCGGGGTGATTCGGGAGCACAGGATGCGCGGCACACGTTCGGCCGGCCCGGCGTTCACCACGTGGCGCGTCCCGCGCCCGTCACCCGCGCCGCGCCCGCCACCCGGTCCACGCGCTCTCCACCATGTCGGAGACGTCCAGGCGAGCCTTCCAGCCCAGTTCGGCCGCGATCCGCTCGGCGCTCGCGACCACCCGGGCCGGGTCGCCGGCGCGCCGGGGCAGCGTCTGGGGCGCGAACTCGCGCAAACCGGTGACCTCGCGGATGAGTTCGACCATCTCGCGGACCGAGGTGCCCCGACCGCGGCCGACGTTGAGCACCAGGCGGGTGTCCGGGTCGGCGGCGAGCCGGCGGGCGGCGGCCACGTGCGCCTCGGCCAGGTCCACCACGTGGATGAAGTCGCGCACACAGGTGCCGTCGGGGGTGTCGTAGTCGTCCCCGTAGATCACCGGTGCGCGGCCGGCCGTCAACTTCTCCAGCACCATCGGCACGAGGTTGGACACACCCGCGTCCGCGAGCTCCGGCGCGCCGGCGCCCGCGACGTTGAAGTAGCGCAGGCAGGCGTAGGAGATCCCGTGCGCCCGCGCGGTGGCCGCGATCAGCCACTCGCCGACCAGCTTGCTCTCGCCGTACGGGTTGATCGGCAGACACGGGGTGTCCTCGTCGACCAGGTCCACGTCGGGCATGCCGTACACGGCGGCGCTGGAGGAGAACACGATCCGGGGCACCTCGGCCGCGACCATCGCCGCGAGCAGCGTGCGCAGACCCTCCACGTTCTCCTCGTAGTAGTAGAGGGGACGCGCGACCGACTCGGGCACCCGCTTCTTGCCCGCGATGTGCACCACGCCGTCGAAGATGTGCGCGCCGAACAGCTCGTCGAGCAGCGCCCGGTCCAGCACGGAGCCGATCACCACCGGGATCGTGTCCGGCACCAGCTCGCGGACCCCGGAGGAGAGGTCGTCGACCACGACGACCTCGTCCCCGGCCGCGACGAGCCCGCGTACGACATGCGTTCCGATGTATCCGGCACCGCCGGTGACAAGCCACTTCATGTCGAGACCCTAACCGGATGGACCGCTTCGGGGGCGTTTCGCCCGTGCCTCACCGCCGCCGGGACGGGCCGAGGGCCCCCGACGGGACATGTCGTGTCCCGCCGAGGGCCCTCGGTGTGTCGCGGTGTTGCCGTGGTGTCGTGCGGTCAGCGCTTGGTGTGCCGCTCGACGTCCGAACCGGCCTGCGGACCGGTGCCGCTCGCCGGGCCGTTCACGGCCGGGCTGCCGGGCTTGTCCGCCGGCGCGGCGCGCAGCGCCTTGCCCGCGGGCGGCTCGACGCCGTTGTACATCGGTACGTAGGTGTACTGACCGGGGAGCCCGATCTGGTTGCCGGCCTGGTCCACGATCGGCGCGTTGAGCGCCGACTCGCCGCCGACCAGGACCACGGAGGAGAGCGAGGCGCCGTTGTCGTAGAGGTACCAGGAGCTGGCCGGAGCCAGGCTGTCCTCGTCGGTGAGCAGGATGGGGCCGAGCCCGGCCATCATCGCGCCGCCGGTGAGGGCGTCCTGCCAGGTCATGGTGGTGGCCAGACCCACGGTGCGCGGGGCGGCGAACCAGAACCGGCCGAGCTTGGCCGCGGTGTCGGCCGCGGTGTTCCCGGCGACCGCGTAGTACTCCGCGCCGTCCGGCCAGGACGGCAGGTTCGCCGACAGCAGCGCGCGGTCGGCCGGCCCGCCGACGGTGATCACGTTCGTGGTGGCGGGGTTGATCGCGTTCAGGTAGGACTCGGTCACGGCGGGCATGTTGTCGCCCGCGCTGTAGACGACCACGCTGTCCTTGGTGCCGCCGGCCGCGGCACCCGCCGAGAGGCCGTCGTAGTAGTCCTCACCGGTGACCACGAACACGTTCTTCGGGGCCGGGTTGGTCTCGCGGGCGATCGCGATCCCGGTGTCGTACATGGTGGCACCGGCAAGCCGCTTGGGCGTGAAGCCCCACTGCCGCAGATCGTCCTCGTAGTTGGTGCTCAGCGCGTTGATCCCGCCGAGGATGTAGACGTTGGAGCCGGGACGCAGGGTGCGCGTCAGCTCCTCGTACAGACTGCCCGGTCCGCCCCAACTGCCGAGCAGCAGCGGACCGTTCTTGGCGCCCGCGAGGGCAGCGCCGGACAGGCCGTCGTAGAAGTAGTCCGTCCGGCTGATGACCGCCGAGTCGGCCTGCCGCAGCCCCGAGGAGGTGTCGCCGACCGAGGCCCACTTGAACTTCGAGTTGGCGATCGCGGTGTCGTGGGCGGTGTCGCCCCAGACCCGATAGACGCCCTCCTTGCGCAGGGGCTGCCACGAGGCCTGCCAGAAGTTCGCGGCGACCCGCTTCGCGTTGTCGCCGTTCTTGTCCATCACCCAGGTGTCGCTGCCCTTGCCGTAGGCGATCCTGGTACCCGACGGGGAGAAGCTGGGCAGCGAGACGGAGGCGTCGGTGTCGGCGCTGAGCTGCTTGGGCTGACCACCGGTCGTGTCGACGCTGTACAACCGGCCCGTGTTGGCCACGACGCGGACGAAGACGACCGTCTTGCCGTCGGGTGAGATGTCGGGGGCGCCCGCGTCGTCGGCGATCTTGGCGGTCGCGCCGTTCGTCGCGTTGTACGACCAGACCGAGGTGTCCGTGCCGCACCCGCGCTGGAAGACGTACATCCACTGCGAGTTCGCCGACACGTAGCGGTCGCAGGAGGCCTGCCCCTCGAACGCCGGCACCGGGGTGCCGTTGCCGTCCGAGAGCACCCGATACGCCTTGGGCGCGGAGCCGTTGAGGGACGCGGTGAAGTGGATGTAGCGCCCGTCGGGCGAGAACCGAGGCATCACGACCTGCTGGACGGAGGCCCCGGTGAGTTCGATCGGGTGGGCCCCACCGACCCGGGCGACCTGGAGCCGGTCGCCTCGGACGAACGTCACGTGACTGCCGTCGGGCGAGTATGACGGGAACAGGCCGTCACCGAGCCCGAGATCGACCGAGGTGCCGTCGACCCGACGGGCCTCGAGGTGATTCGTGGATGTCGTGGTGCCGGCGATGACGCCGTCCCCACCGCTGAGCGCGGCCTGGGCGGACGTCGGTACCAGCGCCACCAGCATGCCGCCGGCGAGCGCGCTCGCCGACAGCAGTGCCATGGAACCGCGGAGCGTGCGGATCTTCAAAAAAGGTCCTCCCGAGGAGGGTGATCCGACATCTCCACGCGGGTACTTCCGGCGGGGACACGAGTTCCGCGCGTGGTGTGGTCGAGTCGGATCACCAACGATGGAACGACGAATCCGGGCCGGGTACCCCCCCGCGGCATCGGGTCGTCGTCGCGCAGACACTATCGCCGCGCGACGACACCCACCAGACGTTTAGACGGGGCCCCGACGCCCACCTCTGCGCGCTCCCACCGGGAGGGCGACTACGGGGAAACCTCGCCCAACGACTCGGTGAATCGGCGGCATTGCTCGTAGTCGGGCAGCAACCCGTCGCGCAGTGCCTCGGCCAGCGTGGGCGCGGCCAGATCCCGCTCGGACAATTGCGCGGCGCCCACCGTCGGCCAGGCGATGGCCAGGTCCGGGTCGAGCGGGTGCACAGCGTGCTCACGCGTGGGCGCGTAGGTCTCCGAGCACAGGTAGCTGAGCGTCGCGTCGTCGGTCAACGCGCAGAAGCCGTGTCCCAGGCCCTCGGAGATGTACACCGCCTGCCGCTCGGTGTCGTCCAGCCGGACGCCCTCCCAGGTGCCGAACGTCGGCGAGCCCACGCGCAGGTCGACCACCACGTCCAGGACCGCGCCGCGCACGCAGGTCACGTACTTCGCCTGCCCCGGGGGCACGTCCGCGAAGTGGATCCCGCGCACCACGTCGCGCGCCGACACCGACATGTTGGCCTGCGCGAGCCGGAGGGGGTGTCCCACCTCCTCGGACAGCAGATCGAAGCGGTACCACTCCATGAACATGCCGCGAGGGTCCCCGTGTTGCCGGAAGTTGATCTCCCAGGCGCCCTCGATCGAGAGGGGGCGGAACTTCATCTGTCGTGTCCTTGTCCGGCGGACCCGGGCGGCCGGGTCCGGATGGGTTGACATGTGGAGCATGAAGGCAATGCCGTGGTCGTCGGCGACCCGCGTCGAACCGAGCCGAGCGCCGGTGCCTCAGGCGGGGTCCGGCAGCGGCGCGATGCCGCCGCCGTAGGCGAGCAGGTCGATCAGATACTTGCCGTAGCCGCTCTTGAGCAGCGGTTGCGCGAGCGCGGCCAACTGCGCGTCGTCGATGAAGCCGGCCCGCCAGGCCGCCTCCTCGATGCAGCCGATCTTGAGCCCCTGCCGCTCCTCGATGACCCGGACGAACTCCGCCGCGTGCACCAGCGAGGAGAAGGTGCCGGTGTCCAGCCACGCGGTGCCCCGGTCCAGCACGCTCACCATCAGCTCGCCGCGCTCCAGGTAGGCCGCGTTGACGCCGGTGATCTCCAGCTCGCCGCGATCGCTCGGCTTGAGCGTCTTGGCGATCTCGACCACCCGCGCGTCGTAGAAGTACAACCCGGGCACCGCGTAGCGCGACTTCGGCTGGGTGGGCTTCTCCTCGATCGAGCGGACCACACCCTCGGCGTCGAACTCGACCACGCCGTACGCCTTGGGGTCGGCGACCGGGTAGGCGAAGACCCGACCGCCGACCGGGTCCACCCCCTGGCGCAGCTGCCGGCCCAGGCCCACGCCGTGGAAGATGTTGTCGCCCAGGATCAGCGCCACCGGCTCGCCGCCGATGAACTCCTCGCCCAGCAGGAACGCCTGGGCGATGCCGTCGGGGCTGGCCTGCTCGACGTATTCGAGCCGCATGCCGATTCGCGAGCCGTCACCGAGCAGGCGGCGGAACTGGGGTTGGTCCTCGGGGGTCGTGATGACCAGCACCTCACGGATGCCGGCCATGATCAACGTCGACAGCGGATAGTAGATCATCGGCTTGTCGAAGACCGGCATCAGTTGCTTCGATACCGCTTGGGTGATGGGCCAGAGTCGGGAGCCGGTGCCGCCCGCGAGAAGGATGCCGCGCATGCGAACACCATAGGCTCTGCGCGTTCGGGGATCGGTAGACTCCCGTGTCCATGAGGATCCTGATCACCGGTGGAGCCGGATTCATCGGCTCCGAGTTCGTTCGAAATCTGTTGTCCGGTGACGCAACCTCGCAGGACAAACCCCGGGTGACCATCCTGGACAAGCTCACCTACTCGGGCAACGTGGCAAATCTGGCGTCCGTGGCCGCCGACCCGCTCTACACGTTCGTCGAGGGCGACATCTGCGACGCCGACCTGGTGGACCAGCTGATGCCCGGACACGACGTCGTGGTGCACTTCGCCGCCGAGTCGCACGTCGACCGCTCGATCGCGGGCTCGGGACCGTTCGTCGTCACCAACGTGCTGGGCACCCAGGTGTTGCTGGACGCTGCCCGCAAGCACGGCGTCGGCCGCTTCGTGCACGTCTCGACCGACGAGGTCTACGGCTCGATCGAGGTCGGCTCGTGGACCGAGGACTGGCCGCTGGCGCCCAACTCCCCGTACTCGGCCAGCAAGGCCGCGTCCGACCTGCTGGCTCTGGCGTACCACCGCACCCATGGCATGGACGTCGTGGTGACGCGCTGCTCGAACAACTATGGTCACTTCCAGTTCCCGGAGAAGATGATCCCGCTGTTCGTGACGAACCTGCTCGACGGCAAGCGGGTGCCGCTGTACGGCGACGGCGGCAACATCCGGGACTGGCTGCACGTCTCGGACCACTGCCGGGGCATCGACCTGGTGATGCGCTCCGGGCGCGCCGGCGAGGTCTACCACATCGGTGGTGGCACCGAGGTCACCAACAAGGAACTGACGGGCCGTCTGCTCGCCGCGTGCGGCGCGGACTGGGACAGCGTCGACCACGTCGAGGACCGCAAGGGCCACGATCGGCGCTACTCGCTGAGCATCGACAAGCTGCGCGACGAGCTTGGCTACACTCCACGCGTGTCCTTTGAAGAAGGTCTCGAATCGACCGTCGCGTGGTACCGCGACAACCGTGCGTGGTGGGAGCCACTGCAGCTCAAGGCGGCGCTTTGACCACCTCGGTGGACGGCCGGCGCTGGCTCGTCACCGGAGCACACGGAATGCTCGGACGCGATCTGCTCGCCGTCCTGGACGAGGTCCCCGGCGCGGTGGTCACCGCCGTCGCCCGCAAGGACCTCGATATCACCGACGCCGCCGCGGTCCTGGCCGCGACGGCCGGACACGACATCGTCGTCAACGCCGCGGCGTGGACCGATGTGGACGGCGCGGAGACGGCCGAGTCGGCCGCGACCGAGGTCAACGGCACCGCGGTGGGTCACCTGGCCCGGGCCTGCGCCGTACACGGCGCACGGCTGATCCAGATCTCCACCGACTACGTCTTCGGCGGCGACGGCACCGCGCCGTATCCCGAGGACGCGCCCACCGCACCGCTGAACGCGTACGGACGGGGCAAGCTGGTCGGCGAGCGACTCGTCGCAGACGTGTTGCCCACCGACGGCTACATCGTCCGCACCGCGTGGCTGTACGGCGAACACGGGCGGAATTTCGTCTCCACCATGCTGACACTGGCGGCCGACCGCGACACCCTGGACGTCGTCGACGATCAACTCGGTCAGCCGACCTGGTCGGCCGCGCTGGCGGAGCGGGTGGTCCGTCTCGGCGAGGCCGCGCTGTCCGGCCGCGCGCCGGCGGGGATCTATCACGGCACGGCTTCGGGGCAGGCGACCTGGTACGACCTCGCGCGGGCCACATTCGCCGGGGCGGGGCTGGACGCCGACCGCGTTCGTCCGACAACATCCGAGAACTTCACGCGCCCCGCCAAGCGTCCTTCCTACAGTGTGCTCGCCCACGACCGGTGGGCCGATGCCGGACTGTCGCCCATGGCCGACTGGCGGGACATGCTTGCACAGGCATTGGATCGCCCGGGGTTCGTCGCCCTGCGGCCCGACTGATCAAAAATCGAGCGTGTCATGAAACTTACGATTGTCACCGCGATTGCCGGCTTGCTGGTGGTCGTCGTCATCCTTGAACTGCTGAGGCGACGCCAACTGCGTGAAAAGTACGCGGTGTTGTGGCTCGTCGTCGGCTTGATCGTGGTACCGCTCGGCGCGTTCCCGAAGATGCTCGACTCGGTGGCCACCACCGCGGGTGTGCGATCGGGTGTCAGCCTCGTCCTCTTCCTCGGCTTCGTCTTCCTGCTCCTCGTGTGTATTCACCTGAGTTGGGAATCGAGTCGGTTGGAGGAGGAAACCCGTTCGCTCGCCGAAGAGGTGGCCCTGATCCGGACCCAACTGGCCGAGCAGGAACGCACGGCAGCCATCGCCCTCATCCGTACCGAGTCGGCCGAGCGGGAACGCGCAAATGATTAACAACAAGCGGGTCCTGATCATCATCCCCGCGTGGAACGAGTCCGCGTCGATCGCGGACGTGATCCGCGAGGTCCGCGGCGAGCTGCCCGAGGTCGACCTCCTCGTCGTCGACGACGGCTCGACCGACGACACCGCGAAGGTCGCCCGCGCGGCCGGCGCCACGGTGTCCCGACTGCCGTACAACCTCGGCGTCGGCGGCGCGATGCGGCTGGGCTACCGCTACGCGTACGAGAACGACTACGACGTGGCGATCCAGATCGACGCGGACGGTCAGCACGACCCCCGCTACGTCCCCAAGCTGGTGGATCACCTCGACGAGGCGTCGCTGGTCATCGGCGCGCGCTTCGCCGGCGAGGGCGACTACACCGTACGCGGCCCGCGCAAGTGGACCATGGTCATGCTCTCGGGCGTGTTGTCGCGGATGGCCAAGACCAAGCTCACCGACACCACGTCGGGCTTTCGCGCCTGCAACCGCGACATCATTCGGCTGTTCGCCGAGTGGTATCCGGTCGAGTACCTGGGCGACACGGTCGAGACCACGGTCCGGGTGATCCGCCTCAAGCACAAGGTGATGCAGGTCCCGGTGGCGATGCGGGCCCGCCAGGCCGGCACGCCCAGCCATTCCCCCGCCAAGGCGATGATCTACCTCGGCCGCGCGTTCATCACCCTGCTGTTGGCGATCGCCCGCCGATGAAGACGCTGCTGCTGCGGGCGATCCGCGCGCTGCCCCAGGGCACCCTCCTCGTGGGCGCCGGCATGGTCGTCCTCGGTGGCGCTTCCTATGTACATCTGGCGATCGCGGGCCACTCGCTGAACCCGGACGACATGTCCGGGGTCTCGGTGTTGTGGACCATCATCTTCTCGATCGGGCTCGGCCTGTTCTTCCCGGTCGAACAGGAGATCACCAGGATCGTCGCCGCCCGGGCCGCCGAGGGCTCGGGCACCGCGCCGGTACTGCGGCGCGGCGCCGTGCTGGCCGGCGGGCTGTTGCTCGCCGTGCTGGTGCTGCTCGCCGCCGCGTCCGGCCCGATGGCCGACCGGCTCTTCGACGGCGACCGGCAGCTGCTGGTGGCGCTGGGCGGCGCGTTCGTCGGTCTGGCCGTGGTCTCGGTCACCCGCGGCGTGCTCGCCGGACACGGCGCGTTCACCGCCTACGGCACGCAGCTGGCCCTGGACGGCGGGCTGCGGATCGTATTCGCGATCGCGCTCGGCGCGGCCGGCAGCCACTCGCCGCTGCTGTTCTCGCTGATCCTGACCGTCGCCCCGATCCTGGCCACGCTGGCCACGCTGCGGCCGGTGCTGCGTGCCGCCCGGCCCGGCGCGGTGCTCGCGTGGCGGGAGTTGTACCGCGGCCTCGGCCTGCTGATCGTCTCGACGCTGCTCGCGCAGCTGATGGTCAACACCGCGGTGCTCAGCGTCAAGCTGCTCGAACCCGAGCAGACCGCGCTGGTCACCGCGCTGCTCAGCGCGCTGATCCTGGCCCGGGTGCCGCTGTTCGTCTTCGGCTCGCTCCAGGCGTCGTTGTTGCCGGGCCTGTCCCGGACCTTCACCGACGGCGATCGTGGCGCGTTCCGCGGACTGATCACCCGGGCCTGCCTCGTGGTGAGCGCGCTGGGCGTGGCCGGTGGGCTGGGCGCCACGGTGCTCGGCCCGTGGATCATCCGGGTGTTCTTCAACGCCCCGAAGGACGTCCTGGGCCCGCTGGACTTCGCGTGGTTCTCGGCGGGCACGCTGTGTTACATGCTGGCCATGGTGCTGGGCCAGGGCGTGATGGCGATGAACCGCCATCGGGCCCAACTCGTCGCCTGGATCGGTGGCACCGCGGTGCTGGTGGCGATCACCTGCCTGCCCGGGGACATCCGGGTCCGGGTGGAGATCGCCTTCGCCGCGGCCACCGCCGCCACCGCCCTGCTGATGGCGCTGATGTTGCGGTCCGGCGCTCGGCGCTTTCCGGCGCCGGCGCGTACCGCGTCGCCGGTGCGGGCGGTGGCGAACCCCGTCGGGGGCGCGCCGCGGGGTGAGTAGGATCGATCGCGTCGTGTGGGTGGCCTACGAGGACGTCTCGTGCCCGTTGGGATCGATAGCCGGGAGTTCAGGGTGCGCGAGTGCGCCGATGGCCCTTCTGAAACCGTCCGTCTCGCCGAGACGACACTCGAGGGAGGGGCCGACGAACGGCAGGTCCACACGATCGACGTGATGATGCCGTACTACGGCGACGTGGGGCTGATGCAGCACGCGGTGCGCAGCGTGCTCGCGCAGACCGACCGCAACTGGCGGCTGACCGTGGTGGACGACGGTCGGGAGAAGGGCGTGCCGGAATGGTTCGCCGCGCTCGACGACGACCGGATCGTCTACCTGCGCAACGAGAAGAACCTCGGCGTCACCGGCAACTTCCGCAAGTGCGTGGAGCTCGCCGAGCAGGACCACATGGTCATGATGGGCTGTGACGACGTCTTCCTGCCGAACTACATCGCCACCATCCGTGACGTGCTGCGGCGCTACCCCGAGGCGGGCATGGTCCAGCCCGGCGTACAGGTGATCGACGGCCGGGGGTTGCCCACCAAGACCCTGGTCGACCAGACCAAGCGGCGGTTGTACGCGCCGAAGATCGAGGGCAGCCGGCGCCTGGGCGGCGAACGCCTGGCGGTCAGCCTGCTGCGCGGCAACTGGCTCTACTTCCCGTCGGTGTGCTGGCGCACCGAGGCGGTCAAGGCGATCAACTTCCGCGAGGACCTGCACGTGATCCAGGATCTCGCGCTGGTCCTGGACCTGTTGCAGCGCGGCGAGGACCTGGTGGCGACCGACGCGGTCTGCTTCCAGTATCGCCGGCACGCGGTCAGCGAGTCGGCCCTCCAGGCGTTCGACGGGCGCCGGTTCGTCGAGGAGCGGGGCTTCTTCCTGGACGTCGCGGAGCGCATGGAGCGGCACGGCTGGCACGAGGCGGCCCGGGTCGCCCGCAAGCACATGTCGTCCCGGCTGCACGCGCTCACGATGATGCCGATGATGGTGCGCAGCGGTAACCGCGAGGGTGTGCGCAAGTTGGCCCGGCACACCTTCGGTTCGGCCCGCCACACCGCGTGACGGGCCGAACTCGCTTGCGGGTCGCGGCCGTTCAGCCGGCCGCGACCTCGCGGGGCAGGTTCCGGTCCCGGGTGACCGTCCAGCAGTAGGCGATCATCGCGGCGCAGCCGAGGAGCGCGAACACCACCGGTACCACCGAGCCGACCTGCGGATGCCACGGGCCCGCGAACGCGTTCAGGGTCATCCCGCGCGGGGTGCTCGTCCAGCCGTGCTGCCACCGGATCATGGTGAACCACAGGAACACCAACTGGAGCGGCATCAGCACGATCGCGAAGGTCCGGATCAGCGTGGCGTCGCGCCGGGCCCCGAACACCTCGCGGCGCGAGAGCGCGAACGCGGCCAGGATCGGGACCCCGACGGCGATCGGCAGCATGTAGCGGCCCTGCGCCACGAAGCCGTACTTGTTCACGCCCATCGCGTCGGTCAGCGTGGGGAAGCCGAAGACCACGGCCACCAGGACGAACATCCGCCAGCGATCGGTCCAGGAGCCGAACGCGACGCCGGCGACCACCAGCACGCCCAGCACCATGTACCACACCGTGTAGGCCGGTTGCGGCGCGGACATGTCCAGCCACGAGGTGACGCCCACCATCTCCTTGAGGTAGTCGCCCGATCGTCCGACGATCTCGAAGCGCACCGCCTGGCGGAAGGTGATGTGGGTGTGGTCGCCCACGCTGCCGAGCTGGCTCGCCTTCATCCCCACCGTCCACGCGGCACCGGCGACGGCGGCGAGTACGATCGCGCCGCCGGCCCACAGGGCGGGCTTCGAGCGGCGCAGCGAGTTCAGCAGCGTGCGGCGGGTCGGGATCACCAGGGCGGCCAGCGCCACCACCAGCCACAGCGGGCCCACCGACCGCAGCGTGCACAGGATCACCCCCGAGATCCCGGCCACCACCAGCGCCGATCGCCGCAGCTTCGCGCCCGGTTCCAGGAGCAGTGGCACCAGCGCGCAGAACAGCGCGGTGCCCGCCGCGATTTCGAGCGCGTTGGGGTTGATCGCGCCCGACAGGTGCAGGGTCATCGGGGTGGTGGCCGCCAGCACGCCCGCGAGCAGCAGTCGGTGCCGGGTCCAGTGCACGACGCTGTAGGCGGCGGTGGCCAGCAGTGCCGCGACCATCGTGGTGCTGATCAGTCGGGCGAGCAGGATGCCGGTCCAGTCCGGCGACACCCGCAGCGGCCAGCCGACCGCGGCGTAGTAGACCGGGTTGTAGCGGCCGGCCCGCGTCGCGGTGCGCTCCAGGCTCTTGTCGCCGCCGGGCTCCCGGGCGCAGGAGGCGGGCTGCTCCTCCTTGAATGCCCAGCAGTTCTTGCGGACCAGGCTGCGCGGTACGTTCTGGAAGGCGCCGGTGCCGGTGTCGGCGTCGGTGGGAGTGGGGGCGAACTCGCCCTGCGCGACCCCCGCCGCCCGGATGATGTGCTGCATCTCGTCCGGGGTGCCGTCGTACGGTGCGGCCAGCGCCCAGGCGCTGCCCAGGAGAAGGAAGCCCACGAAGGCGAGCAGCCAATGCCGGACGGGTCCCGACAAGCGCCGGGAGACGGTCGACCTTCGTTCGTGGTGGGGGTCCTGCGTCGGTCCCGGGGTGTGCACCGGGGCGGCATCGGTTGTCACGGCAAGACCTTACCTGTTGGTCTGCGGGCGGAGTTTCGACGGGCGTAGAGGTCTCTATACTCTGGCTTCGTGACAGCTACCGAGCGTTCCACCGAGGGCAACATCCCTGAGCCGCAGAGCCGGTGGGCCGCTCTGTTGACCCATAGTCTTCCTCGGTTCCTGGTCTCGGGCGCCGCGAGTGTCGTGATCGACATGGGGCTGCTGTATCTCCTGCACGGGATATGGGGCCTTTGGCTGCCGGCGGCCACGTTCCTGGCCACCGCGACCTCCTTCGCGGTCAACTTCACGATGAACCGCTTCTGGTCCTTCGGCAGCACGGTGTCCCCGGTCGGCGGCCAGATGGTGCGCTACCTCATCCTGGCCGGGGTCAACTGGGCGATCACGGTGATCTTCGTGAGCGTGTTGGCCTGGATGGGCGTGTTCTACATGGTGGCGAAGCTGGTCACGGTCGTCTTCAACGCCGTGGTCAACTACTTCGCGTACCGCATGTGGGTCTTCCGCGGCAAGCCGCAGGACGTGCCGGTGGCCTGAGCGCCGCCGCCCCCGGGTCCGGGGGCCGAGTCCGCGTCCGAAGCCGGCCACCGACATCCGTCGGTGGCCGGCTTCGTGGTCGTGGCGGTCGGCGTGAATCGACTACTCGACGGGCTCGATCAGCACCACCTGCAGGCCGAGCTTCGGGTCGCTCGCGGCGAACTGGCGCAGATCCCTGGCGAGCCAGGGGCTGGTGACCACCACACGCAGCGGCTTGGGGCTGTCGGCGATCACCTTCTCCAACTCCTTGAGGGTGTCCACGCGTTCGCGAGCGTTGAGTTCGTTGTACGAGGCGAGTCCGCGCAACCACTGGATGCCGAAGACGGTCTTGATCTGTCCGCCGAGCTCGCGCCGCAGGATCGAGTCGAGGAAGGTGACCCGCCAGTTGTCGGTGCTGCTGTCGGTGAACAGGTAGAGCGTCGAGGGGCCCTTGGCCAGCAGTCCCTGGGACTGCAGTTTGCGGGCGACCACGCCGATGTCGTGGCGGTAGACCCCGTGTGCCCAGGCGGCGGAGTAGGGCGTGTCCGGGGCAGTGGCGTTGGCCCGGGCGTTGATCTTGCCGAACTGCACGGCGCCCGCGAGCGTGACGCCGGCCAGGACCGCGGCGAGGATCGGCACCATGCGGGCGAGCGGACGCAGCCGGGGCGGGGCGGGGATCGGCGCGAGGTTGGGCCGCAGCAGCAGGCCGATCGCCCCGATGCCGACCAGACCGAGGCCGTACAGGCCCTGGACGGCCTTCTCGTAGTAGTACGAGGTCTCCCCGAGGGTGTGCACCTGGTAGGCGCCGAACGCGGCCACACCGACCGCGGCGAGCACGATCTGCGCCGACATCGCGCGCCACACCGGCGACCGCCGGCCGGCGCGGGTGAGCAGGGAGGCGATCACGAGCACGACACACACGATGACGAGGTTGCGGCTCATCGGGTAGATGCCGCCGGCCGCCTGGAGCTGCTTGGTCTGGCTGAAGCCGGTGAGCTGCGGGCCGATGATCGGGATCAGCACGATCACGCCGGTGATCGCCGCGACGATCGAGGTGAACAGCAGGGCCTCGCGGATGCGCGACCAGTAGACGACCGCGGCGGCCAGGACCGCGCAGGCGGCGAGCACCACGAACAGGTTGTAGACGAAGGCCAGGGTGATCAGTCCCGCCGCGGCGACGAGAACCTGTTCGCGCACCTTCCCGGCGGGCCGCACCAACACCGCCACCGTCATCACCAGCACGGCCACGCCGAGCGCGGCGGAGTCGTGGCCGAGGGTGAACACGCTGATCATCTGCCCGGTCGCCGCGAGCCCGCCGACCGTCGAGCACACCAGTGCGATGCGCCAGCCGGCGAGGTTGGGTCCGGCGATCCAGCGGGCCGCCCAGACCAGGGCCAGGACCAGGAAGCCGTAGCCGAGGATGGTGTAGAGGAAGTACCGGTTGTACGCGGCGGGGCCGGTGCCGGCGTCGGTGGTCGAGCGCAGGAACGTGTCGAGCACCGTGTACAGGAAGTGGGTTCCCGGCGGGTAGACCCGGGCCATCTCCGGGTCCATCGAGGTGCTCGCCTTGTCGGCGTGGAAGTAGGTGTAACCGCCGACCCGGTGGATCGCGTCGAACAGGGAGAAGTGGCTGGGCTTGTCCTCGGTCATCACGGTGATGGCCAGGCGCTGGGTCAGCGACTTGCCCGAGAGCGGCTTGTACAGCTCGTACATGGCGTACAGGGCCGCGCCGGGGGCGATCAGGTCGGTCCAGGCCGCGCGGCGCGGCAGCACCGGCCGGCGGCCGGTGACCAGGGCCACCACGAGCGTTACCGACAGGAGGGTGCCCGACATCGCGAACGGGTTCAGGCCCCACGGCCAGACCGAGAACAGCAGCCCCGCGACGATGAATTCGCCCATCAGCAACAGCGCCGCGATCATCAGCCGGTCGAACAGCGCGACCCCCGCGCGCACCAGCGACGCGGTGCTCAGGAACAGCAGCAACAGCGACAACCAGTCGAGGCGGGCCACATGGAACAGCGCGGGCAGTGCCCAGGCGCCCACGAAGAGCCCCGCGAACATCGGCACGGCTTTGGAATTCGGCGGCCGGCCGGCACGCGGAGTCGGCACGGGCTCGGTCGGCCGCTCCTCCGTGTCCGTTTTCAAGGTGCTGCTCATGAGGGCTCTCTCTCGCTGATTCCGTGCGTCGTCGCGGTCGCCGCCATGCCGGCGCCGGGGCGTGAGGGCGGGCTTCCGATACCTGGGCTCAATGCGGATCCTATGGAATCGTCGGAGGAGTCGAACGGTCGGCCGACGGGCGGGAGCGGGCACGCGAATCGACCGGTTGGACGAATCCGGCGCAGGAGGTCGTCGACTTCGCCGTCCGCGTCCGGCGCGGATTCGGCGTGGTGCACCCGAGTGCGATCGCCCGGACCCGAGCGCGTGCGGGCCGGTGCGCCCGCGCGGATCGACCCTGGCATGGGGATTGTTCTCCCTGTTTACCGGACGGAATCGTCGGGTTCGCCCCGGATGGTCTCTCGCGACATCCGCGATCTTCGAAGTCGACCGGATGTCGGTAAATCCGTTTGGCCGACAGGCATGGGGAACCGAACCATCGGGGGACGGAGTCGGCCGCCGTCGGGCGCCACATACAATAGCGCGATCGCCTGTCCGGAAGGTGGCCGGCGCCCATGGATCCGATGCACGTCGCGTGAATCGAATCCTTTCGCCGGATCGTGGTATCCATGATCCGCCTGCGTGTGCGAAGGAACACTCACCGACGCCCCGACGGGATCTATTGAGAAGGGTCGACAATTCTCTCATATGGGAACAAACTCGGATTCCCGGCCGTCGGTTTCGCGCAGGGCGGTGCTCGCCTCGGGATGCGGCCTGGTCGCCGTCGTGGGTGTGGGCGGCGCCTATGAATTCTTTCGGGACGACGATGAGGGCGCGTCGCATCCGGCGTCCCCGCCGCCTGCCTCCTCGGCGGAGCGGGTGCTCAATGTCGTCGCCCATCACGACGACGACCTGCTTTTCCTGAGCCCCGAACTCCTGGACAACCTGCGGGCCGGCGCCGCGGTGCGCACCATCTATTTCATGGCCTCGGATTATTCGAATTATCCGAAGTTCATGCAGGATCGGGAGACCGGCCTGCGCCGGGTCTATGCCGACGCGTTGGGCATGAAGCCGGGGCAGTGGAAGAAGCAGCCCTACGAGCACGGCGGCGTACAGGCCACTTTGTGGACGCTCGGCGACCGGGTCTCGATGCTGGAGACCCGGATCCCGGACGGTTTCATGAAGACTCCGCTCGGCGCGAAGCGCATGTGGGGACTGTATTCCGAGAACATGCAGATCAAGACCCGTCCCGGGGACACGTTTCCGGTCCAGGAATTCAATCGGGACGCGCTGGTGGCGTTCCTGCGCGCGGTGCGCGACGAGGTCCGGCCCGACCGGGTCAACACCCTGGACCCGCTCGCCGACCTGCACGGCAGGCCCGAGCCCGAGGGCGGCTTCCACCAGGACCACGTGGCCGTGTCGCGGATGGTGATGTACGCGCTCGAGCAGGACACCGTGCCCACGCCCGTCCACTATTTCCGCGACTACACCATCGAGTCGGAGCCCGCGAACCTCACGCCGGCCGGGATCGAGGCGAAGTCGAAGGCGTTTCGGACGTATACCGAATACGACCCGGACGCCAAGCGCAGCAAAGTGTACGGACCATGGCTGCGAAAGACCTACCAGGTGAACGACGCATGGCGCGGGGATCTCGTCATTCCGCTGCCCGTGCCCGATCGCCGGGAAAAGGTTGCCGGTCGACCCTATGTCGGAACCGGCTTTCGCATCGTCAATCGTGCGACCCGGCTCGAACTCGCCGTACGGGCCGACGGGAAGAACGCGCCGTTGACCCTGACACCGGCCAAGTCGACCCCGGGCAATGTCTTCAAACTGCTCGGTATCAGGTTCGGCTGGGGACTGGCGCCGATCGGCGGGGAGCTGATCGTCGGGATGCCCGATTCGGATAAGGAGGCCAATCACCCGGCGCGCCTGGTGGAACGCAGTCTCGACGCCGCCCAGGCGCTGCGCGTACACGGTGATGTCGCCGATGGATTCGAACTTCTCTTCGCGCATTCCGGTATGGCGTTGACCGCTTCCCGACAGGGCGGCGCGGACGTGGTCCAGGCGCCGAGCGACAAGAGTCCGTTGCAGAAATGGGATTTCATCCCGGTGTGAATTCGGTGCGGCGTGCCCCACTCGATACGCTGTGCCCAGCCCAGCCGTCATCTTCCGCAAGCCCTGAATGAGGATCCGTGACCGTCTCAGAGAGCGCGAGGACGAGCCTGTCGACGCCTGCACCGGCCGCGCCGCGCGGTGCGTCCCCGGTGGGCGGCGGGCGCCTGGCGGTCGGTGTGCTCGTCGCACTGGCCCTGTCCTGGCTGATCCCGCTCGCGGCGTACGCCGCGCACGCCACCATCGTCCTGCCGTTCGTCTTCCTCGCGCTGGTCGCCTCGCTGCTGCGGGCCGGACGTACCGTCCTGGACCGCCTGGTGCTCGCGTTCGCGCTGACCGCGGGCGCGATGTGCGTGGCCGGCCTGCTCTTCTCGGCGTGGCCGTGGGGGCTGCACCCGGTGCCGGTCTCCGGGCTCGGCTTCAGCGTCCTGGTGCTGGTCGCCGCACTGCTGCGGCGCCGTCCCGAGCTGCCGCGCGTGGGCACCCTGCCCGACCTGCTCACCGTCGGGCTGACCGGGGTGATCACCTTCCTGACCCTGTGGCCCTACCTGGGCCGCGGTCTGGTCGGCAGGATCTCGCTGGTCGCGGTCGCCGAGGACCTGGGCCGGCACTTCGCGCTCTACGACGGCATCCGCACCGCCGGCGGCTACACGTTCATGCACCGCCCCGACCTCAAGGCGGGCCTGACCGACGACCTCACCGCGTACCCGCAGGGCAGCCACTTCGCGATGGGCCTGTTCGACAACTTCTGGCGGGCGGGCACCGGGGCGGGCTCCGGCCAGGAGGCGATGAACCACTTCGTCTACTTCTACGCGGCCACCTTCGTCCTGATGATCTTCGCGGTCATGTGGTCGATGCGCTGGGTCGCCGGCACCGCGCTGTCCCCGTGGCGCTACCTCGTGCTCGCCTCGGCCGCCGCCGCCTACCTGTACTTCGGCGACGGCATGGCGATGTTCCTGCGCGGCTTCCCGAGCGAGTTCGCCGGGCTCGCGCTGCTCGCCATCCTGGTCGCGGTGGTCGCCCGCCCGCTGTCGCGGTTGCGCGAGCAACTGTGCGTGCTCGCCTCGCTGACCATCGCGCTGTCGTTCACCTACTACCTGTTCCTGCCGCTGGCCGGGGCCATGCTCCTGGTCTGGCTGATCGGCTACCGCAAGCAGCTGCTGGAGCGCCGGCTGCTCACCGCGGTGGTCGCCGTGATCACCGCCGTGGGCGCGCTCATCGTGCCGGTGGTCAACTGGAAGTACGCGAGCAAGTCGGAGGCGGTCAACGCCGCGGGCGGGATCAGCCCGACCAACCGGCACCTGCTGATGCTGCTGGTCTTCCTGGTCGGACTCGGCCTGGCGTCCAGGTACGCGTGGCGGCACCCGGTACGCCGGCGGGTGATCCTGTGGATGCTCGGGGCCGTCGGGATAGTCGCGCTGATGTTCCTGTACCAGACCGCGGTGATCGGCGAGACCTCCTACTACTACGAGAAGCTGCTCCACCAGCTGTTCGTGGTCGCGCTGGTGTGCCTCGGCGCCACCTGGCTGGTGGTGCCGCGCTACCAGCCCGGATACTTCCGCCCGGGCCGGCGGCCGAGGCCGGCGTTCGCCAACGCGTGGACCGCCGTCCCGCTCGCCCTGGCGGTCACCGTGACCATCGCCTGCAACGCCAACCCCGACCGCTACGTGTGGCGCAAGCCGGGCAAGGACTACAGCTGGGGCGTGAGCTACTTCCTCAAGGGCATGGACCACCCCAAGCTCGCCCGGGCCGTGCTCGCCGCCGTCCAGGCCCAGCCCGATCCCGACGGCAAGGCCACCATCCTGCAGATGCGCAACGACTGGGAGGCCAACTACTACGGCACCCTGTGGGTCGACGTGATGCAGCGCAACCTCGGCGTCGCCTGGCCGGTCAAGCCGCCGCTGGGCACCCAGGAGAGCCCGGCGGCGCTCAAGGACCGGATCACCCGGCAGTTCCCGGGCACCCCGATCCGGGTGATGACCAACGACCCGGTCACCCTCGACACCGTGCAGCGGATCCGCCGGGACCGGCCGGAGCTGGGCCTGGACGTGCTGTTCAGCAACCCGACCCGATGCGGCTACCGCTTCGAGCCGGTGGCCGCGCCCGCGCCCGGCAAGGAGCCCGCCCCGGTGCCGGTGATCCCGTTCCCCGCGAACGGGTGCAAGTCCAAGGCCAAGTCCCCGGCCCCGGTACAGGTGCCGGTGACCAACCCGACGAACAACCCGGACAGGGAGTAGCACCATGGCCGAGCAGGTCCGGGTCGGCGTCGTGGTGATCGTCTACGACGACGCGGCCCTGTTGTCCGACGCGGTGCGCTCGGCGCTGGCCCAGGGCCCGACGGTCACCGAGGTGACCATCGTCGACGACGCCTCCACCGACGCCTCGGCGGCCGTCGCCGACCGCCTGGCCGCCGAGGACCCCCGGGTCCGGGTGATCCGACGGAGCGTCAACAGCGGCGGCTGCGGCACCCCGCGCAACGACGGCGTCGACGCCTCACGGGCCGACTGGATCGTCTTCCTGGACAGCGACGACGTACTGCCGCCCGGCGCGGTGTCCGCGCTGGTGGACGCCGGCGTCCGGGAGGGAGCCGACGTGGTCGCCGGCCGGTGCGTACGCCGCGAGTTGCCGCGGGTGCGCGACGTGCCGTGGCAGCCGGACCTGTTCGCCCGCCGCGGCGTGTTCGACGGCCTGGCGGGCCGACCGCGGACGTTGTGGGACACGCTCTCCGTCAACAAGGCGTACCGCCGCGCGTTCCTGATCGAGCACGACATCCGCTTCCCCGACGGCGCCGCGCACTACGAGGACTTCGTCTTCACCGCCCGGGTGTACGCGGCCGGGCCGCGCTTCGTGGTGATCACCGACGACGTCTACACCTGGCATGTGCGCCGCGCGGCGGGCGACCCGTCGATCTCGCTGCGCCGGGACCGGGTGCGCAACTGGCTCGACCGGCTGGACGCACACCGCCAGGTGCTCGAAATCCTGGACCCCGTCCCGGAGTTGCGGCTCGTCGCGGAGACCAAGTTCGTCGACCACGATCTGCCGCTCTACCTGCGCGACCTGCACGCGCGCGACGAGGCGTATCGCGCCGAGTGGTGGTCCTCCACCCGCGCCCACCTGGCCGGGTTCGACCCGCGCGCGCTCGCCCTCGCCCGGCCCGCCGCGCGCTGGGCGGCGGCGGTGGTGCGCGCGCGGGAGGAGCCCGTCGACCTGCTGCGGTTGTCCCGGCTCGCGGCCGACCCGCCCCGGCTCACCGGTCCGCTGCGCGAGCGCGACGGCGTGCCGGTGTGGGACGACCGCGCTCCCGCGGTGGAACTGGACGGCCTCGCCGCGATCCCGACCGCCGAACTGCCCGTCGAGGTACGGGCCACGGTGCACGCCGGCCGCCGCAGCGTGCTCGACGTGAGCGTGCGCGACCTGTACGAGCGCCTGCGTCCGGGGCGTCCGCACCGGATCGAGCTGGAACTGCGCGACCGACACGGCGAGGCCGTGCGGGTCGCCGGCGCCGGCGCGGGCGTGCTCCACGAGGAGCCGGTCGATCCCGACGGCGGCTCCTGGAGCACGACCATCGGCTTGGACAACACGCTGCTGTCCACGGGCGAGCCGTTCACCGTGTGGGACGTGTGGGCCGTGGTCCACCTGCGCGACGGCACCCACCTGGAGACCAAGGTCGCCGCCGGTGCCGGGCTCGGCCGCCGGGTCCAGCCGGACCTGCGGCACGGGCTCGCGCTCGCCCAGTTCTACGCCACCGCGAGCGGTTCGCTCGCGATCCGCTTCGCGGGCGGCGTGGGCGGGGTGCGCGAGGTGCTGGACGCCCGGATCCGGCGCCGCCGGGCCTCACCCTGAGGTCCGCGGCGGATCCGGCTCAGCGATAGACGTAGACGAACAGCTGTTCCCAGCGCTCCAGGATCGCCTCGGGGGAGAACCGCAGGACGTCCGCCAGGCCCTGCTTGCCCAGCCGATCCCGCAGGCTCTGGTCGCTCATCAGCCGGTCGAGGCCGCGCGCGAACTCCTCGGTGTTCCCACGCGGGATCAGCAGGCCGTTGCCGTCGTCGGTGATGATCTCCCGCACACCCGGCGCGCAGTCGAAGCCGACACTGGGCACACCCATCGCCATCGCCTCGAGCAGCGAGATCGGGAACCCCTCCGCCCGGGAGGACAGCGCGAACACCGAGGTGTCGGCCAACGCGCCCTCGATGTCCGAGGTGCGCCCGGGGAACTCCACGCTGTCGTGCACGCCCAGCGTCCAGGTCTGCGCCCGCAGCCGGGCGTCCTCGGGACCGGCGCCGTACAGCCGCAGTGTCCAGTCCGGATGCCGCGGCGCGACCAGCGCCCACGCCTCCAAGAGCAGGTCGTAGCCCTTCTCGAAGGAGAACCGACCCAGGCTCACCACCACCCGGCTCGACCGGGGGGTGAACTCCCGAGGCTCTATCGGCAGCGGGTTGGGCATGAAGTCGGTGTTGTTGAGCCCGTCCCGGCTCCACGCGTCGGCGTCCTCGGCGGTCAGCAGCAGCAGCCGGTCGACCCCGGCGAAGTACTTCTTGACCCGCCGGTGCCGGGAGGAGGCGGCGGACGCCTCGAACGACTCGTGGCTCATCCCGATCACCCGCAGCCCGGCGGTGTCGCTGAGGCCGACCCACTCCATCGCCCACACCTGCGGCACGATCACGATGCCGCCCGGCCGGGCCCGGCGGAACAGCCCGGTCAGCCGGTCCGCGGCCTGCTGCACCGACGCCTTGCGCAGCGCCTCACGGCGTTGCGCGCCCACGTTCAACCGGTCGCGCACCGTGCGCGGGCTCCACGCCGACGGCGGATGCTCCTCGTGCAGGTACATCGTGCGGTACGGCAGGTCCCGGCCGTAGTCGTGGATCTGCTCCGGGTGCACCACGCCGATCAGCGTGACGGTGTGCCCGGCCTCGGTCAACATCGCGGCGGTGTGGTGCGCCCAACGTTGCAACCCGCCGAGTTCCTCGATGTTGTTGCAGACGATGAAGACGTCCCGCGACGGGTGCGCTCGCACGGTCTCGACGTCGCTCACTGTGATTCCTTGCCGAGAAAGAAACGTTCGACGATGGTCTTCGCCGCGGTGCCGTGGTCGTATTCGCCGTAGGACTCCACGAAGTCCCGCCGACGCTCCGCGTACTCCGGGGCGGCGGCGTCGAGTTCGCGAAGATGCCCGAAGAGCTGGTCCTCGTCGTACGCCAGCGGCCCGGGAGCCGTCTCGGCGAGGTCGAAGTACGCGCCCCGGGACTGGCGGGTGTACGCGTCGTAGTCGTAGGTGAAGAACACCATCGGCCGGTCGAGCAACGCGTAGTCGAACATCAGCGACGAGTAGTCCGTGATCAACACGTCGGTCAGCTGCAGCAGTTGGGTCACGTCTGGCACCGTCGAGGCGTCCTTGACGTGGTCGGCCAGCGACGGCGGCAACATCACCGTGTTCAGATAGTGCGTACGCACGAGCAACACGAAACGATCGCCGAACTCCTCGACGAACCGGGCCGGATCGAACGGCAGTGTGAACGGCGTGATCGAACCGTCCTCCTCCTGCCGAAACGTCGGCGCGTACAGCACCACCCGACGCTCGTCGCCCGCCAGGCCCAACTGCTCGCGCAGCGCCGCGACCTGTGCGCGGTTCGCCTCGCCGTCGATCAGCGCGTCATTGCGCGGATACCCGATCCGCAGGATCTCGCACTTGAGCCGGTAGCCCCGGACCAGCGTGCGCACGTCGTGCTCCGAGCGCACCACGAAGTGGTCGAACCGATCGACCATCTCCTGCAGACGCCGCTGCTCGACCTCGCCCGAGTGCTTCACCGAGGGCATGTCGAAGCCCATGCGCTTGAGCGCCGAACCGTGCCAGGTCTGGATGTAGGTGGTGCCGCGATTCTTCACCGCGTCCCCGGGAAAGCCCTGGTTGTCGACCCAGAACTCGGCCTGCGCGAGCGCCTTGTAGTAGGCCCACGAACCGCGCTTGACGAGCGTCGCGTCGGCCGGGAACCCGGCCTTGCTCTCCGCGTAGGCCCAGGTCACCTTGATCGGCGCGCCCGAGCGGCGCAACTCCTCGTAGATGTGGCGCGGACTGTCGCCGTACTGCTTGCCCAGGTGGCTCTCGAACACCGCGGTGCCCTTGCGCACCGGCAACTGCCCCAGCACCTCGCGGCCCATCCGCAGCAGCTTGCGCTTGCGCGCGCCGGTCTGGCGCAACTGGGTGCGCAGGATGCCCCGGGCCTTGACGCCGGCCCGGCTCTGCACCGCCCTGGTCAACAACTCGTCGCTGCGCCGTGCGGCCGAACCCTCGGCGATCAGCTCGAAGGCCAGGTGCCCCTTGGACGTGATGTGCAGGGAGAACTGGTCCCCGGCGAGTCGGCTCAGCCGGGGTCGGGCGGGCAACGACTGCACGTGTTCGGGGATCGAGGTGCCGAAGATCCGGGTGGTGACCTTCTCGCCGTCCACCGACATGATCAGCCGGACGTCCCAGACCGGGTCGATCAGCCCGATGGGATGGATGGTGTCGGCGAGGTCGACCTCGGCCTCCCACACGATTCCCTCGGGGGTGTACCGGATCGATTGCACCGGGCGCCGCACCGCGAGCGGGGCGAGCTTCTTGCGCCGGGGCAGGAACTCGAAGTGCCCGGACAACTTCGCGTCGGGGCCGATGCGTTCGACCGGATTGACGATCACGCCGGACATCCGCACCACGCCGTCCACCGAACGCACCGAGGTGAGTTCGTTGCCCAGCCACAGCGACTTCAGCGGCTTGGTCCACGGCATCGTGTCGGTGACGTCCAGGACCTGCCGGCCCAACTCGTCGTCGAGGTGCCCGGCACACCAGTACACCCGGTCGCCCTCGAGGTGCAGCGGCGAGGTGATCTTGCTCCGGTTCAGCACGAAGTCGATCGCCGGGATCAGGTTCACCCGGTCGTCGCGCAACACGAGATAGGCGGCGATCGCCGGGATCTGGTTGGCCTCCACGAAGGCCCGGGGGTCCAGCGTCTCCAGGTAGGGCCGGGCCACGGCGATGAAGCCGTCGCGCTCCTCCTCGGTCTGGAAGGGCAGGCCCCACAGGTAGAGCACCAGGTCGTGCTGGATGAACTTGCGGTCCTTGAGGAGCTTGAGTTCCACCTCGCCGCGCGCTCGCAACTCGTCGTCGATGAGCTGATGGATCCGCACCCGGTCGATGAAGTTGCTGATCTCGTTGCGTCGGTTCGAGATCGACAGCTTCTCGGCCTTCTCCACCACGTTCCAGTGGTAGATCGTGCTCGGGATCAGGGTCAGCTTCGACGCCGCGAGATAGGCCCGCGCGGAAAAGAGCAGGTCCTCGTAGTGATAGCCCTCGGGAAAGCGCAACTCGGCGCTGTTGAGGAACGCCCGCCGGTAGCACTTGTTGGTCGACAGCGTGTCGTACAACAACTCCGGCTTCTCGGCCACCGAGGAGAGCACCGCACGCTCGCGATACAGCGCCGGGTACCACTCGGTGACCTTGTTCCGCTTGTCCAGATGCACCCGCACGCACAACCCGGAGACCAAGTCGGCACCGGTCTCGTCGGCGGCCACCAGCATGTTCTTGCAGGCGTGCCGGTCCAGGACGTCGTCGCTGTCGAGGAACATCACGTAGGTGCCGCGGGCGGCGTCGATGCCCACGTTGCGCGGCCGGCTGCATCCCCCGCTGTTCTCCGGCAGGCGGATGGCACGCACCCTGCCCGGGTGCTCGGTCGCGAACCGCTCGGCCACGGCGAAGCTGTCGTCGGTGCTGTGGTCGTCGACGATGACGACCTCGAGATTGGCGAGGGTCTGGCCGAGCACCGATGCGACCGCGTGCACCAACCGTCGGGCGTCGTTGTAGACGATCACTACGACGCTGATATCGGGCACTTCGGTCGCGGACAAGCGGTCACCTCCGGGCGGGTGTGGGACGGGAAGCCGGGACGGTCACCGGACGGGGGACCGTCGGGACCGACTCGGCCGATCCTAACGAATACGACGAGAACCCCACGAAAAACCGAACGGGTGGGGTCGGCAGCCGTATCGATCCCGGTGACCGCCCGTTGATCTGGTAAAACGTGGGACGTTCGACGACGCCGGACGGTTGCGAACGAGCCGTTCGGGCGGCTCCGGGGGATCGGCTAGCCTGTCTCGTTGTTTCCCGCACCTCCCTGCACGCCCGTTCGGTTGTCTTCCCGGTCCGTGCCCGACCGCACGTTCATCGGCGGTGCCCGCGGCACCACCGCAAAAGGAGTGATGGCGCCTGTCCACGGCACTGGTCCTCACGGCGTCCACGGCAACCTCCGCGTCTCCGCCGTCCCGGCCGGCGGACGCCTACACCAGTGCCGATCCGGCCCCGCTGCTCGCCGAGTTGTCGGCGCTCGATCGTGGTGTGCCGGAGATCGAGGTGGTGGCCCCGGACGCACTGCGGGCCGCGTTGGCCGCGGGGGAGGACCGGATCACCCTCGTCGACGCGCGTTTCGTCGGCCACCGGCACGCGCTGCGCCTGGTGATCGCCGACACCCGCTTCCCGGCCGCGCACGTACCCGGCGTGCTCGCCGTCGAGGGCGAGGCCAGGGCCGAGGCGGCCCGGATCGCGGCCGGCCTCGACCGTGGCCCCGCCGCCGACGACTGCGTGCCCGACCTGATCGCCGAGCGGCTGGCCGCGGCGGGTGTCTCGCTGCGCGAGGTTCCGCTGGGCGAACTGGTCGCCGAGGTGCCGCGTGACGAGGCCGCGCGCGCCCGGGCGACGGCCGCGGTTGCCGCGGTGGACGACGAGCGCATCCGGCTCGCCTCGGCGGTCAAGGCGCGGGACGGTTTCTTCACCACGTTCGCGGTCAGCACCTGGTCGCGCTACCTGGCCCGCTGGTGCGCCCGCCGGGGCCTGACGCCCAATCAGGTCACCGTCGCCTCGCTGTTCGTCGCGCTCGCCGCGGCGGCGGGCGCGGCCACCGGCACCCGCGCCGGCTACATCGGCGCGGCCCTGGGCCTGTACTTCTCCTTCGTGCTCGACTGCACCGACGGCCAACTCGCCCGCTACGCGGTGAGCTATTCGCGGATCGGCTCCTGGCTGGACGCCACCTTCGACCGGGCCAAGGAGTACGCCGTCTACGCGGGCCTGGCGCTCGGCGCCGCCCGGCACGACGACGACGTGTGGACCCTCGCGCTGGTCGCGATGGTGGTGATGACCACCCGGCACATCGTCGACTTCGCGTTCAACGAGACCCGGCGCGGCATCGGCGGCGGGGACGACGAGAGCGCCGACGGCGGCGCGGGCGCCAAACTGTCCGGCAAGCTGAACACGGTCGGCTGGACCGTGTGGGCCCGGCGGATGATCATCCTGCCGATCGGCGAGCGCTGGGCCCTGATCGCCGTGCTCACCGCGACCACCACGCCGCGGATCACCTTCGTCGTACTGATCACCGGCTGCGTGCTCGCCGCCTGCTACACCTCGCTCGGCCGCGTCCTGCGCTCGCTGCCGCGCCGCACGCCGGCCGCCCCGCAGGTCGGCGAGCACCTGGCCGCGCTCGCCGACAGCGGCCCGCTCGCCGAACTCGTCGCCCGGCTGCGGCTGCGCGTGCCCGCCCCCGCGGCCGCGCTCCTTGGCACCGCCGCCCTGCTCGCCGTGCTGCTCGCGGGCGGCGCGGGCCAGTGGTGGGGCCTGGCCGGCGCGGGCGCCTACGCGCTGTGCGCCGGGGTCGCGATCGGCCGCCCGCTGGTGCGCCGGCTCGACTGGGTGGTGCCGCCGATCTTCCGGGCCGCCGAATACGCCGCGATCACCGTCCTGGCCGCGCAGGTGGTGCCCACCGCGGTGGCCGCGGCATTCGGTTTGGTCGCGGCCACCGCCTACCATCACTACGACACGGTGTATCGCCTGCGCGGCGGCTACGGGGCCCCGCCCCGGGCGCTGGTGTGGGCGGTGCTCGGTCACGAGGGACGTGTGCTCCTGGTGACCGTGCTGGCCGCGGCGGGCTCGGACACCCTGCGCACCGGTCTGATCGTCACGGCCGGCGTGTTGGCGGCGATCGTGCTCGCCGAGAGTGTCGCCTTCTGGGTGCGCGGCGCGCGCCCGGACATCGACGACGCCACCCCGGTGGGCCCCGCCCCCTCGGCCTCCACACCCTCGTACCGCCCCCTGGAGGCCGTCGTCGCGGCGGCCCCCGATCGAACTGGAGACCTTTCATGATCGGCCTCGTTCTCGCCGCCGGCGCCGGCCGCCGGCTGCGCCCGCACACCGATACGCTGCCCAAGGCCCTGGTGCCGGTGGGCGCGCCCGGTGCGCCGGACAGCGAGCGGTCGATCCTGGAGGTCACGCTCTCCCACTACGCGGCGGTCGGCCTGACCGAGGCCGCGATCGTGATCGGCTACTGCGGCGACGCCATCCGCGAGCGGCAGGACCTGCTGGAGCGTCGGTACGGCCTCAAGCTGCACCTGGTCGACAACGACAAGGCCGAGGAGTGGAACAACGCCTACTCCCTGTGGTGCGCCCGCGACCACCTCGCCGACGGCGTGCTGCTCGCCAACGGCGACACGCTGCACCCGCTCTCGGTACAGGAGACCATGCTGGCCGCGCGGGGCGGCGACAAGGGCATCATCCTGGCCCTGGACACCGCCAAGCCGCTCGCCGACGAGGAAATGAAGGTCACCCTCGGCGACGACGGCCGGATGCGCCGGATCACCAAGCTGATGGACCCGGCCGAGGCGGCCGGCGAGTACATCGGCGTCACGCTGATCGAGGGCCACGCCGCGCCCGCGCTGGTCGACGCGCTCCGGGCCACCTTCGAGCGCGACCCGCAGCTGTACTACGAGGACGGTTACCAGGAGCTGGTGAACCGCGGCGGCCGGGTCGACGTGCAGCCGATCGGCGCGCCCGACATCCGGGTGCCGTGGACCGAGATCGACACCACCGAGGACCTGACGGTCGCCCGGGAGATCGCGTGCCGGTACTGACCCGACTGGTCCCCACACCGCTCACCGTCGACATCCGCGCGGGCGCGGTCGCCGACCTGGCCGGCATCCTGGCCGACCGTCGGGTCTCCACCTCGGGCCGGATCGCGGTCGTGGTCAGCGAGGGCTCCGGCGCCGGACTGCGCGAGCGATTCGCCCCGCAACTGCCGGGCGCCGAGTGGTATTCGGTGGGCGGCGGCACGCTGACCGCGGCGGTCGACCTGGCCGACCGGATGCGCGGCGGAGCCTACGACGCGGTGGTCGGTCTCGGCGGCGGCCGGGTCCTGGACGCCACCAAGTACGCCGCCGCGCGCGTGGGCCTGCCCATGGTCGCGGTCGCCACCAACCTCGCCCACGACGGCATCGCCTCGCCGGTGAGCATCCTCGACAACGACGCGGGCCGCGGCTCCTACGGCGTGCCCACGCCGATCGCGCTGGTGGTCGACCTGGACCTGGTCCGGGCCGCGCCGCAGCGCTTCGTGCGCTCCGGCATCGGCGAGTCGTTGTCGAACCTGTGCGCGGTGGCCGACTGGGAGTTGTCCCATCGGGTGACCGGCGAGCCGCTGGACGGCCTCGCGGTCGCGCTGGCCCGCACCTCCGGCGACTCGATGCTGCACCGCCCGGGCGGCATCGACGACGACGACTTCCTCGTCGCGCTGACCGAGGGCCTGGTGCTCTCCGGCATCGCGATGTCGGTGGCCGGCACCACCCGCCCGTGCAGCGGGGCCTGCCACGAGATCTCGCACGCCATCGACCTGCTCTACGGCGAGCGCGACGGCCACGACGGGCTGCACGGCGAACAGGTCGGCCTGGGCGCCGCGTTCGCCACCCACCTGCGCGGCGACGAGGCGCTGACCAGGCTCTTGACGAGCACCCTCGAGCGGCACAAGCTGCCGGTCGTGCCGGAGCATCTGGGCCTGACCATCGACGAGTTCACGGCGGTGGTGAGTCACGCGCCGCAGACCCGCCCGGGACGTTTCACCATCCTCGAACATCTCGACCTCGACCACGACGCCATCCGGGATTCGGTGACCGAATATGTCCACACCTACGGCGGCTGAGCTTCGCTCGGTCGTACACCCCGAGGGTCTGCTCGACCGGCGCAGTGGCGAACACTGGGCCGGGCGCATCTACATGCGCCGGATCTCCCTCCAGGTGACCCGACGCATCGTCGGGACCCGGGTGACGCCCAACGGGCTCACCTACATGATGATCCTCGCGGGCATCGCCGCCGGCGCCGCGCTGATCCTGCCCGGGATAGCCGGACCGCTCGCCGCGCTGATCCTGGTGCAGCTCTACCTGCTGCTCGACTGCGTCGACGGCGAGGTGGCCCGCTGGCGCCGGCAGACCTCCGTCACCGGGGTCTACCTCGACCGGGTCGGCCACTACCTGTCCGAGGCCGCGCTGCTCTCCGGCGCCGGTCTGCACGCGGCGGGCGTCCTGGACGGCGGCGGCTTCAACGGCTACGCCACGCTCGGCGTGGTCGCGGCCCTGGGCGCGATCCTGATCAAGTCCGAGACCGACCTGGTCGACGGCGCCCGCGCGAAGAGCGGCCTGCCGCCCGTACAGGACGCCGCCGCCGTGCCGCGCTCCTCGGGCGCGGCGAGCGCGCGCAAGATGGTCGCCTCGCTCAAGTTCCACCGTCTGGTCGGCGCCGTCGAGGCGTCGATTTTCCTGCTCCTGGCCGGCGCGCTCGACCTGGTGGCCGACGACGGCGGCCTGCTCTACAGCCGGATCGCGGTCACCGCGCTGGCCGCCATCGCCCTCCTGCAGACCGTGCTGCACCTGGTCAGCGTGCTCATGTCGAGCAGGCTCCGGTGACCGCCGAGGCTGCCGAGGGGCAGCGGGCCGACGGCGGCGCGGACACCGAACACATGGTGCTCGGCGCGGTGGTGCTGACCATGGGCGACCGCCCGCGGGAGCTGGAGCGCCTGCTGCGCTCGGTCGCCGACCAGGACGGCGAGCCGATGGCGGTGGTCGTGGTCGCCAACGGCGGGCCGCTGCCGGAGCTGCCCGAGGGTGTGGTGGGCATCGCCCTGCCGAAGAACGTGGGCATCCCCGCCGGCCGCAACGTCGGCACCGACGGCCTGCCCGCCGACACCGACGTGGTGCTCTTCCTCGACGACGACGGCCGGCTCGGCGGTACCGACGCCGGCCGCCTGCTGCGCGAGGCGTTCGCGGCCAACCCGCGCCTGGGCATCGTCTCCTTCCGGATCGTGGACCCGGAGAGCGGCGAGACCCAGCGCCGGCACGTGCCCCGGATCCGGGTCGGCGACCCGCTGCGCTCGGGCCCGGTGACGACGTTTCTGGGCGGCGCCAGCGCGGTGCGCGCGGCGGTGCTGCGCGAGGTCGGCGGGCTGCCCGACGACTTCTTCTACGCGCACGAGGAGACCGACCTGGCCTGGCGCGCGCTCGACGCGGGCTGGGAGATCGAGTACCGCGCCGACATCGTCCTCGAGCACCCCAAGACCAGCCCGGCCCGGCACGCGGCCTTCTTTCGGATGAACGCGCGCAACCGCGTGTACCTGGCCCGACGCAACCTGCCCTGGCCGATCGTGCCCGCCTACCTGGGCACCTGGGTGGTACTCACCGCCGCCCGTCGGCCGTCCCGGGAGAACGCCCAGGCGTGGCTCGCGGGCTTTCGCGAGGGCTGGAAGACCCCCAGCGGCCGGCGCCGACCGATGTCGTGGCGAACGGTCTGGCGCATGACCAGGCTCGGCCGCCCGCCCGTGATCTGACAGGCTGGAAACCCCCGTACGTTTTCGATCTCGACCCGACGCATATGAAAGTGTCAACGTGGCCAACAGCGTGCAGGCCGACACCCTGAGCCCACAGGGGACGTCGGCACCCCCCGGTTCCACCGAACCACTGGCGGACCTCGCCGCCCGCTACAAGCTGACGGTCAGTGGAGCCCGCCCCGGGCTGCTCTCGTACACCAAGCAGCTCTGGGCCCGGCGCCACTTCATCGTGGCCTTCGCCAACGCCAAGACCCGGGCCACCTACAGCACCGCCAAGCTGGGCCAGGTCTGGCAGGTGCTCACGCCACTGATGAACGCGGCCGTGTACTACCTGATCTTCGGCTACCTCGTGAAGACCAAGGGCGGCATCGACAACTATGTCGCCTTCCTGGTCACCGGCGTCTTCGTGTTCACCTTCACGCAGAGCGCGGTGCTCGCGGGCAGCCGGGCGATCAGCGACCAACTGAACCTGATCCGGGCGCTGCACTTCCCCCGGGCGTGCCTGCCGATCTCGTTCACCATCGTCCAGCTCCAGCAGTTGCTCTTCTCGATGGTCGTGCTGTGCGCGATCGTGCTCGGCACCGGTGAACCGCTCAGCCTCAAGTGGCTGCTGATCGTGCCCGCGCTGGTCCTGCAGTTCGTCTTCAACGTCGGCCTGAGCCTGGTCCTGGCCCGCATCGGCGCCGTGATGGTCGACATCAAGCAGCTGTTGCCGTTCATCCTGCGCACCTGGCTGTACATCAGCGGCGTCTTCTACAGCCTGGACAACTACACCAAGACGGCGCCGACCTGGGTGGCCCGCGTCCTGGAGGCGAACCCCGGGGCGGTGTACATCGAGCTGGTGCGCGACGCGCTCATCGACAGCCACTCCACGGTGCCCGCGCACACGTGGGCCTACGCGGTCGGCTGGGCGCTGCTGATGGGTCTCGGCGGTTACGTGTACTTCTGGAAGGCGGAAGAGAGGTACGGCCGTGGCTGAGCAGCCCGCGATCATGAGTCTGGCCGAAGCCGGCGCGAAGTCCGAGGTCGAGGTGCCCGAACAAGGCGTTCCGCAAAAACCGCAGCAGGTCGGCGAGGAACTGCCGCCGACCGTCGTCGTCGACGACGTGCACCTGATCTACCGGGTCCACGGCGCCTCCTCCGGCAAGGGCAGTGCCACCTCCGCGCTGTCCCGACTGGCACTGCGCAAGAAGGCCACCGGCGTCACCGAGGTGCACGCCGTGCGCGGCGTCAGCTTCGTCGCCTACAAGGGGCAGGCGATCGGCCTGATCGGCCGCAACGGCTCGGGCAAGAGCACGCTGCTGCGCTGCATCGCCGGCCTGTTGCCGCCGACCACCGGCAAGATCTACAGCGACGGCCAGCCGTCGCTGCTCGGGGTCAACGCCGCGATGATGAACGACCTCACCGGAGAGCGGAACATCATCCTGGGCTGCCTGGCGATGGGCATGACCCAGCGCGAGGCCGAGGCCAACTACGAGCAGATCGCCACCTTCTCCGGCCTGAACAA
Organism: Embleya sp. NPDC055664; assembly: GCF_053618075.1. Classification (NCBI taxonomy): domain Bacteria; kingdom Bacillati; phylum Actinomycetota; class Actinomycetes; order Kitasatosporales; family Streptomycetaceae; genus Embleya; species Embleya sp. NPDC055664. The sequence goes on from NZ_JBSHGZ010000022.1 coordinate 72,857, forward strand.
CTACAACGGCAAGGACTTCACCAAGCTGCCGATGCGGACCTACTCGTCCGGCATGGCGGCGCGGCTGCGGTTCTCCATCGCGGCGGCGCGCTCGCACGACGTGCTGATGATCGACGAGGCGCTGGCCACCGGCGACCGGGAGTTCCAGCTCAAGAGCGAGGCCCGGATCCGCGAACTGCGCAAGGAGGCCGGCACGGTCTTCCTGGTCAGCCACAGCATGAAGTCGATCCGCGACACCTGCGACCGGGCGATCTGGCTCGACCAGGGCGTGATCAAGATGGACGGGCCGATGGAGGAAGTCGTCAACGCCTACGAGGGCAAGTAGCGACGCGGCGGAAGAACCACCCGCCGCACAGGCACGTCCTGCACCACAAGCAGCAAAAGCACCATCGGTTCCACCAGCACCAACAGCACCACGCAAAGGGGTTCACCGGTGTCCTTGCAGGTCCTGGCGGAGAGTACCGACGACAACCTCGACATCGAGGTCCTGCGGGACGTCAACGGACTCACCGAACACACCTCCTGGGCGCACGGCGGCATGGAGTTCATGGGCGAGTACGGCATGTTCGCCGTACTCGCCGTGCTCGGCCTGCTCACGTGGTGGCGGGTACGCTCCCGGCCGGACCACGTGGCGGCCGTGGCCGGCCTCGTGTGGGCCCCGCTCGCGGCCCTGGTGGCGGAGTTGGCGAACGCGCCGCTGCGCGACTGGGTGGACCGGCCGCGCCCCTTCCTGAGCCACGACGGGCTGCACGTGCTCGTGCAGGGCAAGACCGACCCGTCCTTCGCCTCCGACCACGCGCTGACCACGATGGCGCTCGCGGTCGGGATCCTGCTGGTGGACCGCCGGATCGGCGTGCTCGCGGTGCTCGCCGCGGTGTTCACCGGCTTCGCCCGGCTCTACGTGGGGGTGCACTACCCGACCGACGTGCTCGCCGGATTCGCGCTCGGCGCGCTGGTCGCGCTGGTCGGCTCGATGTTCGTCGGCCGTCTCCTGGAGCCGGTGGTGCGGATGGTCGAACGTGGACCGCTGCGGCCACTGGTCACGGCAGCGCCGCGTGCGGCGGGATGACGGCGGCGCGGCCGAGGGGGCGGACACGATGGGGAGCGACACCGAGAGCGGCCGGGACGCGGGCCGACTGGGCGAGCGGCTGAGCCTGCGCGAACAGGTCGCGCGGGCGATCCGGGCGGCGCTGGTGACCGGCCGGATGCAGCCGGGGGTGGTCTACTCGGCGCCCGCCCTGGCCGGCCGGTTCGGGGTGTCCGCCACGCCGGTGCGCGAGGCACTGCTCGACCTGGCCAAGGACGGCCTGGTCGAGCCGGTCCGCAACAAGGGCTTCCGGGTGCGCACGATGTCCGCCGCCGACCTGGCCGACGTGCACGACCTGCGCGAACTCCTGGAGATACCGACCGTCGCCCGGCTCGCCCGGGACGGCTGCGCGAAGGAGATGCCGCGCCTGCGCGCGCTGGTCGACGACCTCGCCGAGGCGCTGGAGCGGGCCGACGTGGCGGACCGCGTGGACGCCGAGGACCGCTTCCACGCGCACCTGCTCGGCTTGGCCGAAAACGCGCGCCTGGTCAAGGTGGTCGCCGAGCTGCGCGCCCAGGCCCGGCTGTACGGTCCCCGCCCGGAGGCGGACGCGCCCGAACACGGCTCGATCACCGCCGAGCTGCACCGGCTGCTCGACCTGATCGAGGCCCGCGACGCGGCGGGCGCCGCGGAGCTGACCCGCCGCCGGCTGGCCCGATCGCGCCCGTCCGCCCACGCGGGCGCCCCCGCCGTCCCGGCATCGCCCGAACGGCCGTAACCCGGCGTCGCCTCGCTCGTTGTCCCGTCGAGCCGCCGCCGCGTGGCCGGCCGTCACGCGAGGATTCCGAGCATCCGGGAGAACCCCACATGTTGGTCCGCACCGCGCTCACGGGTGCCTGTTGCGCCCTGGTCCTGGCCGGGGTCGCCGGTTGTCAGGGCGATGACGTGCAACCGCAGGGAGCGCAGGTCAAGGGCAGTGGCGGGGCCGCGAGCGGCGGCCCGTCGAACGCGGTCGCCGCCGTGCGCAAGGCGGCCGACGTCACCACCGGCGCGAAGAGTTCGCGCACCCGCACCACGATGACGATGCAGAGCGACAACCGGGTCGTGAAGCTCACCGGCCAGGGCATGTTCGACTATGTCCGGCACATCGGTTCGCTCACGGTGGACGCGCCCAAGGACTCCGGCATCGCCGGGCCGCTCCAGGAGATCCTGACCCCCGACGCGCTCTACATGAAGAACGGCTCGCCGGGCATCCCCAAGGACAAGTGGGTGCGCCTCGCGATCGACGGGCTGGCCGACGGCAACCTGGTCAGCGGCGGCGGTACCGACCCCGGGACGTCCTTCGAGATACTGCGCGGGGTCAACGACGACGTGGTCCTGGTGGGCACCGAGAAGCTGGGCCCGGACACCGTGCGGCACTACAAGGGCACCCTGGACATCCGCAAGGCGCACGACCTGACCGCGCCGGAGGTGCGCGGCCCGTTGGCCGCCGCGCTGAAGACCTTCGACGGCGCGCCGATCCCGTTCGACGCCTATCTCGACGACGCCGGTCGACTGCGCAGGGTCGAGGAGTCGTTCGTGTTCGTGATGGGTCCGGACGAGGCCAAGTCCGCGCCGACGACGAAGGTGCTCTCCGCCGCGGAGCTGTACGACTTCGGCGTCGTGGTCGACGTCAAGCCGCCCGAGGCCAAGGACATCTACGTGTCACCGGCTCCGCCCGTCGCCCCGCCGAGCGCCCCGGCGAAACGCGGTTAGATCTCGCCGGGCCGGGCCCCGGGCCCGGTCCGCCGGACGGCCCCGGCCACCTCCGCGGCATCGTTTCGGGCGGTTCCCAAATGACCCAGGCGTGTCATGGTCGCGCCGAGGAGCCGCCCCTACGCTGGATGGGCCGAAGGACCGTCCGAGGCGTGCCGCGAGGAGGCGATGGGAGTGTCACGATTCTCCGATCGCCGCGTGCACGACCACGTCGTCCTCGACGAGATCGAGCTCTACGGAGACCTGATGATCGCGGCGTCGGCGAGCGAGGGCCCGCTCACCCAGGCGCAGATCGACGCCGTGCTCGGCCTGGCCGGCGGCCGGGGGTCGGGCGCGCACGGCAGGGCCGGCCCCCGTCGCCGCGGCCTCAGGAGCGCACCAGGCGTGCGATCGCCTGGGACGCCTCCTTGACCTTCTCGTCCGCCTCCGGACCGCCCTTTTCCACCGCGTTCGCCACGCAGTGCCCGAGGTGTTCCTCCAGCAGGCTGAGCGCGAAGGACTGCAGTGCCTTGGTCGCCGCCGAGACCTGGGTGAGGATGTCGATGCAGTATTCGTCCTCGGAGACCATGCGCTGCAACCCGCGGATCTGCCCCTCGACCCGACGCAGCCGCTTCAAGTGCTCGTCCTTGCGCCCGCTGTAGCCGTGCCCCGACGCGCCGTGTCCCGAGGTTTCGTGCCCCGATGCGCCGGATGTCGCCTTCGTGTCCGGCGTCTGCGGATCCTGTTCCACCGTCGTCTCCCGTGTCCGTGCGGCCGTTTCCCACCTGTCCATGGCCCGATCGGGTGACCGACCACGTCTTCGAATTTACCCCCGGGGGGTATATCCGGCAAGCGCTCCGATCGCCCCGCCCACGGCCGACCGGCTCCGGCGGGCGTCGTGCCGGTCGATCCCCGGATTCGGTTCGTGTGATGTGGGCGACATGGATCGAGGGTAGGGCGCTCTGTCATTCGAATGGTGCGCGGACCCATACTCTGGCCGTGTGACGGGCGTCCTCGACGGCGGAACGGGCGGTTCCGCATGCCCGTTCGTCGCTGTGCGCGTGTGTCTCATTACCGCCGGGTACGGTCGGGGTTCGCGTCGACTCCCCGGTTTGCGTGCAAGACCGCAAGAGCGCCTAGCATCGACGCCGACCACCTTCATTATCCCGGAGACCTCAAGTGCGATTGCGTCTGACCCCCAGGGAGACGAGCTTCTACGACATGTTCGCCGCAGCGGCGAGCAACCTGGTCACCGCATCCAAGCTCCTGACGGAGTTGCTCGGCGCAGAGGTCTCCGCTCGTCCGGAGATCGCCGAACGGATGCGCGCGGCCGAGCATGCCGGTGACGACACCACGCATGCGATCATGCGCCAGCTCAACGCCTCCTTCATCACGCCGTTCGACCGCGAGGACATCTACGCGCTCGCCTCGCAACTCGACGACGTCATGGACTACATGGAAGAGGCGGTCGACCTGGTCGTGCTGTACCAGCTCGACGAACTCCCGCCCCAGGTCGCGGACCAGATCGAGGTGCTCGTGCGGGCCTCGGAGCTGACCGCCGAGGCGATGCCCCGGCTGCGCACGATGAAGGACCTGACCGAGTACTGGATCGAGATCAACCGACTCGAGAACCAGGCCGACCAGATCCACCGCAAGTTGCTGGCGCACCTGTTCAGCGGGGCGTACGACGCACTGACCGTGCTCAAGCTCAAGGGCATCGTCGACGTGCTCGAAGAGGCCGCCGACGGGTTCGAGCACGTGGCGAACACGGTCGAGACGATCGCCGTCAAGGAGTCCTGACCCAGTGGAACTCACTGGTCTGATCATCGTCATCGGCGTCGCGCTCTTCTTCACCTACACCAACGGCTTCCACGACTCGGCCAACGCCATCGCCACCTCGGTGTCCACTCGGGCACTGACCCCGCGGGCGGCGCTGGCCATGGCCGCGGTGATGAACCTCGCCGGCGCCTTCCTCGGCGAAGGCGTCGCGAAGACCGTCAGCGAAGGGCTGATCTCCACCCCCGAGGGCCATCAAGGTCTGGTCATCCTGTTCGCGGCGCTGGTCGGCGCGATTTTCTGGAACCTGCTGACCTGGTACTTCGGGCTGCCCTCGTCCTCGTCGCACGCGCTGTTCGGTGGCCTCGTCGGCGCCGCGCTCGCGGGCTCCAGCACCGTCTACTGGGACGGCGTGCTGGAAAAGGTCGTCATCCCGATGTTCCTGTCGCCGGTGGTCGGTCTGGTGGCCGGCTATCTGGTGATGGTCGGGATCATCTGGCTGTTCCGCAGGGCCAATCCACACAAGGCCAAGCGCGGATTCCGGCTCGCGCAGACCGTCTCGGCGGCCGGCATGGCGCTCGGGCACGGCATCCAGGATGCCCAGAAGACGATGGGCATCGTGGTGATGGCGCTGGTGATCAGCGGCCACCACGAGGGCGACGGCATTCCGGTGTGGGTCAAGCTCGCCTGTGCCATCACGCTCTCGGCCGGCACCTACGCGGGCGGGTGGCGGATCATGCGCACCCTCGGCCGCAAGATCATCGAGCTGGACCCGCCGCAGGGCTTCGCCGCCGAGACCACGGCCGCGTCGATCCTGTACACCACGGCCTACGTCTTCAAGGCGCCGATCTCCACCACGCACATCATCACCTCGGCGATCATGGGCGTGGGTGCGACCAAGCGGGTCAAGGCGGTGCGCTGGGGTGTCGCCAAGAACATCCTGATCGGCTGGTTCACCACGATGCCGGCCGCGGGTCTGGTCGCGGCGGGCACCTACTGGATCGCCCACCTGATCGTGGGCTGACCCGGGGGCCGCGCGCCGCGCGCGTAATGCAGGACGCACGCGGCATCCGGCCCGGACGGCACGGATGTCACAGCCGGCACGGTTGGCACAGGTGTCGCATAACGGACGAGAGGGCCCGCACCGAATCCGGTGCGGGCCCTCTCGCGTGTCCATGTCGGCGGTCCGTCGACTCGTCGCTCGGTGCGTCGATCCGTCAGCCGAACCGGCCGGCGATGTAGTCGGCGGTGGATTCCTCGGTCGGCGCGGAGAAGATCGTCTCGGTGTCGCCGATCTCCACCAGCTTGCCGGGCTGACCCGGGCCGGCCAGGTTGAAGAACGCGGTCTTGTCCGAGACGCGAGCCGCCTGCTGCATGTTGTGCGTCACGATCACGATCGTGTAGCGCTCCTTGAGCAGCGCGATCAGGTCCTCGATCGCCAGCGTGGAGATCGGGTCCAGGGCCGAGCACGGCTCGTCCATCAGCAGCACCTGCGGCTCGACCGCGATCGCGCGCGCAATGCACAGTCGCTGTTGTTGGCCACCGGACAGGCCCGCGCCGGGCTTGTTCAGCCGGTCCTTGACCTCGGTCCACAGGTTGGCGCCGCGCAGCGACCGCTCGACGATCGCGTCCAGGTCGCCCTTGCGCTTGATCCCGGCGAGCTTGAGCCCGGCCGCGACGTTGTCGTAGATCGACATGGTCGGGAAGGGGTTGGGCCGCTGGAACACCATGCCGACCGTGCGACGCACCGCCACCGGGTCGATGTCGCTGCCGTACAGGTCCTGCCCGTCGAGCGCGACCGAGCCGTCCACGGAGGCGCCGGGGATCAGCTCGTGCATCCGGTTCAGGGTGCGGATGAAGGTGGACTTGCCGCAGCCGGAGGGACCGATGAAGGCCGTGACCGAACGCGGCTCCATGGTCATCGAGATGTCCTCGACGGCCTTGTGCGAGCCGTAGTAGGCGTTGAGTCCGGCAACTTCGATGCGCTTGGTCATTCCTGCCTCTGGATCGGTGCGGATGTCGGTGCCGCGGTCGGCCGTACGGGTCCTCGTCGTGGCCTTCATCGGCCCGCCTTCGGTGCCTTCCAGCGGGCGATCAGCCGCGCCGCCAGGTTGAGGATCATCACGATGAGGATCAGCGTGAGTGCCGCGGCCCAGGCCCGTTCCTCGGCGAACTTGTTGCCGGCGTGGTTCTGGTCGAACACGTACAGCGGCAGCGCCGATTGCCACCCCGAGAAGGGGTCGGTGTTGATCGACTGGGTGAGCCCGACGAGCAGCAGCAGCGGGGCGGTCTCGCCGATCACGCGGGCGATGGAGAGCATCACGCCGGTGACGATGCCGCCGAACGCGGTGGGCAGCACGACCTTGAGCACGGTGCGCCACTTCGGGATGCCGAGCGCCAGGCTGGCCTCGCGCAGCTCGTTCGGGACGAGCTTGAGCATCTCCTCGGCGGAGCGCACCACCGTGGGCAACATCAGGATCATCAGCGCCAGCGACCCGGCGAAGCCGGACGCCTCGAAGCCGAGCATCAGGATCCAGAAGGCGTAGATGAACAGACCCGCGACGATCGACGGCAGACCCGTCATCACGTCGACGAAGAAGGTCACCGTCTTGGCCAGTCGGCCGCGCCCGTACTCGACCAGGTAGATCGCGGTGAGCAGACCGATCGGGACCGCGATCAGGGTGGCCAGGCCGACCTGCTCCAGGGTGCCGATGATCGCGTGGTAGACGCCGCCGGTGTCGTCCCGGGCGCCCACGCCGCGCATCGAGTGGGACAGGAAGTACGGAGTGAGCTTGTCGACGCCGCGCTGGATCGTGTAGCCGAGCAGCGAGACCAGCGGCAGCACGGCGAGCACGAACGTGGTGGAGATCAGGCTGGTGGCGAACCGGTCCCGGGCCCGACGGGCGTCCTCGAAGCGCCACGAGACGGCGGAGAGCGCGACGATGAAGATCACGCCGGCGAGGAAGACCGCGAGCGCCCAGTTGTCCAGGGTCAGCTTGAACACGATCGTCAGCAGCACGCCGCCGCCGGCGATCGCCCACGGCACCTGGCGCGGCAGGGTCCGCCGGGTCAGCGACGCCGCGCGCGGATCGGCCGGACCCCCGCGACCGCTCTCGGCCGCGTCCGTACCGATGCCCGGGCGCTTGTCGCCCGTGTCCAGGACGGTCATGAGTTCGCTCCAGAGAACGCCTTGCGCCGGTTGATGACGACGCGCGCGGCGCCGTTGACGAGCAGCGTCATGATGAACAGGACCAGACCGGAGGCGATCAGCGCGCCGCGGCCGATGTCGTTGGATTCGCCGAACTGGTTCGCGATGTTCGCCGCGATCGTGGTGTTGCCCGGGTCCAGGATGTGGATCGAGAGGTCGAAGCTGGGCGAGAGCACCATCGCGACCGCGATGGTCTCGCCGACCGCGCGGCCGAGGCCGAGCATCGACGCGCTGATGATGCCGGGCTTGCCGTAGGGCAGCACCGCGACCCGGATCATCTCCCAGCGGGTGGCGCCGAGCGCGAGCGCGGCCTCCTCGTGGGCGCGGGGCACCTGAAGGAAGACCTCACGGGTGACCGCCGCGATGATCGGCAGGATCATGATGGCCAGCACGATGCCGACGGTGAACAGCGTGCGGGCGGTGGCGCCCGGCTGCTCCTTGTCGAAGATCGGGATCCAGCCGAGGTAGTCGGCCAGCCAGGTGTGCAGGCCGAGCAGTTTGGGGGCCAGGAAGATGTAGCCCCACAGGCCGTAGACCACGCTGGGCACCGCGGCCAGCAGGTCGACGATGTAACCGAGCGTCTGGGCGATCCGCCGGGGTGCGTAGTGCGTGATGAACAGCGCCACCCCCACCGCAACCGGCACCGCGATGACCATCGCGATGGTGGCGCTGACAACCGTGCCGAACACCAGGGTGACCACGCCGAACGCGGGCTTGGCCACGTTCGGGTCCCAACCCTGGTCGGTCAGGAAGCTGCCCTGGTTCTTCGACAGTGCGTCCGTCGCCTTGACCACGAGGAAGATCGCGATCGCGGCCATGATGGCGAGCAGGCTGATGCCGGCGCCGCGGGCGGCACCGGAGAAGATCCGGTCGCCTGGTCGGACCTTGACGCGCTTGGCCACGGGGGCCTTGCGCTCGGGGTCCGCCGGTGCGGTGGGGGTGGTGGTGGACATCTCTCTCCGTACGAGTCGGTCGCTCAGCGGGCTCGGACTAGGACAGACCGGCCACGGCGGCGCGGACCTTGTCCGCGACGGTCGTCGGGAGCGGCGCGTAGCCGATGCCCGCGAGGACCTTCTGGCCTTCGGCGCTGGAGGTGTAGGTGAGGAAGGACTTCATCAGCGGGAGCTTGTCCGCCGCGGTGCCCTTCTCGCAGACGATCTCGTAGGTCACCAGGATGATCGGGTAGGCGCCCTCGGCCTTGGTCGCGTAGTCGACCGACAGCTTCAGGTCGTTGCCCTCGCCCGCGATCTTGGCCGCCTCGACGGCCTTGCCCGCGGCCTCGGGGGTGAGCTTGACCGGGGCCGACGCGCCCGTGTTGATCGCGGCGATGTTCAGGCCGGCGTTCTCCGCGTAGGACTGCTCCACGTAGGTGATCGCGCCCTGCGTCGACTTCACGATCTGCGCGACGCCCTCGCTGCCCTTGGCGCCCTGGCCGCCCGGGGCCTTCCAGTCCTGGGCCGAGTCGTAGGTCCAGTCGGCGCCGGCGGCGGCCTTGAGGTACTTGGTGAAGTTCTCGGTGGTGCCGGACGCCTCGGACCGGTGCACGGGCTGGATCGCGGTGCCGGGCAGCTGCGCGTTCGGGTTCAGCGCCTTGATCTCGGCGGCGTCCCACTTGGTGATCTTGCCGGAGAAGATGCCGGCGATCGTCTTCGCGTCCAGGACCAGGTCCTTGGCGCCGGAGACGTTGTACGCGACCGCGATCGGGCCGGTCACCATCGGGAGGTTGATCGCCTGGCCCGGCGCGCACGCGGCGGCGGCCTTGGCGACCTCTTCCGGCTTGAGCGCCGAGTCGGAGCCCGCGAAGGTGACCTGCTTGTCGAAGAACGACTGGCGGCCGGTGCCCGAACCCGAGGACGCGTAGTCGATCGTGGCACCCGAACACTTGGCCTGGTACGCCTTGATCCACTCGTCCATCGCGTTCTTTTGCGCGCTGGAGCCGGCGGCGGCGAGCTTGCCGGTGCCGCAGTCACCCTTGGGGGCCTCCGCGCCGGGGGCGGACGCAGCCTTCGTGGACGACTTCTTGTCGTCACCCGAGCTGTTGTCGTCGGAGCCACACGCGGCCAGCGTGAGCGCGCCGGCGAGTGCCAGGCCGGTGAAGCCGATACCGCGACGGACACTGCGGGGCCGAATGGTCACGGCGCTCCCTTTCGATCGAACTCTGCTCGTGGTCGCGACGACCCGAGCGGTCGCCGTCATGCACGAAGTTAGGCCGTGTGAATGAAGCGATCCGCCGCGGAAAGTGAACCGAGGGTGAACTCGAACGGTCGAGTCAGATAAGCCGACCGCTGGATGAATTGTCCGTTCATGTAGCCATTTACTGCCCGTGAACTGCGGCTTTATGGTGACGTCGGAACGACGTTCATCCCGCGTTCAGATGGACGCCGAGTTACGTTCGGTAAACCGTGATCACGGCTTGACCAAGCGCTCAGCTTCCCGTCGGATAGGGGGCGTATCGGCCCACGGCCACCACCCGCCCCGCCCACGTGTGCAAGACGGCGAATTCGCCGGGCAACAACGGCTCCGCCGGCAGCCGCGGCGAACCGGCCCCGGAGGCGATCGCCGGCAGGTCCGGGACGGGCGTACACAGCAGCGCGGGCCGACCCGCGCGCACCGCCTCGGCGGCCGACACGGCGGTCGCGTGCACCCGCGCCCCGGCCGCCGCCACATACGGCGCCACCGTCGCCGCAGCGTCCGGCTCCGCGCCCCCGTACACCTCGACCGGCGCGAACGCGGCCAGCATCGGCACCAGGGCCGGGGCGAACGCCGGGCCCGCGCGCAACACCACGACCGGCACCGTCGCCGGCGGCGGCCCGGTGCGAAACGCCTCGGTCAACGACGCGGTGTAGTCCGGCGTCCCACTGCGCTCCGCGGCCTCCTCCGGCGCGCCCCACCACATCCGGTCCACCTCGTGGTTGGGGGTGAACCCGCCCGACACCGCCTCCGCCACCCAGTAGCGGTTGATCTTGATCCGATCGCGCGAGCGCATCGGATAGCTGCGCACCCCCAACTCCCGGCCCAGCACGGCCCGGAAACCGGTCTCCTCGGCGATCTCGCGCACCGCGGCCACCACCGCGGGCTCACCGGGCTCCAGCTTGCCCTTGGGGAAGGACCAGTCGTCGTAGCGCGGCCGGTGCACCAGCCCCACCTGCGTCCCGTCGGGGGTGCGCCGCCACAACACCCCGCCCGCGGCGAGCACCGGATCGTGCGCGGGCTCCGCGGCCCCGGGCGGGTCATCCATCGAGCCACGACCTGACGTCGTGCGCGTACGCCCCGGGCCAGACCCGGGTGAAGGCGTGACGCTGCGCCGTCGCCGCCCACCGCTCGCGGGCGTACAACTCGCCGAGCACGAACGAGGCGGGCCCGCCGATCCGGGGCGTGGCCGCCAGCTCGGCCACCGCGCCGGCCGCGATGCAGGCGTCCTGGTGGATGCCCAGGACCTCGGTGACCGCCTTGAGCCGCCGGGCCAGCCGGGCGGCGGGGGCGCCGAACGCGGGCACGCACATGTCGGCGGCGTAGCGGGCCCGCTTGGCCAGGATCCGCACCCGGTGCCACGCCTCGTCGTCGGTGCCCGCGTACGGGGAGAAGCCGGGGGCGTCCACGGGATCCGGATACGGCACCCCCGCCGCGACCAGCGGCAGCGCGTCGGCGGCCCGGTCGAGGCGGCGCAGCGTGCGGGCCACCAGCTTCGGCACCACCTCGGCGCCCGGATCCGCCGCCCGCTCGGTGAAGGTCAGCCCCAGGGCCGGCTCCACCAATTCGGCCGACAGCGTGGTGAACAGCCCCGAGTCGAGCGCGGCCAACGCCCGGGCCCGTCCGGAGCCCAGATCGCCGCGCAGTCGGCGCTCGGCCAGCGCCCGGGCCCGGACCGTTCCCGGGCGCTCCGGCAGCGCGTCCAGGTCCGCGAGCAGGCGATCGAGCAATACCTCGGAGTCGCGCTCGCCGGCCAGCGCGTCCGCGGCCTCGCGCAGCCGGGTGCGCAGGCGTGTGGCGGGCTCCGGGTCGAGCAGCGGCGCGCAGGTGGCCAGCGCGCTGCGGATGCGTCTGGCGGCCACTCGCGCCTGGTGTGCGGCGTCCTCCTCGCCCGCGCCCAGGCGGGGCAGCTGGTCGATGAACGCGCCCGCCTCGCCGACCAGATGGGCGAGCAGGATCTCGCCGGCGGAGGTGTCCTCGGCCGCCGCGCGCGGTCGGGGAATGCTCGTCGCCTGCTTGCTACTCCGGCCCACGTCTGCGCCTCCGGGTCTCGATGAGGTGCTCCTGCACGTCGCGAAGCCGGGTGCCGTCGGCCGCCGTCGCGTGCCTGGTCCAGGTACCGTCCCGGTCGAGGTGCCAGGACGCGGTCTCCGCGCTCATCCCCAGGTCCATGAAGGACGTCATCTCGTCGCGGTGTCGATCGCCGCGCAGCCGCACCGCCGCCTCGACCCTGCGGTCGAGATTGCGGTGCATCAGGTCGGCGCTGCCGATCCACACCTCGGGCTCGCCGCCGCCGGCGAAGACCCACACCCTCGAGTGTTCCAAAAATCGGCCGAGAATACTGCGCACTCGGATGGTCTCGGACAACCCGGGAACGCCCGGCCGCAGCGCGCAGATGCCCCGGATCCACAGGTCCACCGGGACGCCCGCCTGCGAGGCGCGGTACAGCGCGTCGATCACCAGCTCGTCCACCAGCGAGTTGGACTTCAGCCGGACGTAGGCGGGCAGGCCGGCCTCGTGGTTGGCCACCTCCCGCTCTATCCGCTCGACCAGTCCGTTGCGCAGCGAGTGCGGCGCGACCAGCAGGCGTCGGAAGGACTGCGCGCGCGAGTAGCCGGAGAGCCGGTTGAACAGGTTCGACATGTCCTCGCCGACCTGCGGGTCGGCGGTCAGCAGGCCCAGGTCCTCGTACAGGCGGGCGGTCTTGGGGTTGTAGTTGCCGGTGCCGATGTGGCAGTAGCGGCGCAGCGCGTCGCCCTCCTGGCGCACCACCAGGCACAGCTTGGAGTGCGTCTTCAGGCCCACCACGCCGTGCACGACGTGGCAGCCGGCCTGCTCCAGCTTGCGCGCCCAGGTGATGTTGGCGTGCTCGTCGAAGCGGGCCTTGAGCTCGACCAGGACCAGCACCTGCTTGCCCGATTCGGCCGCGTCCACCAGCGCGTCCACGATCGGCGAGTCGCCCGAGGTGCGGTACAGGGTCTGCTTGATCGCGAGCACGTTCGGATCGGCCGCGGCCTGCTCCAGGAAGGCCTGGACCGAGGTCGCGAACGAGTCGTAGGGGTGGTGCACCAGGATGTCGCGCTTGCGCATCGCGGCGAACACGTCCGCGGCCTGCGCGGTCTCCACCTCGGCCAGGTCGCGGTGGGTGCCGGCGACGAAGCGGCCGAACTTCAGCTCCGGCCGGTCCAGGTCGGCGATCGCGTGCAGCCCGGTCAGGTCCAGCGGCCCCGGCAGCGGGTAGACCTCCTTCTCGCCCACGCCCAACTCGCGCACCAGCAGGTCGAGCACGTGCGGGTCGATGGTCTCCTCGACCTCCAGCCGCACCGGCGGGCCGAACCGGCGGCGCATCAGCTCCCGCTCCAGCGCCTGGAGCAGGTTCTCCGCGTCGTCCTCCTCCACCTCCAGGTCCTCGTTGCGGGTGACCCGGAACGCGTGGTGGCCGAGCACGTCCATGCCCGGGAACAGATCGCCCAGGAACTCGGCGATCACCTCCTCCAGCGGCACGAAGCGGGCCGGCGAGGTCTCCACGAACCGCGGCAGCAGCGGCGGCACCTTGACCCGGGCGAAGTGTTCGTTGCCCGAGCGCGGGTTGCGCACGATCACGGCCAGGTTCAGCGACAGGCCGGAGATGTACGGGAAGGGGTGCGCCGGGTCGACCGCCAACGGGGTGAGCACCGGGAAGACCCGCTCGCGAAAGAGCGCGTAGAGCGACTGCCGCTCGCCGTCGGTGAGGTCGTCGAAGCGCAGCAGCTGGATGTCGGCCTCGCCGAGCGCGGGCAGCACGTCGTGGTGGAAGCAGGTGGAGTGGCGGGCCATCAGCGCGCGGCTGCGCGACCAGATGTTCTCCAGCACCTCGCGCGGCTGGAGTCCGCTCGCCGCGCGTACGGCCAGGCCGGTGGCGATCCGGCGCTTGAGGCCGGCCACCCGGACCATGAAGAACTCGTCGAGGTTGGACGCGAAGATGGCCAGATATCGAGCCCGCTCCAGAAGCGGGGTGCTCGGATCCTCGGCGAGTTCGAGCACCCGCTCGTTGAACGCCAGCCAGCTGCCCTCGCGGTCCAGGAACCGGTCCGGGGGCAGCTCGGACTCCGCGTGCACCGCGGCCGCGGTGACTGCCGTGCCGCCGTTCTTCGCCGGCGGCACGGCCACGGTGAGGTGTCGGGAGGATCGTGCGGCGGGAGTCTCGGCGTTCATCAGACCATTGTCTTTTCGCGACGGTCTATGTGCACCTGTACGAAGGCGACCCGAAACAGTTGTTCGCCAGGTTTCACACGGTGTTCAGCGTCGGTACATCACATCGACTGTATGCACACGAAAGCCCAAACGGGTATAGACCTTGACCGCCGGCTCGTTGTCCGCGTCCACATACAGCAGTATTTCGGCGAGCTGCACCCCGTCGACGGTGCGCTCGGCCAGGTGTCGCAGGCCCACCGCGGTCAGCAGCGCGCCCAGGCCGCGACCCTGCGCGGCAGGGTCGACGCCGACCACGTACACCTCGCCCAGCGGGCCCGAGTCCGCCGTCGCGGGGTGCGTCTTGGTCCAGTGGAAGCCGAGCAACTCGCCGCTGTCCGCGTCCTCGGCGAGGAAGAAGCCGGCCGGGTCGAACCACGGCTCGGCGAACCGCCGGGTCAGATCCTCGGCCGTCCACGCGCCCTGCTCGGGGTGGTGGGCGAACGCCTTCGCGTTCAGCGCGAGCCAGGCCCGGTCGTCCACACCCGGGCGGAAGGTGCGCAGCCGGACGTCGGCGGGCGTGGCGACCTCGGGCACCGGGGTGTCGGCCACCCGGCGCATCTGCCACAACTCGCGGAACGCGGTGAAGTCCAGCGCCTCCGCCAGGCGCCCGGCCGCCGGCAGCTTGCCGTGCGCCCACACCCGCAGCCGGCCCCGCTCGTCGACCCGCGCGGCCTCGGCGAGCACGGCTTCGAGCAGTGCCCGACCCAGGCCCGCGCCGCGCGCGGCCGGCACCACGAACAGTTCGGCGGCGGGGCCGTCCACCGGGTCCGCGCCGTCGAGGTGCGCGAAGCCGACGATCCCGGAGGCGTCGCGGGCCAGCAGTTCGCGAGCCGAGGGCGCGCCGTGGCGCAGCTCGAGGCGGGACTGCTCGGACAACGGCGCCGCGCCGTCGACGCCGGCCGCCGCCTCCGCCAGGGCCAGTACGGCGGCGGCGTCATCCGCCGAGGCCCGATTCACCGTCTCGATCGACACATCCGCGAGGTCCATGAGCCCCACGGTACTGAGCGACGCCGGGGGCCGTCGCGGGGCCGTCGGTCGCGGTCGGGCCCGGGGCGGTCAGCCGCAGCCGCAGCTGCGCCGGACCACCAGCGTGGACGGGAAAGTACGCACCCGCGGGTCCCCGGCGGCGGCCGGTTCGCGCTCCAGGGCCAGCTCCACCGCGGCGCGGGCCATGCCCGGCCGGTCGGAAGTGACCGTGGTCAGCGGCGGGTCGGCGATGGCCGCCTCGGCGATGTCGTCGAAGCCGACCACCGCGAGGTCGTCCGGCACGCGCAGGCCCACCTCGCGCGCCGCGTGCAGCACGCCCATCGCCTGGTCGTCGGTCGAGCAGAACAGCGCCCGGGGCCGGTCCGGCCCGGACAGCAGGGACAGCGCGACCTGATAGGCGCCGAAGCGGCCGAACGGCGCCTCGTGCAGCAGCCCCTCGGTGGGCAGCCCGCGCTCGGCCAGTGCCTGCCGCCAGCCGGTGACGTGGTCGGTGACCGGGTCGCCGGAGTCGGGGGTGGTGGGCGGCCCGCCGAGGCAGTCCACCCGGGTGAAGCCGTGCGTGTCCACCAGGTGCCGGACCGCGGTGTAGGCGCCCTGGACGTCGTCCAGGATGACCGCGTCGCCGCCCAGCGCGTCGGGTTGGCGGTGCATCAGCACCACCCGCACGTCGCGGGTGGCGATCTCGCGCGCGGCGCGCTCGGAGGGGCCCTGGCTGACCAGCACGAGGCCGGACACCTGCATGCCGAGGAACGCGCGCACGTAGTGCAGTTCGCGGTCGTCCTCGTAGTCGGAGTTGCCGATCAACACCAGCCGACCCTGCTCGAACGCGGCCTGCTCGACGGTGTGCGCGAGTTCGGCGAAGAACGGTTGCCGGGCGTCGGGCAGCACCAATCCGATCAGGTTCGTGCGACGGCTGGCCATCGCCTGGGCCACGCTGTCGGGGCGGTAGCCGAGCTTGTCTATGGCCGCGAGCACACGCTCGCGCGTGGCCGGAGCGACCGGGCGCGGGCCGTTGTTGACGACGTAGGAGACCACCGCGGTGGAGGTCCCCGCGAGGCGGGCGACGTCGTCGCGGGTCACTTTGGGCACGCGGTCATTGTAGGGACGGGGACCGGCGCGGCTCACGGGAGTTCACAACCTGGACGCGGGGACGGGACGGTCCTCCGCGTTCTTCCGGATAAGTCTGTTTTGTAGGCATGGGCGCCGGATGTGCCGCCTCGTCGGCCGACTGGGCGGGGTTCACTTGCGCACTCCGGTCGCCGGCGGTCGCCGAAGGCCGGTCGCCCGGGTGCGCGGACACGGGTCGTTCGGGTGCGCGGGCTCACACCCGCTCGGCCACCGCCACGTCCCCGACACCCCGGTCGGGCACCACGAACCGGTAACCGACGTTGCGCACGGTGCCGATCAGCGACTCGTGCTCCGGCCCGAGTTTGGCTCGCAGCCGGCGCACGTGCACGTCCACCGTCCGGGTGCCGCCGAAGTAGTCGTATCCCCACACCTCCTGCAGCAGCTGGGCCCGGGTGAACACCCGGCCCGGGTGCTGCGCGAGGTACTTGATCAGCTCGAACTCCTTGAACGTCAGATCGAGCACCCGACCGCGCAGCTTTGCGCTGTAGGTGGCCTCGTCGATGCTCAGGTCGCCGTTGCGGATCTCGGTGGGCTCGTCCTCCGCGCCCTGCGCCGCCTGGAGCCGGCCGATCGCCAGCCGCAGGCGGGCCTCGACCTCCGCCGGCCCGGCGGTGTCCAGGAGCACGTCGTCGACGCCCCAGTCGGCGGTCAGCGCGGCCAGGCCGCCCTCGGTGGCCACCAGGACCAGGGGGGCGCCGACCCCGGTGGTCCGCAGGACCCGACACAGACTGCGCACCTGGGGGAGGTCACGCCTGCCGTCGACCAGGATGACGTCGGCGGCGGGCGCGTCGACCAGGGCGGAGGCCTCGGCCGGGGCCACCCGTACCTGATGCAGCAGCAGTCCGAGCGCGGGCAACACCTCGGCAGACGGCTGGAGCGCGTTCGTGAGCAGCAGCAGGGCACTCAACGGGACACCTCCCAAAAACAGGCACAAAACACGAAAGGACCCGGGGCATCGTCGCCCGGATCCTTCATCGGTCGCCGACTCGTCCGATTCCGTAACCGGTGGGGAACCACTACCGGGGTCCTTGGGGTGTGCCCGTCATCGGAGGAGAGCCTGCGGGGCCAGGATAGCGAACATGTCTCGAGGAACCGACCCACCCGGGGATCTTCCCGCACTGCGGACACCCCACCCGACCTTCGGCGACCCGCCGTTCACCGGAATGCCTGCACCCGAGCAGGCCGTGTTGTGCACCGACGACGACGTGCGGATCAGCGCGGTACACGGGCTCGCGGCGGATTCCGCGGCGGGTTCCGGGGCACTCGATCGGGTCTTCGTGGTCGCCCACGGGTTCACCGGATCGTGGCGGCGACCGGCGGTTCGCACGGTGCTGCGCGGGTTGCGCCGGCACGGCGGGGTGATCGGGTTCGACTTTCGCGGACACGGCGCGTCCACCGGGCTGAGCACGGTCGGCGACCGCGAGGTGCGCGACCTGGAGGCGGCGATCGGCTGGGGTCGCCGACTCGGCTACCGCCGAGTGGTCACCGTCGGCTTCTCGATGGGCGGCGGGGTCGTGCTGCGGCACGCGGCGCTGTACAGCGGGCCCGCGGCGGTGGTCGCGGTCAGCGCGCCCGCCCGCTGGTACTACCGGGGGACCGCGCCGATGCGACGGGTGCACTTCGCGATCGAGCGCCCGACCGGCCGCGTGCTCGCCCGGCTCGCGCTCGGCACCCGGATCTCCGCCGAGCCCTGGCACCCGGTCCCGCTCGCCCCGTTCGAGGCCGCCGCCGCGCTCGCGCCCACGCCGCTGCTCGTGGTGCACGGCGATCGCGACCCCTATTTCCCGCTCGACCACCCCCGGCAGATCCACGCCGCGGCCCGGCCGCCGAAGGAGTTGTGGATCGAACCCGGCCTCGGGCACGCCGAGAACGCGGTCGACGCCGAGCTGGTGGACCGGATCGGCCGGTGGGCCCGGGCGCACACCGGGGGGTGATCCGCGCGCCGGGCGGACCGAAGGGCTCGTCCGGAGGCGTCATCATGGATGCTGCACGCCTCGGCGCCGGTCGGCACCGGGACGGCGCATCGGCACACCGGGACACCGACACACCGGGACACCGGCGGACCCACACACGACGCAGACACACGGGAGGGCGCGCGATGGCGGTCGGCACCATGCGGTACTGGGCCGCGGCGAAGGAGGCCGCGGGCACGCCGGAGGAGCCGTACGACGCGGCCACCCTCGCCGAGGCGCTGCGCCGGGCCCGGGAGCTCCACGGCGGCTCGACCCGCTTCGAGGCGGTCGTCGCGAACTGCTCGTTCGTGGTGGACGGGGACCCGGTCGGTCGTCGCGACCACGCGGCGGTCGTCCTGACCGAGGGCGGCACCGTCGAGGTCCTGCCCCCCTTCGCCGGCGGATGAGCGGCCCCGACGGTCGCCCGACGGGCGACCGATACGACGAGCCGGGCGGTTACGACCCGGCCGCCGGATACCCGGGGGAGCAGGTCGCCCAGGGGTATCCGGGACACCCGGGCGATCCGGGGCAGCCGTACGGCGGGCAGCCCGTCGAGTCCTACGGCGCCGTTCCGGCGCAGGCGGGGCAGTACGGACAGCCGCATCCGCAGCAGGTCGACCACGGGGCCTACGGCTATCAGGCGGAGCAGTATCCGCAGGGCTACCAGGACCCGATGGCGGGCCAGGCGGCCGGCGGGTACGGCTACCCGGATCCGCCGGGTGTGCCGGCGCCGGGCGGCGGCTACGGCTACGACGGCGCGACCGACGTACTGCCCGCGATCACCGAATCCGGATTCGGGACCTACGGCGGCGACGGCTACGGCGGGGTGCCCCACCAGGGCGAGCCCCACCACGGCGAGCACGGCCGGGGTGAATACGCCGGCGCGACCGAGGTGATGCCGGCGATCGTGGACGACGCGGGTGGGCACGGCGGCGGCCACGGGAGCGGGTTCGAGCCGGAGGCCGACTACGGCGCCGAGTTCGGCGCGGGCACCGACTTCGCCGCCGACACCGACTTCGCTGCCGACATCGACTTCGCTGCCGACATCGACTTCGATCCCGGCGCCACGTTCGATCCGGACGTCGACTACGCGGCCGACCCCGACCACCGGGTCGGGATGGAGTCCGCTCCCGACCGGGCGTCGCTTCCGGTGCCCGCGCCCCGGCGCGGCGACTCGCCCACGCGCGCGTCGCGGTCGGCCGGGACGCCGATCTGGCATCCGCCCGGCCTGCTGCCGGGACTGTGCACGGTCGGGCTGGCCGGTGTGCTCGCGGTCACCGCGATCGCCGGGAAGCCCGCTCTCCTGCTGGGTATCGCGTTCCTCCAAGTGCTCACCGCCGTCGGGTGGTTCCGGCTGAACGGCATGTGGCCGGCGCGCCAGGGCATTGCGCTGGTGGTGCTGGTCGCGTTCGGTACCGACGCGGCGGTCTACGCCAAGGGCGAGCAGGGGCTGGCGAGTGTGCCGGCGGTGCTCGCCGGCGCGTTGTTGGTGACGTTGGCCCTACAGGCCAGGAGCGGGGCCCGGCCGGGGGAGTTGTTGCCGGCGCTGACGGTGACCACCTCCGCGGCGCTGATCACCGCCTTCGACGTGGCCTATCTGGTCGCGGGCGATCTGTCGGGCGGGCCGATCGACGCGGGCGCGGCGGTGGTGCCAGCGGTGCTGGCGGCGGGCGTCGCGACGCTGGTCCGGGCGATTCCGCTGCCCCCGGCGATCGCGCCGATCCCGTCCTGGCTGCTCGGCTCGGCGGCGGGCGCCGCCGCAGCGGTCTCGCTCGGTGGCGAGGCGCCGTACGCCGCGTTGCTCGGGGCCGGTGCCGCGGCGCTCGCACTGCTCGGTCGGCGGGTGGCCGGCTACGACCATCCGTCCCGGTTCGTGCACTTCACTGCCGGTGTGTCCCTGCCGCTCGCGCTCGCCGCGCCGGCCGCGTATCTGTTGGGCCGGGTCATGATCGGCTGATTAGCCGTGCATCGGCGGCCTCGTCACGGGAGGATGCGGCCATGCCGTGGATACGCCGCCGGTCCCGTCCCGGGACGCGGGATGAACCGCCGGGCCCGCCCGCTCGTGAAGCGGGTGTGCTGCAACGTTCGGACGTGCTCGGCGCCGAGGCGCAGGCGGACCCGGCGGCCGCTCGCGCCTTCCTCGCGCGCACCGCCCCCGAGGACGACCGACCCGCCGCCGACCCGCCCCACGCCGGCGCGCTGCCCGGCGCCGACCGGTTGCAGGCCGGCGGCTCGCTCCAGGCCGCCGACCCGCTGCACGCTGCCGACCCGCTGCACTCGGCGTCTCGAATATCCACCGCCGACGAGGCGGTCATCCGCACCCTCTACCTCGAACACGGCGGCCCGCTCCTGGGGTTCGCGCTGCGGCTGACCGGCGGCGACCGGGCCTGGGCCGAGGACGTGGTGCAGGAGACCCTGCTGCGGGCCTGGCGCCACCCCGAGGCCCTCGACCCCGGCCGGGGTTCGGTCCGCGGCTGGTTGTGCACCGTGGCCCGCAACGTGGTGATCGACGTCGGCCGCGCCCGGCGCGCCCGGCCGCCCGAGACCGGCGACGCGGTGCTCGCGACGGTGCCCGACGAGGGCGCGGAGGCGGAGTTCGACCGGGCCGTGCTCGCCTGGGACGTCGCCGACGCGATGGCCGCGCTGAGCCCCGAGCACCGCGCGGTGTTGCTGGAGACGTACTACCGGGGCAGTTCGGTGGCCGACGCAGCCAAGACCCTCGGCGTGCCGGAGGGCACGGTCAAATCACGGACGTACTACGCGCTGCGAGCGCTGCGTGTGGCCTTGGAGGAAAGGGGGTTGGTCCCGTGACGGACATCGGCGACGAGGGCACGACGACGAACGGCACCACTCCCGGCACGAACCCGCCGCCGCCCGCCCGGCCGCCGGGATCGCCCGCCCCGCTGAGCTGTGCGGTCGCGCGCCTGGACCTCGGGGCATTCGTGGTCGGCGCGCTGGACGAGGACGAGGCCGCCAGGGTGCGCACCCACGTGGCCGGCTGCCCGCGCTGCCGGGCCGAGTACGAGGAACTGGCCGGCCTGCCCCGGATGCTCGCCCGGCTGAGCGAGCCGGAGGCGCGGGCCAGCGGCGCGGCTGCGCAGGGGGCGGCCCCCGCGCGGTTGTTGTCCGCCGCCGCCGAGCGGGCCGACCGGGGTCGGCGGCTGCGCTCGCTGGCCGCCGCGGCCGCGGCGGTGCTGGTGCTGCTTGCGGGCCTCACCGGCTGGGCGCTCGGCGACACCGGCCGCGACAGGGACACCGCGGCGGCGCCGACGGGCACGGTCCCGGGCACGCCGACCGCGCCGGCCGGCCCGCCCGGCACCACGACGCCGCCCGCGCCATCGGGCGGCCGTACCGTGCGCGCGGGCGATCCGCGCTCCGGCGCGGGCGCCGAACTGCGCTACGCGGCGACCGCGTGGGGCAGCAGCGTGGACCTGTCGCTGTCCGGGATCCGCCCCGGCACCCGCTGCCGGTTGGACGTCTACGGCACCAAGGGCCGGGTGGAGACCGCGTCCTCGTGGGTGGTGCCCGACGGCGAGTACCCCTCGGCCGATCCGATCCGGGGCGCGACCAGCATCCCCGTCGGCGAGATCGTCCGCTTCAGCGTCAGGACCGTCGGCGGCGGCGAACAACTCTTGGAGATTCCACCCGCATAATCCTGACAAACAAGGACAAATCCCCCGAGTATCTCAAGATGCGGACGCATTTGTCTCGCATGATGGGACATACATGACAGTGGCGGTCATCCGTCCCTACGATCGTGATGTGAAGCGACAGGCGGATGACCTCACCAAGCGGCGCGCAGTGGACCTGTGCCGCACGCAGACCTGCCTGTGTTGCGCTGACTGACTTGTCGACAGTCGTCGTTCGGCGATCCACCCGCGGTGGATCGCGACCGACCGTCGGCCCCGGGACCCGGGCCGTGTGACGACACGGCGGAACGGGCACCCGGCTCCCGCGTGAAAGACCCCTGACACACGTACATCCCCGCATGCGGCGGCGCCGCGGCATGCCCGGGTGTGTCGCGAACGTGCACCCCGACATCCGCGAGATCCCGCGCATTTCTGCACCGGAGGTATCCCATGAGCCGCTCCGACGTTCTGGTAGACGCCGACTGGGTCCAGGCCCACCTGGACGACCCGAAGGTCGTCCTCGTCGAGGTCGACGAGGACACCAGCGCCTACGTCAAGAACCACATCCGCGGTGCGGTGCGCATCGACTGGCGCGACGACCTGCAGGACCCGGTCAAGCGCGACTTCGTCGACGAGGCCGGCTTCTCGGCGCTGCTGTCCGCCAAGGGCATCGCCAACGACGACACCGTCGTGCTCTACGGCGGCAACAACAACTGGTTCGCGTCCTACGCCTACTGGTACTTCAAGCTCTACGGCCACGGCGACGTCAAGCTGCTCGACGGCGGTCGCAAGAAGTGGGAGCTCGACTCCCGCGAGCTGGTCGTCGAGGTGCCCGAGCGCGCCGCGACCACCTACACGGCCAAGCCGCAGGACACCTCGATCCGCGCCTGGCGCGACGACGTGCTCGCCGCCATCGGTTCGCTGAACCTGGTCGACGTGCGCTCGCCCGACGAGTTCTCCGGCAAGCTGCTCGCCCCGGCGCACCTGCCGCAGGAGCAGTCGCAGAAGGCCGGCCACGTGCCGACCGCGAAGAACATCCCGTGGTCGAAGGCCGCCAACGACGACGGCACCTTCAAGACCAACGAGGAACTCACCGCGCTGTACGAGGGCGAGGGTGTGGACCTGGCGAAGGACACCATCGCCTACTGCCGGATCGGCGAGCGCTCCGCGCACACGTGGTTCGTCCTGCACGAGCTGCTGGAGCAGGGCAACGTGCGCAACTACGACGGCTCGTGGACCGAGTACGGCGCGCTGGTCGGCGTGCCGATCGAGCTCGGCGACGGCAAGTGACCGACGGCTACACCCACCCGAACGCAGGGAGCAGGAACGATGTGCGGTGCGAAGGCCGGCGGCCCGGATCTGGCAGGAGTTGACGTGGCGAAGGAAACCATCATCCAGGGGGCGGTGACCAAGGGCGGGCAGCCGATCAACGGTTACGTGCGCCTGCTCGACGCGGGTGGCGACTTCACCGCCGAGGTGCCCACGTCCGCGACCGGCCAGTTCCGGTTCTTCGCGGCACCCGGCAACTGGACCGTCCGGGCGCTCGTGCCCGGCGCGACCGTGGACCGCAGCGTGGTGGTGTCCGAGAAGGGCACCGTCGCCGAGGTCGAGATCGCGGTCTGACACGCCGACGGGGCGGATCTCCTTCGGACGTACACCCACGGAATCCGCCACCGCTCGGTGCGATACGGCCGCGCCCCTCCCCACGTGCTCGGGGGAGGGGCGCGGTCGTTCGGTCGTGCACCCGGTGTGTCCCGCCCGTCATCGGGGCAGAAAGGTTTCCGTATCGTCGGGGGGAACCGCCCGGCGCATCGGGGCACCGGAGCAAGGCGCGACGCCGGGAGGCAACACGTGGCATGGGCGATTGTGATCATCGCGGGGATCCTGGAGACCGGCTTCGCCATCATGCTCAAGCAAAGTCACGGGTTCACCCGGCTGTGGCCCACCATAGGCTTCGCCGCCTGCGCGCTGGGCAGCTTCGGACTGCTCACCTACGCGCTCAAGTCCCTGGAGGTCGGCCCCGCCTACGCGGTGTGGACCGGGATCGGCGCGGCGGGCACCGCGCTCGTGGGCATCTGGCTGCTGAACGAGGGCTCGTCCCCGCTCAAGCTGATCTCGATCGGCTTGGTCCTGCTCGGCGTGATCGGCCTGAACATCTCCGGGATCAGCCACTGACACCGGCGCGTCGGGGGCCGGCCGGTCAGTACACCAGCGCCTGGGCCCCGTCGGCGAGCGCCTCCTGCACGAACACCTGGGCGCCCGCGATCCGCACCCCCGGCAGCACGTCGTCCCCGGTGATCTCGCGCCGCGCCGCGCACTGCGTGCACAACGTCACCCGGCCGCCGGCGAGCAGCGCGTCGAGCAGATCCGGCAGCGGCGCGGCGTGCGGGAGTTCGAACTCGGCGGCCCGCCCGGGCAGCGCGAACCAGGACGACTCGCCGGTGAGCCACAGCGACACCTCGACCCCCGACGCGAGCGCCACCGACGCCACGGTGAACGCCTGGGAGCAGCGCTCCGGCGCGTCCTGACCTGCGG
This sequence comes from Embleya sp. NPDC055664, assembly GCF_053618075.1. NCBI lineage: Bacteria > Bacillati > Actinomycetota > Actinomycetes > Kitasatosporales > Streptomycetaceae > Embleya > Embleya sp. NPDC055664. The sequence continues at coordinate 97,256 of NZ_JBSHGZ010000022.1, forward strand.
TGACCTTGACCACGAGAGATCGCTTCACGGCTCGCAGCCTATACACTGAGGCCGTTTGGCACCCGGCCGGGGCGATCCGGCCGCCCCGTACGAAGCACGAGGAGCACCCGGGCGATGCACATCTTCTTCATTGCGCTGCTGGCCGTGGTCGGCGTCCTCGTCGCGTGGTTCGCCGCGCTGACCGTGTCCAAGCTGTACAAGGGCCAGAACTGAGCCGACGCCCGGTAGGCTGACCGGCCGTACCCGACCCTCGGAAGCGGCCCTCCCCACCATGATCGAAATCCCGGACGACCTGCACTTCGACGCCGTCCCCCTCGCGTTCCTGCTCGGCACCTGGGAAGGCGCCGGTGTCGGCGACTACCCGACGATCGAGGCGTTCCGCTTCGGCCAGCAGGTCACCTTCGGCTACATCGCGAACAAGCCGTTCCTGACCTACACGTCGCGGACCTGGCTGCTCGACGACGCGGGGGAGCGGGTGCGCCCGCTGGCCACCGAGACCGGCTTCTGGCGCTCCAAGCTGGACGGTTCGGTCGACGTCACGCTCGCCCACCCGACCGGCATCGTGGAGATCTGGCTCGGCAAGGTGGAGGGCCCGCGCCTGGAGATGCGCACCGACGTGGTCGCGCGCACCGAGGACGCCAAGGAGTACACCGCCGGACACCGGCTCTACGGCCTGGTCAAGGGCGAGCTGATGTACGCCTACGACATGGCCGCCATGGGACACCCGCTCCAGGCACACGTCTCCGCGCAGCTCAAGCGGGTCGACGCGGAACTCGCGGCCGAGTAGTCGCCCGCTCGCCCGGCCCGGCGGGCGCCGCGCACTCGTAAACTTCCCTGCGTGAGCACTGACTGGAAGCACGAGCTTCGCGAGAAGGGCTACCGGCTCACGCCGCAGCGCCAACTCGTCCTCGAAGCGGTGAACGCCCTGGGCCACGCGACACCGGACGAGATCCTGGTGGAGGTGCACAAGACGGCCGGCGGGATCAACATCTCGACCGTCTACCGCACCCTCGAACTGCTCGAACAGCTCGACCTGGTCACCCACACCCACCTCGGGCACGGTGCGCCGACCTATCACCCGGCGGACGCCGGCGGCCATCTGCACCTGGTCTGCCGGGACTGCCGCCGGGTGATCGAGGTGGGCACGGAGGTCGCCGCCGGGATGGGCGAGCGGCTGCGCGTCGAGCACGGGTTCGACATCGACCTCGCGCACTTCGCGATCTTCGGCCGCTGCGCGGAGTGCACGGCGGCCCGGGCGAACTGAGGTTCCTTCGACGGGTCTCGTACTGTGGGGACATGCCCACGAGCCCTTTGTTGACCCTGCCCGGCGCGGTCGCCGCGGAAGCCCCCGACGCCGGCGTCGCCGCGCACTACGGCGACCCCCTGCGCGAACAACGTCGGCTGGAGGCGGGCGAGGGCTTCGTCGACCTGTCGCACCGCGACGTGATCCGGGTGTCCGGCCCGGACCGGCTGAGCTGGCTGCACTCGCTGACCACGCAGCACCTGACCGAGCTGAAGCCGCACGAGGCCACGCTGACGCTGGTGCTGAGCCCGCACGGGCACATCGAGCACGCGCTGTACGGGGTGGACGACGGCGAGGCCTTCTGGGCCCACGTCGAACCCGGTGAGGCGCCGGCCCTGGTCGAGTTCCTGGACCGGATGCGCTTCATGTTGCGGGTCGAGGTCGCCGACGTGTCCGCCGACTTCGCCGTCGTGCACGAGGCGGGCGGGGACGCTCCCGAGGATGTGCTGGTCCGGGCGACCGGGTACGGCCGCGAGGTGTTCCTGCCCCGCGAGCGGTTGGCGGCGTATGGGCAAGAGCACGCGCATCCGGCGGGCATGTGGGCGTACGAGGCGTTGCGGATCGCGGCGCACCGGCCCCGGCGCGGCCTGGAGACCGACCACCGCACGATCGTGCACGAGCTGGGCCTGATCGACACCGCCGTGCACCTGGACAAGGGCTGCTACCGGGGGCAGGAGACGGTCGCGCGAGTGCACAACCTGGGCCGCCCGCCGCGGCGCCTGGTCTTCCTGCACCTGGACGGCACCCAGGAGACGCTGCCGGCGCACGGCGCGCCGGTGGAACTCGCGGGCCGCCAGGTCGGGTTCGTCACCAGCGCGGCGCGCCACCACGAACTCGGCCCGATCGCGCTCGCGCTGATCAAGCGCAACACCGCCGTGGACGCCGAACTCCTGGCCGGCGGGGTGCCGGCGACGCAGGAGATCGTGGTCCCGGCGTAGCGCCACCCCTCCGCCCGTGCCCCACGGGGAGCGGGCGGGGGTCCGAAGACACGCGCTAGCGGATCTCGCGGCGGCGGATGCGGTGCAGGCGCCGCCGCTGCGAGCGGTCCAGGGTGAAGTAGGCGACGACGGGCAGGCCGATCGCGACCGCCACGATGGTCCAGGCGATCCAGGACGGCAGCACGATCAGCGCGATGATGGCGACGACGATCCCGGCCGCGATGTACGGCCCGCGATGCGACATGGTCAACCCCCTTCGGTCGGTGAACCTGTCGCCATTCTCCTTCCCCGCGAAGCCCGGGAACATGGGGAGAACCCCCGGGAAGCGGGGTTCACGACCCTGGGATTTCTCGGGGTCGTCGTGGTCGCGACCGGGCTCACATGTCGACGACGAGGGTCATCGGGCCGTCGTTGACCAGCGCGACGCGCATGTCGGCGCCGAAGACCCCGGTGGCCACCTCGGCGCCCAGCGCGCGCAGCGCCGCGACCACCTCGGCCACCAGCGGTTCGGCCACCGGCCCGGGCGCGGCCTCGTTCCAGGTGGGCCGACGACCCTTGCGGGCGTCGCCGTAAAGCGTAAATTGCGAGATCACCAGCAACGGTGCGGCCAGATCGGAGCAGGACTTCTCGCCGTCGAGCACGCGCAGGCTCCACAACTTCGCGGCCAGTCGGCGGGCGATCTCGGGGGTGTCGGTGTGCGTGACGCCGACCAGGACGCACAGTCCGGGGCCCACGATCGAGCCGACCACCTCCCCATCGACGGTCACGGAAGCCTCGGTCACCACTTGCAGGACGGCACGCATGGGCCCATTCTGCACACCCGTCCGGATCGATTCCGCGCCATGTGGCACGCGACGGTCTGCCCGACATGACACGATGCGTCTCATGGTGGATCTTCCCGACGGAGTGGCCCCGGAGGCCATCCGTGCCCTCACGCTGAGTCGGGTTCGCGAACTCATGCGTGACGCCCAGCGCGAGGAGAACGATCTGTCCTATCTGCGGAGGTTGCTCCAGGGTCGGATCGACATCCTGCGCGCCGAACTGGCCCGGCGGTCCGGCGGGGACGGCGCCGAGCCGAAATCGCCGGTGGTGGGCCGGCTGCCCGAGATCCTGTCCGAATCCAGACCGCCCGCCCGGGGCGCCCGGCACGTCAACGTGCAGCCGCCGCGCACCGATCGTTACCGGAGTTGGATCGAGCGACTGCTCGCCGACGTGGGCCTGTCCGACCTCGCCGCGCACACCGACGCGGAACTGGGCGAGGCGCTGGACAAGCTCGCCGGCCACGAGCAGGAGGTCTCCTCCCGCCGGCACCGCCTCCAGCGCACGGCCGACGACTGCGCCGCCGAGATCACCCGGCGCTACCGCGAGGGAGAGGCCAAGGTGGAGGACCTGCTGTCCGGGCGCTGACCCGCCCCGGGGCGGGCGAAGTCGGCCTCCGGCCCGGGGCGCGCTCGCGGTTGTTAGCGGGGTGCTTGCAAGAGCAAGCGCGATGTGTGCATGCTGGGGACATGGCAGGTCTGAACGTCGGCTCGCTGGGTGAATACATCCGGGAGCAACGCCGCAACGCGCAATACTCGCTTCGGCAACTCGCCGAGGTGGCCGGGGTGTCCAACCCCTACCTCAGCCAGATCGAGCGCGGTCTGCGGCGGCCGAGCGCGGAGATCCTCCAGCAGATCGCCAAGGCGCTGCGCATCTCCGCCGAAACGCTCTACGTGCAGGCGGGCATCCTCGACGAACGCGAGGAGGGCGACCGCGAGGTGCGCACCGCGATCATGGCGGATCCGGCGATCAACGACCGTCAAAAGCGGGTGCTCGTGGAGATCTACGAGGCATTCCGCAAGGAGAACGCACAGGACGGCGCCGTGCGGGACGTACCGGGCGCCGCCGACGGAACCGAGAACGGCAAGGCCGGCCGGGCCACGACCGATACCTCGATCCACACGCCCAAGGAGTGAGGAACACCATGGCGATCGCCACGGAACTGAGGAAGACCCTGACCGAGACCACCCCGTTCTATGCCGTCGCCGGCGCGGGCGACTTGGTGGTGGAGAAGCTGCGCGAGCTGCCCGAGCGGTTCCGGACCGAGGTCGTCACCGACCCGAAGGTGATCCGCGAGCGCATCCAGGCGCTCCCCGACCGCACCCAGACCTTCGCCAGGTCGCAGGTGGACCGGGCCCGGGGGATCTACGACGACCTCGCCGCCCGCGGCGAGAAGCTGGTCAAGCGCGGCGACCGGCACGACGACACCACGCCTGTCGCCGAACCCCCGGCCGCGCCGGCCGCGAGCCGGGCGAAGACCGCCGCGAACGCGACCAAGCGGGCCAACGCCAAGCCGCGGCCCAAGCCCGCCGCCGAGACCGGCACCGAGCCGACCACCGGTTCCGGCACCTGATCCGTCCACGTCACCATCGTCGGGGCGCGGCCCGGGAACGCCTGGCGCGTGTCTTCAGGCCTCCGTCGGGCTCCGCGGCGTTCGGTGCCGTGCATCGGCGTGCCGGAGAAGCAGGTGCATAGTGGTTCTATTCGCCTGTTTCTCCGGGGCGGCGAGGTGCGGTGCCGGGCGTCGTGGAGCTCGGCGGGGGCCTGAAGACACGCGCTAGGCCGCGCCCGGCGTGCCAGACTGGAAGCACCCGCACGACGTGGCGGCACCCGGCGGCCGCGCAGAGGAGGATCGATGGGCATGGACATGGCCGATGGTCTGCTGACGGCCAAGTTCGACCAGGCGCTGACGTGGCTGTTCCTCGGCATCCTCCTGCTCAAGGTCTTCTGCCTGTTCGACGCGGCGTTTCGGCGCGAGGACGCGTATCGCGCCGCCGACAAGAAGAAGAAGTCCTTCTGGCTGATCCTGCTCGGCGTCGCTGTCGTGGTCGACGTGCTGCCGACCGGCGGCCTTGGCCTGATGTTCACCCTCGCGGGCCTGGTCGCGGCGATCGTCTACATGGTCGACGTGCGCCCCGCGCTCAAGGAGGTCGGCGGCCGGCGCGGCGGCGGCCGCAACAACATGGGGCCCTACGGCCCCTGGTGAGCCGCCTCGTCCGAGGCGGGCGGCGGGCCGGGCAGCGTCCAGCGGATCGTGGTGCCGGCGGTGACCTCGGTGTCCAGCCAGATCCGACCGCCGTGATACTCGACGATCTTCTTGCACATGGCCAGTCCGATGCCGGTGCCGCCGTAGGCGTCCTTCGGGTGCAGGCGCTGGAAGATCACGAAGATCCGGTCGGCGTACTGCGGTTCGATCCCGATGCCGTTGTCGACACAGGCGAACTCCCACTGCTCGCCGTCCCAGCGGGCGCCCACGTGCACCCTTGGAGTCTCCCCGGTGCGGAACTTGATCGCGTTGCCGACCACGTTCTGCACCAGTTGCCCGAGCAGCACCGCGTCGCCCGGCACGGTGGGCAGCGGATCGGCGGTGATCTTCGCGCCGCTCTCCTCACGGGCCGCGGCCAGCGCGTGCAGCGCGCGCTCCAGACTCTCCCGCAGATCGACGTCGCCCAGCTCGGTGTCCAGCCGGCCCACCCGGGAGAACGCGAGCAGGTCGTTGATCAGCGTCTGCATCCGCTTGGCGCCGTCCACCGCGAAGGCGATGTACTGGTCGGCCCGTTCGTCCAGTTGGCCCTGGTACCGCTTCTCCAACAGCTGACAGAAGCTGGCCACCTTGCGCAGCGGCTCCTGCAGGTCGTGCGAGGCCACGTAGGCGAACTGCTCCAACTCGGCGTTGGATCTGCGCAGGTCCTCGGCCTGTTCGTCGATCAGCGCGCGGGCCGCCTCGGTGCTGTGCAACTCCTCCAGGATGCGGTCGCGCATCGAGTTCACGTCCTGCGCGAGCGCGGCGATCTCGGCCGGGCCGCGCCCGGTCAGCGCGTGGTCGTACTCGCCCTCGGTGACCCGCCGGACCTGCTCGCCCAGATGCTCCAGGGGGCTGGTGACCATCCGGCGGAAGAACACCGCGATGGCGATCAGCAGCCCGGCGAACAACACCGCCACCGCGATCAGCGTCGCGGTCAGCATGGTGGAGTCGCGCGACAGTTCGTGCCGCGCCGCGGCCCGCTCGTCGCCCAGATCGGCCTGCTGGACCGAGGTCCTCGCGCGCACCGCGTCGAACAGCCCCCTGCCCTGGTCGGGCACCGCGGCGATGCCCGGGCGATCGGCGAAGGCCGGCTCCGCGTACCCCATCCGCCAGGCCCGGGCCCGGGCGCCCACCTCGACCAGGTCGGCGCGCAGCCGGTCCCCGTCGACGGAGTTCGGCAGCAGCCGCTCCAGTGCCGCGTAGGCCCGGTCCTCCTCGGACCGCGCCTGCGTGTACGACTCGTGGAAGCTCGGGTCGCCGCTGAGGATCCAGCCGCGCACCGCGGTCTCCTGGTCGACCAGCGCGTTCTCCAGGCGCAGCGCGGCGTTGGCGGCCGGTTCGAGCCGCTCCAGGACGGTGCTGCGGGAGTCGTTCAGCCGGGATATGGCCAGTGCGCCGATCACCGCGGAGATCACGATGACCAGCGCGAGCAGGCCAAGCCCCAGGCCGACGACCTGGCGCATGCGGGGGCCGCCGGGTCGCTGTCGTGGCTCGCGTCGACTCATGCCGTGCGGCCCTCACCGGTCGCCGGGCCGGGCAACACCGGGTGTTCGCCCGGGGCGCGGTGCGGCGGATGGTTCGGATCGTATCGGAGCAGCAACACCGCGACGTCGTCGTTGAGGCTGTCCCCGTGCAACTCCTCCACCGCGGCGACGGCGGAGTCGATCAGGTCGTAGCCGGTGCCCCCGGCCGCGAGCAGGCGGGTGATCAGTGGCAACAGGCCGTCGGTGCCCAGGCGTTCCGGGCCCCGACCGATCCGGCCCTCGATCAGCCCGTCGGTGTAGAGCAGGAGCGACCAGTCCGGGCCGAGGTCGATCGGTTCGTACCCCCACCGGCCGTCGGGGAACAACCCGAGCGCCGGTCCGGTGGCGCCCTCGGACAGCGGCGCCACCCCCTCGGGGGTGATCAGCAGCGGGGCCGGGTGGCCCGCGAGGTAGACCCGACCCCGGTGGCGGTCGGGTTCGATGATGGTCATGCACAGCGTGGCGAACATCTCGTCCGAGCGCCGCTCGTGTTCGAAGATTCGTTCCAGCGTGGTGAGCAGGTCACCGCCCGTGAGTCCGGCGAAGATCAGCGAGCGCCAGGCGATCCGCAGGTTGACCCCGAGCGCGGCCTCGTCCGGGCCGTGTCCGCAGACGTCGCCGATCATCACGTGCACCCGCCCGTCGGCGGTCTGCACCGCGTCGTACAGGTCGCCGCCGAGCAGCGCGCGCTGTCGACCGGGGCGGTAGCGGGCGAGGAAGTCGAGCGAGGGGTCGCGCAGGATCGGGGCGGGCAGCAGTCCGCGTTCGAGCCGGGCGTTCTCCTGCGCGCGCAACTCCGACTCGACCAGGCGGCGCTGCGACTCGTCGGCCCGCTTGCGCTCCAGGGCGTAGCGGATCGCCCGGGACAGCAGCGAGCCGTCGATCTCCTGCTTGACCAGGTAGTCCTGGGCACCGGCGGCCACCGCGGCCGACCCGCGATGCGCGTCGGCCAACCCGGTCAGCACGATCACCGCGGTCCGCGGCGCGAACGCCAACAGCCGGTGCAGCCCGTTGAGCCCCTCGGCGTCGGGCAGCCCGAGGTCGAGCAGGACACACCCGACGTCCTCGCCGAGTCCGACCATCGCCTCGGCCATCGAGCGCGCCCAGACGATCTCCATCGGATCCGGCGAGTCGGCCAGCAACTCCTCGACCAGGAAGGCGTCCCCGGCGTCGTCCTCGATCAGCAGGACGCGCAGCGGACGCGCCACGTGGGCGATCGGACCCGATGCCGAGGGGACGGACACCGGACCCGCGCGGTAGCCGGTCCGTTCGACCGCTCCGCCGTCGCCGCCGTACGCGGGGCGCACGCCACCACCTCCGGAATGATGCCGCCGCACGGACGCGGCGTCGTTCGGCAATCGAAGTTCGGCAATCGAAAAGGGACGATAGCGTGGGCCGGCCCGAGCCGATAACCGTACGGTCCCCCGCCCCGGACCCCCGACCGGCGCCGCTTCGCGGCGTCACCCCTGCGGGGAAATGCGCCGGCGGTGCCGAGGCCCCGGCCGGCAGGCTCGTCGGCATGACACGGATCACGTTGGTTCGCGGCGACATCACCGAGCAACACGCGGACGCGATCGTGAACGCGGCGAATTCCTCCCTGATGGGCGGCGGCGGCGTCGACGGAGCGATCCACCGCCGGGGCGGCCCGGAGATCCTGGCCGAGTGCCGGGCGCTGCGTGCTGCCGAGCTGGGTCGCGGCCTGGCCACCGGCGCGGCGGTAGCCACCACCGCGGGCCGCCTCCCGGCCCGCTGGGTCATCCACACCGTGGGCCCGGTGTACAGCCGCGCCGAGGACCGCTCCGCCCTGCTCGCCTCGTGCTACCGCGAGTGCCTGCGCGTGGCCGACGACCTCGGCGCATCGACCGTGGCCTTCCCGGCCGTCTCGGCCGGCAGCTACGGCTGGCCGATGGACGACGCGGCGCGCATCGCCGTGGAGACGGTCCACGGCACACCGTCCGCCGTGACGGAGGCCCGCTTCGTGCTGTTCGAGGCCCGCGCGTATATCGCCTTCGAGGCAGCGGTGGCCGCGTTGTAGGCCCACGGCGAGCCGGTCGCGTCGCCGTGGGCGGGCACGGCGCGACCCCGGGTTCGGCTCGCCCCGGAACCGCGCCGCCGCGTCCAGCGCCCGACCGCCAACGCGAAGGGGCCGAGCCCGCAGGCCCGGCCCCTTCGATGCGTGCACGCGATCCCGCTCACGAGGCCCGGTCACCAACCTCGTTCGCAACCCGCGATCACCCGCCCGAAGGTGTTCCCGACCCACGCGCCGGCGTTCCCGACTTCGACCCGCTCGGCCTGCCCGTCCCCGTCGCCGGTGGCGTCGACGGCGGGGGCGTGCTCGCCGGAGGCGTCGTCACGGGCGGAGTGGTCACCGGAGGCGTCGTCACCGGGGGCGTGGTCACGGGCGGTGTGGTCACCGGCGGAGTGGTCACGGGCGGAGTGGTCACGGGCGGTGTCACCGGCGGCGTGGTGGGCGGCGGGCCCGGGACGTTCGGGATCGCCGGGGCGTTCACCGTCCCCGCGCCCGCGTCGGGTCGTACCACGCCCAGGATCGGCATCGAACCGGCGTTGGCGACGGTGATCGTGCGGCCCGGACGGGGGGCGTGCACGATCTTGCCGTTGCCCAGGTACATGCCGATGTGGCTCGCGTCGGAGTAGTAGACGATCAGGTCGCCGGGGCGCATGTCGGCCAGCGGTACGCGCGGCAGCGACGCCCACTGCTCCTGTGAGGTGCGGCGGATCGGCACGCCCGCGAACGCCCAGGCCTTCGAGGTCAGGCCGGAGCAGTCGTAGCCCTCGGGGCCGACGCCGCCCCAGATGTACGGCTTGCCGATCTTGTCGATCGCGAACGCGATGGCCAACGCCGCCTTGGGCGTGGTCTGCTGGTCGGGCTTGCCGATCAGCGTGTTCAGCTGGGCCTGACCGGCCTCCGCCGACAGCGCCTCCATCCGGGCGAGTTCGGCCAGCTGCTCGGGGGTGAGGCCGGCCAGTATCTTCTCGGCCTCGGTGATCCGGGACTGGATGTCGGTCCGGGTCGCGGCGGCTTCCTGCTCCAGCCGACGGCTCTCGGCGAGCTGGGCGTCCGCGCTCTTCTGCATTGCGGTGAGCTGGAGTTCGGCCTGCTTGGCGCGCGCGATGGTGTCCAGCTGCGACTGCGAGACCCGCTCGTACGTGGGCGCGTCGCGCAGGAACTGCGCGGGATCCGCGGACAACATCAGGGTCAGCAGCGGGTCCATGCCCCGTGTCGTGTACTGGAGTCGGGCCAGTCGGCCCAGATCCTCCTTGGCCTTCTCGACGTTCTGCCGGGCCCACACCACGCCCGCGTTCACGTCGTTGGCCTTGATCTGGGTGCGACCCAACTGCTCGGTGGTGGCGTTGAATCGCTCGGTGGCCTGCTCGGCCTGGCGGTACAGCTCCTGCACCCGGGCCTGGGCGGCCAGCAGATCCTGGACCGAGGTGATCGCGGTGTTGGCGGGCGGCGGCACCGGCGGCGCGTCGGGAGCCGCCCACGCGTTGCCGCCGAACAGGACCGCGCACAACAGTGCCGCTCCGCAGCTGGTCACGGCCCGGGTTCGCAGACCGATCCGGCCCCCGAGTTTCACCATGCTTTCGCCCTTTCGGAAAACGGCTTGTCCTGGAGACGCTGCGGACGATTTCATGCGGCGACGCCGACCGGAACCCGCGCTTTCGGGACGGCAGTTCCCGGGCACCGGTTCAGCGTCGGATCCTTGCATGTTCCGGCTGTGATCGGCAGGGGACTATTCGAGATCGTCCGGATATCGGAACGGGCGTATCAGTGCAATCCAGGACGACACGCCGAGCTGTTCCACGTCCGGATCAACGCGGTGTGTTCAAGATTTCATGTGCCGTTTCGGATCGGACACGAGTCACCAGAATGTATCAATACAGTCGGTCGGGCAGTGCCGACCCGCGCTGGGAAGCGTGGGCGCGCCCCGGCGGCGCCACCGCCGACCACGCAACGGTCACCTCTCCCTGCCGCCGGCGCGCCGGGCCGTCGCACACCGGCCAGTCCCGGGCCAGCGTCGCGGTCGCCGCGAGCCAGCGCTGCCGGGCGCCGAACGCGGCCAGCGGCGCGTGCAGGTCCCAGGCCCGGTCGAACGCGGTCAGGAACGCGTGTACCGGCTCGCCCGGCACATTGCGATGGATCAACGCCTTCGGCAACCGCTCGGCCAACTCGGACGGCCGCCCCAGACCCGCCAACCGGGCGGCGAAGGTGACCGTGCGCGGCCGGGCGTCCGACCCGATGCCCAGCCACACCGCACGCCGACCCAACTCGTCGCACGTGCCCTCGACCAGCACCCCGTCCGGCGCGAGGCGGGCGCACATCCGCGCCCAGGCCGCCGGCACCGCGTCCTCGTCGTACTGCCGCAACACGTTGAACGCCCGGATCGCGGTCGCCGAGCGGCCGGCCGGCAGCGGCACCTCGAAGCCGCCCCGGGCGAAGGTCAGCCCGTTCCCGGCGTACGGCAAGGCCGCAGCCACCCGCTCCGGGTCGATCTCGAAGCCGACCACCGCGACATCGGCCCGCACCGTGCGCAGTCGGCGCGCCAACTCGACCGTGGTCACCGGTGACGCCCCGTAGCCGACGTCGACCACCAGCGGATCGGCCGCGGCCCGCAGCAGCCGCCCGTGTACGCCGGTCAGCCACCGGTCGACCCGGCGCAGCCGGTTCGCGTTGGTGGTACCACGGGTGATCACCCCGGCCGGCCGCGACCGGGACCCCGCTCCCGTCCCCGCTCCCGGGGCGCCGATGCCCGGTTTGCCGCGCGTGCCCATGCTCGCAGCGTAGGCGAACACCTCTGTACGCCCCCGCAGGGGCGTGGATCACACCCCGCCCGGGAATCCCGCCCGACCACGATGGGTTGGGACTTGAGTTGGGCCGCGACGGCGGGCCGGGCGGACCTCGTCCGCGACGGCTCGGTACAACTGGTAGTTCCGCACAACAGAACGACAGGGCACGGGGCCGGCCAGGGAGGTCAACGAGTGAGCCACCACGTCCAGCGCGCGATCACATGGGGAGCGCGCCGGGGGGCACCTCGTCGAATCGCGACACTCAGCGTTCACACCTCCCCGCTGCACCAACCCGGCACCGGCGACGCCGGGGGGATGAACGTCTACATCGTCGAGCTGAGCAAGCGGCTGGCCGCGCTCGGCATCGAGGTGGAGATATTCACCCGAGCCACCGGCAGCGACCTGCCGCCGGTCGTCGAGATGGCCCCGGGCGTCCTGGTGCGGCACGTCACCGCCGGGCCCTACGAGGGATTGTCCAAGGAGGACCTGCCCGCCCAGCTGTGCGCCTTCACCTCCGGCGTGCTGCGCACCGAGGCGATGCGCGACCCCGGACACTACGACCTGGTGCACTCGCACTACTGGCTCTCCGGCCAGGTGGGCTGGCTCGCCAAGGAACGCTGGGGCGTGCCGCTGGTGCACACGATGCACACGATGGCCAAGGTCAAGAACGCCTCCCTCGCGGGCGGCGACGCCCCCGAGCCCCGGGCCCGGGTGATCGGCGAGTCCCAGGTGGTCGAGGCGGCCGATCGGCTGGTCGCCAACACCGTCGAGGAGGCCGACCAGCTGATCGACCTCTACGACGCGGAGCCCGATCAGGTCGCGGTGGTCAACCCCGGGGTGGACCTGGAGACGTTCTGCCCCGGCGACATGGCCGCCGCGCGCCGCCGCCTCGACGTGCCCGAGGACGCCACGGTGATCCTGTTCGCCGGGCGGATCCAGCCGCTCAAGGCCCCCGACGTGCTGTTGTACGCGATCGCCCATCTGCTCCAGGCCGACCCCACGCTGCGCGACTCGCTGGTGGTCGCGGTGGTCGGCGGCCCCAGCGGAAACGGCATGGCCGCGCCCGAACACCTGCACAAGCTGGCCGCGACGCTGGGCATCCACGACGTGGTCCGCTTCCAGCGCCCGGTGCGCCAGGACGTGCTGGCCGACTGGTACCGCGCGGCCACCGTCGCGGTGGTGCCCTCCTACAACGAGTCCTTCGGCCTGGTCGCCATCGAGGCCCAGGCGTGCGGGACGCCCGTGGTCGCGGCGGCGGTCGGCGGACTGCCCACCGCCGTGCGCGACGGCGTCTCCGGCACCCTGGTCCGGGGCCACAACCCGGTCGACTACGGCCTGGCCCTGCGTGACCTGATCCGCGCCCCCCGGCTGCGCGAGGACTACGCCGAGGGCGCGGTGCGGCACGCGGCCTCCTTCGGCTGGGCGGCGGCGGCGGCCTCGATGGCCGAGGTGTACGCCGACACACTGGCCCGCAGCACGGCCCCGCGTGGGTGGGTCGTGGGCGGGCAGTAGCGTCGGGGTACCGGGGCGAGAGGGGCGACGAATGGGGCAGTCCGTGGAAACCGAACGAGAGCGGGCCGCGGACACCGTGCGCGCGGCCCTGGACGACGCCGGCGTCGAGTGGGAGCAGTCCGCGCCGCACACGTTCGTCGCGGTGCTGCCGGGCACCCGCAAGCTCAAAACGGCGCTCGCGCTCACGGTGGGCGCGCACAGCCTGACCATGAGCGCGTTCGTGATCCGGCACGCGGACGAGAACCACGCCGCCTTCTACCGCTGGCTGCTGGAGCGCAACGTGCGGATGTACGGGGTGGCCTTCGCCGTCGACAAACTCGGCGACGTGTACCTGAACGGCCGGCTCCCGCTGGCCGCGGTGAGCGCCGAGGAGATCGACCGGATCCTGGGCGTGGTGCTCCAGACCGCCGACGACAGCTTCAACACCCTCCTGGAGATCGGCTTCGCCACCTCGATCCGCCGGGAATGGGACTGGCGCGTCGAACGCGGCGAATCCCTGCGCAACCTGGAGGCCTTCGCCCGCTTCGCCGCCCCGGAGAACCGCGGGCAATAGGGCCACGCGGTGGTGGATTACGCTCCTTGCCATGGCTGATGCTCCGTACAAACTGGTACTTCTTCGCCACGGCGAAAGCGAATGGAACGCCAAGAATCTGTTCACCGGCTGGGTCGACGTCGACCTGACCCAAAAGGGGGAGAAGGAGGCCGCGCGCGGCGGGCAACTGCTGCTCGACGCGGGCGTGCTGCCCGACGTCCTGCACACCTCGCTCCAGCGCCGCGCGATCCGCACCGCCCAGCTCGCGCTGGACGTGGCCGACCTGAACTGGCTGCCCGTGCGGCGTTCCTGGCGGCTCAACGAGCGGCACTACGGCGCGCTTCAGGGCAAGGACAAGAAGCAGACCCTGGAGGAGTTCGGCGAGGAGCAGTTCATGCTCTGGCGCCGCTCCTACGACACCCCGCCGCCGCCGCTGGCCGACGACGACGAGTACTCGCAGTTCGCCGACCCGCGCTACGCGTCGTTGCCGGTGGAGATCCGCCCGCGCACCGAGTGCCTCAAGGACGTCGTGGAGCGCATGCTCCCCTACTGGTACGACGCGATCGTGCCGGACCTGCTCGGCGGCGACACGGTCCTGGTGGCCGCGCACGGCAACTCGCTGCGCGCGCTGGTCAAGCACCTGGACGGCGTCTCGGACGCGGACATCGCCGGCCTCAACATCCCCACCGGAATCCCGCTGCTGTACGAACTGGACGCGGATCTGCGCCCCGTCACCCCCGGTGGCCGCTACCTCGACCCCGAGGCCGCGGCGGCCGCGATCGAAGCGGTCAAGAACCAGGGACGGAAGTGAACACGAACATCGGGTGAAGGCCCGATCGGCTCCGCGCGGAGCGCCCGCCTGTCACGGAAGGGGCCGGGCGCTCCGCACGGGCCGGGCTCATCGGCCCGAGCGCCCGTTCAGCGACCGCAACTGCCGCCACAATTGCACGCGGAACCGGACTTACAGCCACAGCCACAACTGGACGGGCAGTTGCAGCCCGGCACGGGAGCCCTCGGTTGGGGCGGGGTCTGCGGGTCGGACATGACGACCTCCGAACGATCACCGGTGACAGGCGTGGCGCACGGATGAACGACACATGAAGATCTGCACGACGGACCCTCTGGACGGTTTCACCCGTTCGGGTCAGCTCTACCCTGGAACATGTGGACGTGAACGTTGCCGCCGCCGCTTTGGCCGCTGTATCCGGATTGGCCGTCGGTGTGGCCGGCACCCTGGCCTTCCGCTGGAGTGAGCGGGCCCAGGGCAGAGGTACGGCCGCGGCGCCCGCCGCGGCCCCTTCTCTGCCGCCCGGAGTGGCCACGGTGTTGTCCGTGCTGCGTTCCTCCGCCGTGGTCCTCGACGAGTTCGACACGGTCGTCAAGGCGTCCTCCGCGGCCTACAAGTTCGGCCTGGTCCGCGGGGATCAACTGGTGCCCGAGGACCTGCTGGCGATGGCCAAGGAGACCCGGCGCGACGGCGAGATAAGGCAGCGCGACCTGCTGCTCGCCCGGGCCGACGGCGAGGCGCACGAGTTCGAGGTGTCCGCGCGCGTGGCGCCGCTGGGCTCTCGGCTGGTGCTGCTCCTGGTCGAGGACCGCACCGAGGCGCGCCGGGTGGACGCGGTGCGCCGCGACTTCGTGGCCAACGTGAGCCACGAGCTCAAGACCCCGGTCGGCGCGCTCTCACTGCTGGCCGAGGCGGTCATGGACGCCAGTGACGACCCCGAGGCGATCATCCGCTTCGCGGGCCGGATGCAGATCGAGTCGGCCCGGCTGACCAACCTGGTCCAGGAACTGATCGACCTGTCCCGGGTGCAGAACGACCATCCGCTGCACCACGTGGGCCCGGTACCGCTCGACGACCTGGTGGCCGAGGCCGCCGACCGCTGCCGGCAGGCGGCGGAGTCGAAGCAGATCACCCTCGCGATCGGGGGCGATCGTGAGCTGATCGTGCCGGGGGACCACAATCAACTGGTGATGGCCCTGGGCAATCTGGTCGAGAACGCGGTCAACTACAGTCCTGCGCGGACGAGGGTCGACATCGAGGTCAGAGCAGAGGCGCGGATGGCCGTCATCACCGTTTCCGACCAGGGCCTGGGCATTCCCCAGCGTGACCTGGATCGCATTTTCGAGCGGTTCTACCGTGTCGATCCGGCCCGCTCGCGGGCCACCGGCGGTACCGGCTTGGGCCTGTCCATCGTCAAGCACATTGCGGCGGGCCACGGGGGAGAGGTAACCGTGCGCAGCCTGGAGGGTGTGGGATCCACCTTCACCCTGGTGCTGCCCTTCAAGTCCAGTACCTCTCAATCGATGTCGATGACATCGTCGACCCCATCCATGGAGGCATCACGATGACCCGTGTGCTCGTCGTCGAAGATGAAGAGTCCTTCAGCGACGCGCTGTCGTACATGCTTCGCAAGGAAGGCTTCGAGGTGGCCGTGGCCGCCACCGGCCCCGAGGCGTTGGAGCTGTTCGACCAGGGCGGCGCCGATCTGGTCCTGCTCGACCTGATGCTGCCCGGCCTGCCGGGCACCGAGGTCTTCCGCGGGCTGCGGGCCAAGTCCAACGTGCCGGTCATCATGGTGACCGCCAAGGACAGCGAGGTCGACAAGGTGGTCGGCCTGGAGATCGGCGCCGACGACTACGTCACCAAGCCGTACTCGACCCGAGAGCTGATCGCCCGGATCCGCGCCGTGCTGCGCCGCCAGGGCGGGGTGGAGACGGACGAGCCGCGCGCGATCGAGGCGGGTCCGGTCCGGCTCGACGTCGAGGCCCACCGGGTCACCGTGGAGGGTCGGCGGATCGATCTCCCGCTCAAGGAGTTCGACCTGCTCGAGGTGCTGCTGCGCAACGCGGGCCGGGTGCTCACCCGGATGCAATTGATCGACCGGGTCTGGGGCGTCGGCTACGTGGGCGACACCAAGACGCTGGACGTGCACGTGAAGCGACTGCGGGCCAAGATCGAGCCGGACCCGGGCGCCCCGCGCTACCTGGTCACCGTGCGCGGTCTCGGGTACAAGTTCGAGCCCTGATCGGGCCGGGGTCGCCCGGCCCCCAACGTGACGACGGCGCGGGTACGGCGTCAGCCGCCGGCCGGGGCCGACGCGCTGTTGCGCGGGGTACCGGAGGCGCCGTTGCCGCTCGCCGGGGCCGTGGCGCCGCCCGTGTTGGCGGTGGCCGGCGCGGTGTTCGGCGGCGCGGTGGCCGGCGCCGAGGCGGCCGGCGGCGCGGGCGGCGGCGGGGTGAAGGCCGGGGTCGGCTTCAGCTGCGCGTAGTAGCTCGACGGGGAGTGCACCGAGACGTCCAGCGAGGTCTCGCCGGCGGTGCCGAACGCGAAGGTCACCCGGCGGAACGAACCGGCCTCGACCTTGGCGGCGTTCGGGAAGACCAGCGGACCGAGGTAGACGCGCCCCTGCGGGTCGTCGGCGGCCATTCCCTGGGGACGGTCGACCAGGTACGCGGCGCCGCCCGCCGGGATGGTCAGCGGGCCGCCGAGGGCCTGTCCCGCGCCGTCCACCGTCACCTTGGTGATCGTCTCGGGCGCGGTGCCCTCGTTGAACAGCGCGCCACCGAGCGCGACCAGGTTCTTGCCCGGCTCGCTCGTCACCAGCTGGACGTTCTGGATCTTGAGCGAACCGAACGCCGTACTGGCCGTGTCGGGTTTGATCTTGTTGGTCTCGGCTTCCTTGCCACTGGCGCAGCCCGCGGCCAGGGGAAGGACGACGGCGACGGTGGCGGCGAGGGCGCCGCGTCGAAGGCTGCGGCTCACGGCGGCGGCATCTCCTTGAAGATCTCGGATCCTGGACCGGTCACGATGACCGGGGACAGCGTACTCAGGCCGGGAGGACCACTTGTACGCGGCTCACCGCGCCGAGCGGCGCCTTCGCCGGGACGGAGTCGGCGCAAGGCCGCCGGGTTCGGTCCGACTCCGGTGATGCGGGTGGGGCATTTGGGTCGCGCGAGAGCGGCCGACGCACCCTCAAGACGAGCTTTTTGTCCTATTTGTTTGAGACCTACGGGTGTGGGGTTCCCTGTCCCAGCACGCCCACAGGCTGCTTGTCAAGCCCCGACTAAGGCCCTGACCTGCGGAAACGTCATTCAGTAGGGGCGTGTCCCGTGTTACCCTAGAAAGCCACGGAAGGGGTACCTGTCACATGACGTTCAAGGTTGGCGACACCGTGGTCTACCCCCATCACGGGGCCGCGCTGATCGAGGCGATCGAGCAGCGCACGATCAAGGGTGTGGACAAGACCTATTTGGTGTTGAAGGTCGCCCAGGGTGATTTGACCGTCCGCGTGCCCGCGGACAACGCGGAATTCGTCGGTGTTCGAGACGTGGTGGGCCAGGAAGGGCTCGACCGCGTCTTCGAGGTACTGCGTGCTCCGCACACCGAGGAACCGACGAACTGGTCACGACGTTACAAGGCGAACCTGGAAAAGCTCGCCTCCGGTGACGTTATCAAGGTCGCGGAGGTCGTGCGCGATCTATGGCGCCGCGAGCGTGACCGCGGCCTGTCGGCAGGCGAAAAGCGCATGCTGGCGAAGGCTCGGCAGATCTTGGTGAGCGAGTTGGCGCTCGCCGAGAACACGAACGAGGACAAGGCCGAGGCCATCCTCGACGAGGTCCTGGCTTCCTGAGCCGTAGGATCCGCCCGTCGATGACGGACGGATCCGCCGGTGCGGTGTCGGCGCCATGTGGCGTCGGCGCCCGGGTGGTTTGAGGGGACTTCGTTGAACACTGCGGTCCTTGTGCCCGCTGCAGGGCGTGGTGAACGGCTCGGTCCCGGTGCGCCCAAGGCGTTGCGTGAGCTTGGGGACATCCCGATGCTGGTGCACGCCGTCCGGTCGCTGTTGGCCGCCCGCGGGGTAACCGCGGTCGTGGTCGCCGCACCGCCGGACGGTGTCGCCGGTGTCCGGGATCTTTTGCGTGCGCAACTGCCCGCGGAATCACCCGTGCGGGTGGTCGCGGGCGGTGCGACACGCCAGGAATCGGTGCGGTTCGCCCTCGCGGCGGTGCCGGCCGATCACGACATCGTGCTCGTACACGATGCCGCGCGTCCGTTCGTGCCGGCCCACGTGGTCGAGGCGGTGATCGCCGCCGTCGCCGACGGGGCCGACGCGGTGGTGCCCGCGTTGCCCGTGGTCGACACGGTCAAGGAGGTCGCCGCGGCGAACGGCGCGGAGACCGTGGTGCGCACGGTCGATCGATCGTTGTTGCGCGCCGTACAGACCCCCCAGGGTTTTCGGCGGGCGGTATTGGCGCGCGCCCACGCCGAGGCCGACGGGTTCGGCGCGGAGGGTGCGACCGACGACGCCGGGATGGTCGAGCGCACCGGCGGCACGGTCGTGGTGGTGCCCGGTTCCGAAGAGGCGTTCAAGGTGACCCGACCGTTCGACCTGCTGCTCGCCCGCGCCCTTTTGGAGCGCCGAGCGGAGCGGGCGGCGCAGGCGCGCGCCGACGAGGCGGACGGTGCCGCGGAGAGTACGGAGATCGACGTTGTCCGGTGAGCACGCGGCTCGGGTGGTGCTGCCCCGTACCGGGATCGGGGTGGACGTCCACGCCTTCGAGGCGGGGCGCGAGTTGTGGGTGGCCGGGCTGTTCTGGCCCGGGGAGACCGGGTTGGCCGGGCACTCCGACGCCGACGTGGTCGCGCACGCCGCGTGCGACGCGTTGTTCTCGGCGGCGGGCATCGGCGATCTGGGCGCGCACTTCGGCACCTCGCGGCCGCAGTGGTCCGGGGCGTCGGGAGCGACCCTGCTGACCGAGGCGGCGCGACTGGTGCGCGCGGCCGGATTCGAGATCGGCAACATCGCGGTGCAGGTGATCGGGGTGCGGCCGAAGGTCGGGCGGCGGCGGGCCGAGGCGGAGGCCGTGTTGTCGGCCGCGGCCGGCGCGCCGGTGTCGGTGTCCGGGACCACCACCGACGGTCTGGGGCTGACCGGGCGGGCCGAGGGAGTGGCCGCGATCGCCACCGCGCTCGTGGTGCCGGTCGGGCCGGGAACCGAGGGATAACGGCGCACGCCGCGCCGTCCCGACGCTCTAAGCTTGCGCGTGTGAGCATGCGCCTGTACGACACCAGCACCCGCACGGTCCGGGACTTCGTGCCGCTTGTCGAGGGACAGGTCTCGATCTACTTGTGTGGTGCCACCGTGCAGGCACCTCCGCACATCGGGCACATCCGATCGGGGCTGAACTTCGACGTGCTGCGCCGGTGGTTCGCCCACCGCGGCAACGACGTCGTGTTCTGCCGCAACGTCACCGACATCGACGACAAGATCATCGCCAAGTCCTGCACGGAGGGTGTGCCCTACTGGCAGGTCGCGCAGACCAACGAGCGGGCCTTCGCCGACGCGTACACCGCGCTCGGCTGCCTGCCGTCGACCGTGGAGCCCCGGGCGACCGGGCACATCCCCGAGATGGTCGCGATGATGGACCGGCTGATCGCCACGGGGCACGCCTATCCGTCCGGCGGCGACGTGTACTTCGACGTCTCCTCGTTCCCGGCCTACGGTGCGCTGTCCGGTCAAAAGCCCGACGCGATGCGCGAGGCGGAGGACGCGGGCACGGGCGCGGCGGGCAAGCGGGACCGGCGCGACTTCGCGCTGTGGAAGGCGGCCAAGCCCGGCGAGCCGTCGTGGGAGACGCCCTGGGGACACGGTCGTCCGGGGTGGCACCTGGAGTGCTCCGCGATGGCGCACAAGTACCTGGGCGCGGCGTTCGACATCCACGGCGGCGGGCTGGATCTGGTGTTCCCGCACCACGAGAACGAGATCGCCCAGTCCAAGGCGGCGGGCGACGCGTTCGCCGCCTACTGGATGCACAACGCCTGGGTCACCCTCAGCGGTGAGAAGATGAGCAAGTCGCTCGGCAACTCGGTGCTCGTCTCCGAGATGCTCAAGCGCTGGTCGCCGCTGGTCCTGCGCTACTACCTGGCCACCCCGCACTACCGGTCGATGATCGAGTACAGCGAGGAGGCACTGCGCGAGGCCGAGGTCTCCTTCGGGCGGATCGAGGGCTTCCTGGAGCGGGCCGGCGAACAGACCGGGGCGATCGAACCGACGGCCGACGTGCCGGCGGTGTTCGCCGACGCGATGGACGACGACCTGGGTGTGCCGCAGGCGATGGCGGTCGTGCACAACACCGTGCGCGACGGCAACACCGCGCTGGCGGCGGGCGACAAGGACGCGGTCGTACGGCACGCGGCCGATGTGCGGGCGATGCTGGGCGTGCTCGGCATGGACCCGCTGTCGGAGCAGTGGACGGCGGGCGCCTCCGCCGGTCGCTCCGACGAGTTGCGCGGGGTGGTCGACCACCTCGTCAAGCTCGCCCTCGGGCAGCGCGAGGCGGCCCGGGCACGCAAGGACTACGCCGCCGCCGACGCGGTCCGGGACAGCCTCACGGCGGCCGGGATCGTGGTGGAGGACACGCCGCACGGCCCCCGGTGGACGCTGCACCGGGACTGAGTCGCCCTCGGGCCCGGGAAGGCTCGACGAGAACGCGCCGTACGGCCGGAACGCCACGAGGTGGCGGACCGGCCGTACGGTTGTAACGGTTGTCCTGTGGTTGTCCCGCGGATGTTCTGTGGGCGACCGCAGGATCGTACGGATCGCAACACAGCTGCTGATGAAGCAATCGAAGGGATGTACCCGTCATGGCCGGCAACACGGAGCGCCGTAACAAGCGCAACGAGGGAAGCAAGAAGGGGCCCTCGGTCGGTACTGGTGGGCACAGCCGCCGGGCGCTGAAGGGCAAGGGGCCGACGCCGCCCGCGGAGATGCGCAAGGGGCACGCGAAGCAGCGCGCGGCCAACGCCGCGGCCAAGCGCAAAGCCGCCGCGCCTGCGGCCCGGCGTCCCGCGGGCGGGCGTCCCGGTCGGGGCGGGAAGAGCGCGTCCGAGCTGGTCGCGGGCCGCAACTCGGTGCTCGAGGTGCTGCGCGCCGATGCGCCGGCCACGTCGCTGTTCATCGCGCAGTACATCGACAGCGACGACCGGGTGCGCGAGGCGATGAAGATCGCCAACACGCGGGGCATCCCGCTGATGGAGATCCCGCGCCCCGAGCTGGACCGGATGACCGACGGCGCGATCCACCAGGGCCTGGTGCTCCAGATGCCGCCGTACGAGTACGCCCACCCGGACGACCTCGTGGTGGAGGCGCACGACCGCGCCGAAACACCCCTCGTCGTCGCGCTCGACAGCGTCACCGACCCGCGCAACCTCGGCGCGGTGATCCGCTCCGCGGCGGCCTTCGGCGGCCACGGCGTGGTCGTCCCCGAGCGCCGCGCCGCCGGAATGACCGCCGGCGCCTGGAAGTCCTCGGCAGGCGCGGCCTCCCGCATGCCGGTGGCCCGAGCAGCCAACCTCACCCGAGCCCTCGAGGCCTACAAGAAGGCCGGCCTGACGGTGGTCGGCCTGGCCGCCGACGGCGACATCACCCTCGACGAACTGGCCGCGGCCACGGAGCCCCTGGTGGTGGTCGTCGGCTCCGAGGGCAAGGGCCTGGGCCGCTTGGTGCAGGAAACGTGCGACATCACGGTCCGAATCCCGATGGCCGGCGGCAACGAGTCCCTGAACGCGGGGGTCGCGGCAAGCATCGTGCTGTACGAGGTGGCCAGGCGACGGGGAGCGAAGTAGGCGGGGGGTAGACGGGCGACACGGGCGGGGCCGGACCGGGTCGGGCGCTCGGGGGCTGTCGGGGCGGGTTCGCCGGGGCCCGGGTGGGCTGGGTGTTTCCGGCGGGCGTTGCGCTTGTGGTTGCGGGTGGCCGGTGCGGGGCTGGTCCGAGTCGCCGGCGGCGGCCCACCACCGACTCGGGACCGGCCCCGGACCGGCCACCCGCCACCCGCCACCAACAGCGCAACGTGCGCCGAGGACGCCCGGCCCACTCGGGAAGGCACCCTGGCGGACTCGACCCGAGCGCCCACCCATCCCGCCGCTGCAGGCCGGTTTTCGCCGAGCAACGTGCCCGTCGCGCGCCAAAAGCCGGGGTCTCGCAGCCCCGCACGCCGGTGGCGGGCCATCACCGGCTCGGATGAACCCCGCATCGGCCGGCCGTCACCACAGGTGCAACCTGCGCCGGGAGCGCCCGGCTCACTCGGGACAACCCAGCGGCCTTTCGCCCCGTCGCTGAATGTGGCGGTCTCGGTGGGAGTCCTGCGTTTGTGTAGCCGCGCCGCGCGCCGCGCCGCGCCGCGGGGCGGAGTGTAGCGGGAGGTTTGGGGGTTTGTGGGTTGCATGGGGTAATACGTGGTGGGCCGCATCCTTGGGGGACCTTGGGCGGTTAGTGGTGCGTGGACACCAGATCGGAAGGCAGCTTCGGCGGTGCTGTCGGGCTGTTGCCCTCGCCCGCGGCGGTGCGTGATCCCGGCGATCCGGCGGCGGTCGCCACCCCCACGAAGACCCTGCGGGTGGTGATCGCCGGCCCCCGGATCGGCACCGCCCCCAAACCTGTGCCCGGGCCGCGTGACCGGGCGGATGACGACGCGACCACGCGGCTCCCGGTGATTCGTGACGACGGGCCCCGGCGGCGGGTGCCGCCTGCCCGGCGTGGTCCGGGGGCGGGTGTGCGGGAGCGGGACGGGACCGCCGCGGCGCCCACGCACGCGCGCCGGGGGAGTGTGCAGGCCGGCACCGTGTTGTTGCCGTTGCGGCTGTTCCTCGGCGGGGCGTTCCTGGTCGAGGGGCTGCGCAAGCTCTATGCGCCGGGCTTCCTGGATCCGGGGTCGAGCGATTCGTTCGGGCATCGCATCGGCGTGCTGCGGGACGGGAGTCTGTCGCCGTCGGTGATGGACCTGGCCGCCGATCACGCGATCGGGGCGGGGCTGTTGTTCGCCTTCGGCCAGGTGGTGGTCGGCTTCGCGGTGGTGCTCGGGTTGTGGACCCGGCTCGCCGGGCTGCTCGGGATGTTGCTCTCGCTGGGCGTGCTGATCGCGGTGGGTACCGGGTCCTCGCCGTACCACGCGCCCTACCTGGTCTTCCTGGCCGCGTTCAGCCCGTTGGCGCTCGCGGGCGCGCCGATGTACTCGGCGGACGCGTGGTTGTCGTTGCGGACCTGGCGTGGTCCGATCGTCACCCCCGTCCGGGCCCGGCGGCGCAAGCTCGGCTACGGCTCGATGCTGGCGTTCGCGGGCGTCGGCGCGACGCTGCTCGCGGGCTCGCTGCTCGGCGGCGGCCACCGGCACCCCGACGAGTCGGACACCGGGCGGGTCGGCGAGCCGGGTCGGCCCGCCGAGTCCTCGGCCCCGGTCGTCCCCGCCGCCGGGCAGCCGGCCGGCGCGGTCGCCGGTCAACCCCGTCCGCCGGTGGTCGAACCCTCGGCGGCGGCCGGCCCGGCCAAGGAGGGCACCGCCGCGCAGGCCACCCCGCGTGCGGCGACCACCCCGCAGCCGAGTGCCTCCACCGGCGCGGCCAAGTCGGCCCCGGCCGATGCCACCGACCGGAAGCCGACCTCGGCCCCGGCCCCGACCGCGTCCGGCTCCCCCCGCTCGGCCGGTGCGAACCCCGGCGGCTCCGGCGGCTCCGGCAGCACCCCGAAATCCGGCGGCAGCGGCACCAAGCCCCTGGGCGGCCTGCTGGGCTGATCCCCGGGCATCGAAGCCCCGCCCCACCCACAGGACCCGCACGACATGTGCGGGTCCTGTGGCGTGCGGGGTGTGCGAAGTGTGCGAGGTGTACCGGTCCCGCGGAACGAATGTGCGAAAGGCCTGCTCAGCCCGTGATGTTCCGGTCCGCCACCACGTGGTGGATGTGCACGTGCACCACCTGCTCGCCCTCCACGGGCTCGCGCTCGACCACCTTGTCGGCGCCCATGTAGCGGGCCGCGATCCGGCTCGGCCACACGCGCAGGTCGACCGGGTCGACCGAGAGTCGGGCCTCGCCCTCGACCACCACATAGGCGTACGGCGGCCGTTCGTCGTCCACGCACAGGCTCACGCGCGGATCGTTGGCGAGGTTGCGCCCCTTGACCGATGACGCGAACGTGGTGAACACCAGCTCCACCGTGTCGCCGCGATCGTCCAGGTCGAACCAGACCGGCGCCACGTGCGGCCGACCGTCGGGACGTACGGTGGCAAGTTTTCCGGTGCGCGGCGGCCCCGCCAACAAAAAGCCCCGCCACTCGGTCTCGGTCATACGCTCCATGGACCGAGTCTCACCCCTGACGGCCTCCCGGTCCGGGACGACACTCGCCGGCGGCGCCGTCGGGCGCCGCCGGCGAGCGTGTCGGGCCGGTCAGTCGTGCAGGCGCTCGCCGCTCTTCGTGGAGAACAGGTGGGTCTCGCCGACCGTCGGGACCACGTGCAGGACCGAGCCCTTTTCCGGAACGCTGCGGCCCGGGACGCGGACCACCAGGGGCTTGTCCACCCCGTCGAGGGTGACCGAGCCGTAGACGAAGGCGTCGGAGCCGAGTTCCTCGACCACGTCGACGGAGACCGCGAGGCCCTTGCCCTCCTTGCTCAGGCCCTCCGCCGAGTTGATCTTCAGGTGCTCGGGGCGCACGCCCAGCGTCACCTTGCCCGTGCCCTCGGCCACCGCCGCCTCGCGGGCCTCGCGCGAGACCGGGACGACCGCGTCGCCGAAGCGGATGCCGTCCTCGGCCAGGTCGACCTCGATCAGGTTCATCGCGGGCGAGCCGATGAAGCCGGCCACGAACACGTTGGCCGGGCGGTCGTACATGTTGCGCGGGGTGTCCACCTGCTGGAGCAGGCCGTCCTTGAGCACCGCGACGCGGTCGCCCATGGTCATCGCCTCGACCTGGTCGTGCGTGACGTAGACGGTGGTGATGCCCAGGCGGCGCTGGAGGCCGGCGATCTGGGTGCGGGTCTGGACGCGGAGCTTGGCGTCGAGGTTGGACAGCGGCTCGTCCATCAGGAAGACCTGGGGCTCGCGGACGATCGCGCGGCCCATCGCGACACGCTGGCGCTGACCGCCCGAGAGGGCCTTCGGCTTGCGGTCCAGGTATTCGGTGAGGTCTAGGATCTTCGCGGCCTCTTCGACCTTGGCCCGGATCTGCTTCTTGTCGACGCCCGCGATCTTCAGCGCGAAGCCCATGTTCTCGGCGACCGTCATGTGCGGGTAGAGCGCGTAGTTCTGGAACACCATCGCGATGTCGCGGTCCTTGGGTTCCAGGTTGGTGACCTCGCGGTCGCCGATGTGTATCGAGCCCCCGGTGACCTCCTCGAGACCCGCGAGCATGCGCAGGGAGGTGGACTTGCCGCAACCGGAGGGGCCGACCAGGACCAGGAACTCGCCGTCCGCGATCTCCAGGTCGAGCGCGTTGACGGACGGGCGCTCGGCGCCCTTGTAGGTACAGGTCGCCTGCTTGTAGCTGACCGTGGCCATGGTGATGTGTCCTTCCACCGGCAGGAACGTGCCGGACGATCCGAGTGGAGGGTGAAGTACCCGTGCGGTGCCTGCCCGTGACGGCGGACAGTGGTCTAGTCCATTCGAGGACGGACTGCGCTTCACCGTACCCGGGCGCACGTGATCTGTCAGCAGTCGGCTTCGCCCGAAATGTTTTGCGGGACCCGCAAAGCCCTGCGAAATCCTGCTGAAAGTGTCACTAGGCTCTGCGTATGAAGGCTCGGCTGGCGGACATCGCAACGCAGGCAGGGGTCAGCGAGGCGACCGTGAGTCGGGTTCTGAACAGCAAACCCGGGGTTGCGGACGACACTCGGCGGGCCGTCCTGACCGCTCTCGACGTGCTCGGATACGAGCGGCCCGCCCGGCTGCGCCGGCGCAGCGCGGGCCTGGTGGGGCTGCTGCTCCCGGAGTTGGACAACCCGATCTTCCCGGCGTTCGCGCAGGTCATCGAGCGGGCGCTGGCCCATCACGGCTACACCCCGGTGTTGTGCACACAGACCCCGGGCGGGGTCACCGAGGACGACTACACCGAACTGCTCCTGGAGCGCGGGGTGTCGGGGATCGTCTTCGTCTCCAGCCTGCACTCGGACTCGGGCGCGGACATGTCGCGCTACCTGCGGCTGGTCGAGCGCGGCCTGCCGATGGTGTTCGTCAACGGTTTCGCCCCGGGTGTGGACGCGCCGTTCATCTCCAGCGACGAGGCGGTCGCGGTGGAGTTGGCGATAGGACACCTGGCCTCGCTGCGACATACCGCGATCGGGCTCGCGGTCGGGCCCGAGCGGTATGTGCCCACCGCGCGCAAGATCGCGGGTTTTCGGCACGGGCTCGCCGAGCGGTTCGGGGTGACGGAGGCCGACGGTTGGATCGAGCGGTCGTTGTTCTCCGTGGAGGGCGGCCAGGCGGCGGCGGGCGCGCTGCTGGACCGGGGGGCGACCGCGGTCGTGTGCGGCAGCGACCTGATGGCGCTCGGCGCGGTACGGGCCGCGCGCGAGCGGGGGTTGCGGGTGCCGCAGGACGTCTCGGTGGTGGGCTACGACGACTCGCCGCTGGTGGCCTTCACCGACCCGCCGCTGACCACGGTGCGCCAGGCGGTGCAGGCGATGGGTGCGGCGGCGGTGCGTGCGCTGCTCGACGAGATCGGCGGGGGGCGCGCTCCGCGTACCGAGTTGATCTACCGCCCCGAACTGGTGGTCCGCGGCTCGACCGGTCCGGCGCCGGACCGCCGCCGCTGAGCCTCGTCGCCGCCGAGCCCCGCCGCCGACCGGCGAGCAGGCCCTGCCTCCCCACCCCACCCCGCCGCGCCCTGCGGGCCGACGAAAGCGGGCCGCCATCCGGCGATCGCGCGGATGACGGCCCCTGGGAGCCCCGAGTCGGGTTCGAACCGACGACCCCGCGCTTACAAGGCGCGTGCTCTGGCCAACTGAGCTATCGGGGCGTGTACCGGACCATTTTGCACCGTGGTCACCCGGCGGACGCAACCACCTTAGAGCTTTGTGACGTGGGTGCGTTCGCGTTAACGCGCGGGGAACGTGGGGAACAGGAGACACCTGCCCGGAAAAGTCCGGGTCGTCGTATTTTGTACGACTGCCGGCCGGCTGGAGGAATCCCATGACGTTCGTAGGTCTGATCATCGCGGGCATCATCATCGGCGCGTTGGGCCGACTGTTTTTGCCGGGCAAACAGAAGATCGGCTTCCTGGCCACGATGGCGGTCGGCATCGTGGGCACCCTGATCGGCTACGGCATCGCCGCCGGGCTGGGTGTCGAGGACACCAAGGGGATCGACTGGCTTCGCTGGATCATCAGCATCGCGGTCGCGGCGTTCCTGGTCTCGCTGGTGGTCAAGTTCACCGGGAGAGGCGCGACGCGGTGATCGTTCGACTTACCTGACGGTCTATCAGATCCGGCCGCGGACTGCGATCATGCGCGGATGACCGGTGGAGTGGCGACATGGCCGACGATCGCGGCGGCCGACCTGGTGGACGTGCTGGACCTGGACCGGCCCGCGGCGGCGGATCCGGCGGATGCCGCCGTCCCGGACACGGCGCTCACCCGGTTCAGGGCGCGCAACCTGGTGACCCCGATCCCGCGCACGCTCGGCGCGCAGGTGCTCGCGCAGACGGTGGTGGCCGCCGAGCGAGTGGTCCCCCACATGGCGGTGCAGACCCTCCAGGGGGTCTTTCCCCGGGCCGGGGATCCGACCGCGCCCGTGGACGTACGGGTCGAGCGGCTGCACGAGGGGCGGTCGGCGGCGATCCTCCAGGTGGGTTTTCGGCAGGGCGCCGCCGAGCATTACCGGGCGTTCGTGACGCTGGGCGTGGCCGGCCCCGAACTGGTGCGGCACGCCGACGCGTTGCCGGCCGGGGTGGCCGGGCCGGAGGAGTGTGCCGAGGTGTCGGTGCCGATGTTGCCGTGGGAGGTGCGTACGGCCGGCGGCGCGGCGGCGTTGGCGCCGGACGCGGTGGGACCGCCGCGCCTGGACCTGTGGACGCGCTGTACGTCGGTCCCGGACACCGCGACCACGGCCCGGGCGATCCTGGCCTGGTCCACCGAGGGCTTCCTGGGCCCGGTCGCGCTGCGGCCGTACTCGCGCGCCGAACTGGAGCGGCGCGGCGGGCGGTCGATGTCGGTGGCGCTGTCCCAGAACATCACCTTCCACGAGCCGTTCTCGGCGCACGAGTGGCTGCTGCTGCGCTGCGCGAGCGAGTACGCGGGCGACGGGCGCATGCACGGGCGGATCCGGGTGTTCACCCGGGCCGGCCGACCGGTCGCCTCGGTGACGGCCGACGGGCTGATGCGCCCGGGACCGCGGCCGGGCGCGTAGCGTCAGCCCAGGCTTCGGTAGCGGCCCCGGTAGTGCGTCAGGGGCAGGCCCTCGGGGCTGGGCAGGTCCACGCGCAGCACCTCGCCGACGTACAGGATGTGATCGCCCGCCTCGACGACCTGGTCGGTGCGGCACTCCAGGGTCGCCAGCGCGCCGCCGACCAGGGCCGCGCCGGACACCGGGCCGCGACGGTGCGGGATGTCGGCGAACATCAGCCGGTCGCTGATCCGGCCGGGGATGGCGAAGCGGCCGGCGACGTGGCGCTGGCTCTGCGAGAGCAGGGACACCGCCCACAGCGGTTGTTCGTCCAGCACGTCGCGCATCCGCGCCTCGCGGCGCAGGCTGATCAGCACCAGCGGGGGTTCCAGGGAGACCGACATGAACGCGGTCGCGGTCATCCCCACGTCGTCCACGGGCCCGCCGTCGTCGGGGTCGCCCTCGATCGCGGTGATCAGCACCACGCCGGCGGCGAATCGGGACATCGCGGCCTTGAAGTCGGCCGGATCGACGGGAGGGGGAAGTGGCGGAGACACGGGTCAAGGGTATGCGGCGTCGGACCGCGCCCGGATGTGCTGTGCATCAATGTGCTGACGCACACCCGAGCGCCCGATCGGTTTGCGATTGGTTTCTGATTGGTCGTCAGGTGTATCCCGCGAACCCTGGGGTTATTTCCCGTAAATGGGCGCCGACCTCGTACGATGCGCCTTGGATGCCGGCGGAGGGTGCGATTCCGGGGCGGTTCGGCGGTCCGACTCGATACGGTATGAAGCGTGAGGTGGCTCACAGTGACAGTCTGATCGATGACGGAACGTCGCCAACGCGAAGCCCGCTGTGATTCAGTTTCTCTGGTAAACGGACGATATCTGTTCAGAAGACACCGGCGTCGACCCCTGGGGGAGACCCATGACAGCCGAGACGGAGACCCACGTCCGGTTGGCGACTTTGCGCCTTTTGAACCGCGTCGTCGCCGACCTCAACGCCACGCGTGACCTCAAGGACACCCTGCAGGCCGTCGTCGACGGCGTGGTCTCGGGCCTGGGGTTCGGCTTGGCAGCGGTCAATCTCGTGCGCGCCGACGCCGATCTGGAGGTCGCCGCGGTGGCCGGCAACGACGAGTTGCGCAAGGCGATGGCCGGCCAGATCGGCTCGCGCGAGGGCTGGGACCGCATCCTGGCCGCCGCCGAGCCCTGGGGGCCACTGCGCTTCCTCGGGCACCGCTCGGGGCAGGCCGACGTGGGCGACATCCCGAGCTGGATACCCGACCTGCCGATCCCCGACCACCCCGAGGCGTGGCATCCGCGCGACGCGCTGCTCGCGCCGCTGCATACGCCCGAGGGCGACCTGGTCGGCGTGTTGTCGGTCGACCTGCCGGTGGACGGCCTGCGGCCCGCCCCGTGGCGGCGCGAGGTGTTGGGCATGTTCGCCGCACAGGCGGCGATCGCGGTGGACAACGCGCGTCTGCGCAGCGACATGCAGCGCGCGGTGGCCCGCCTGGAGCGCGAGCAGCTCGCGTTGCGGGCCAGCGAGGAGAGTTTCCGGCAGGCCTTCGAGTACGCGCCCAGCGGCATGGTGATGACCGGCGTGCGCGGCCACGAGCAGGGCCAGCTGCTGCGCGCCAACGACGCGCTGTGCCGGATGCTGGGCTACCCGGCGCCGGTGCTCAAGCGGCTCGGGTTGGGCGCGTTGGCGCACCCGGAGGATCGGCCGCTGCTCGGCGGGCACCTGGGCGGGACGGTGCCGGTGGCGGGCTGTACCGAGCTGCGGCTGGCCCGCAGCGACGGAACGTACCGGTGGGTTTCGCTGCGCACCTCCCAGGTCGCCGACGGGCTCGGCGATCTTCGGTTCGGGCTGACCCACGTGGAGGACATCGAGGACCGCAAGCAGCGCGAGCAGGCGCTGGTGCACGAGGCCAGCCACGATCCGCTCACCGGGCTGCCGAACGGGCGCGAGCTGCGGGCCCGGCTCGCCGCCCGGTTCGGCCTCAAGGCCGGGCTCCCGGCCGCCGGTCCGGGCGGCGACGTGCACGAGCCGTACGCGGACGAGTGGGCCGTGCCCACGGGCGCGATCCTGAGCATGCCCGAGGGCGCGGTGGTGGTCGTCGACGAGCCGCCCGCCGCCGAACGTCGCGGCGTCGCGCTGCTGTTCTGCGACCTGGACGGGTTCAAGCACATCAACGACAACTTCGGCCACCACATCGGCGACGTGGTGCTCAAGGCGGTCGCCGAGCGGTTGACGGCCGCGGTGCGCGAGGGGGACACGGTGGCCCGGCTCGGCGGCGACGAGTTCGTGGTGCTGGCCGATGGCATCGGACGGGAGGAAGCGGAGGAGATGGCGGTGCGGTTGCGCCGTGCGCTCTCCGTGCCGATTCCGGCCGAGGGGTTGGCGGTGCCGTTGGAGGGGGCGAGCTTCGGGATCGGCTGGGCGGAGGAGGCGGCCGAGCCCGAGGATTTGTTGCGGATCGCTGATGAGCACATGTACGCGAACAAGCGTCGGCGCGATCGGGCGCAGCGCAGGGCCGGTTAGGGGCGGCGCTTGTCGCGTGCGGGCCGCGGGTGTGTCTTGGGTTGGCTTGATTTGGTGTGCTCGCCCGCTCCGCCCGCTCCGCCTGTGGCGTTGGGCGTACGCGCTGGGGTTTGAAGGCATCGGGTGGGGCTGGTTCGGCCCCGTAGCCGAGTGCTCTGCCGGGGCGGTTTTTGCTTACGATTTTGGTTGTCTCGGGTGAATTCGGTCACCTGATGGGTGGGTTTTGTGGGTTCGGTGGCTCGGGCATGTTCCTGGGGTGGCCGGCTGCCGTACGCCTCAGTAGGGCGTTTTCGTGACAGTCCCGTCACGCGGACAACACCACTTGTCGCACCCGTCGCCCGTTAGTGTGATGCCTGGTATTGACAAAGCTTGGCCTGGCGCACGTAGGGAGGACTACCCGATGACGGCGGGTACCAACGGTGAACCTGAAGACCCGTACGGGTACCTCTATCGGCCGGCGCCGGGTGAGGAAGCGGGCGACGGGACAGGGACGACCGGTGCGTACGGTTCTTCCGCCAATCGGATGATGCCGCAATATGTGCAGGTCGGGCAGATGAATTACGCCCAGCCGCCCGCGCATACCCAGCCGCAGGCGGCGATCCCGGCCCAGCACGAGCAGGGCGGCGCGCAACCTCCGCAACAGCCCCGGCAATCGCACGGCGGCGGGGGCGGCGGTGGTGGTCGCGGCGTGATGATCGGCGCGGCGGTGGCGGTCCTGGTGGTGATCGGCGTGGTCGCCGGCCTGCTGCTGACCCGTGACAACGGCAAGGACGACAAGGCGAAGACGCCGGCCACGAGCGCCGGTACGCAGACCAGCGCGGGCCCGTCGCAGACCGCGTCGCCGTCCACGGCTCCGACCACCGCGCCCGGCGGCAAGTTCGCGATGGTGGAGGCGGAGGACGCCTCGCCCTCCGGCGGCGCGGTCGCGGTGGCCGGCGTGGCGTCGTCCTCGGGCAAGGGCCTGATCGACATGTCCGCCCCCGGGTCGACGATCACCTGGAAGGTGGAGGTGCCGAAGAAGGGCACCTACTACCTGGCGGTGAAGTTCCTCAACACGACCTCCGAGCAGCAGAACCTGTCGATCCTGGTCAACGGCAAGGACACGACGAACAAGGCCAAGCTCAAGAACTACGGCACCAACACCGTCACCGGCACCTGGAACATGGTGCAGCTCAACGAGGGCTCGAACGACGTCGCGCTCACCTGTGCCGCCGGAGAGAGCTGCAAGGCGGCCCTGGACCAGGTCTGGTTCGAGAACCAGCAGCCCACCCTGAAGTAGGCGGTCCTCACCCGGGACGGACCTCGATCCGGTCGCCGGCGCGGACTCCGAGCAGGGTCGCCGCGTCGCCCCGGTTGAGCGAGATCGCCAGGAAGCCGGCGGAGTCCGCGTACGCGACGAGTTCCCCCGCCGCCACCTCGCCGAAGGTGCCGCGCAGGGGAACCGTGAGCACGCGCCCGCCGACCTCGATCCGCAGCGTGTCGGCGCCGGCGAACTCGGCCGTCGAGTGCGCGAGTTGCACGTTGCCGAAGTGGTCCACGGTCAACACCTCGCCCGGTACGGGCTCGGCCGGTGCGACCGGGTCGGTCACGGCCGGCCCGACCTCGGCGAACGGGGTGCCCGCCGCGAGGTGGGCGGCGACGGGCGCGAACACGTCCCGGCCGTGGAAGGTCCGCGAGATCCGGGTCAGGGTGAGCGCGGGGTTGGCGATCTCGCGGATCTGCGCCGGCCCGCCGAGTTCGCGCGCGGCCCACATCAGCAGCCCGTTGTCCGGCCCGACCAGCAGGTGCCCGCCCGCCCGCAGCACGATCGCCCGTCGGGCGGTGCCCACACCGGGGTCGACCACCGCGACGTGCACGCTGCCCACCGGGAACCACGGCACCGTCTGGGCCAGCACCAGCGCGCCGCGCCGGATGTCACCGGGCGGCACCTGGTGGGTCACGTCCACCACCGGTACGGCAGGCGCGATGCCGGCGATCACTCCGTGGCACGCGGCCACGAAAGCGTCGGCGAGGCCGTAGTCGGTGGTGAAGGTGATCCTGGGGGCGCCGGCCATCCTCGGAATCTACCGGGCGCGGGCGGGCCCGGCGTCGATCACGTCGGCGAGTTCGGCCAGGATCCAGCGCTTGGGGCGGGCCCCGACGAACTGCTTCACCGGCTCCCCGTCGCGAAAGAGCAGGAACGTCGGCATGGACAACACGCCGTAGCGGGCCGCGGTGGCCGGGTTGCGGTCGACGTCGAGCTTGACCACGCCCAGGTTCGGCCGCTCGATCGCGATCTGTTCGAGCACCGGCACCATCTGGCGGCACGGCGGGCACCAGTCGGCGGTGAACTCGACCAGGGTCGGCCGGTCGGCGCGCAACACGGCGGTGTCGAAATCGGCGTCCTGGACATCGGGGACGTGAGCACTCATCGGGACTCCTTGAGAGGCGTGGTGGGCGCTGCGGGCGCGGCGGCCGATCCCGAGGTCAGCGCGCAGCGGGGTTCCGGCGCCTCGGGCAGCGTCGCGGCGGCGGCGAGCGCCGGCGTGGCCGGCCCGGGCGCCCGCTCGGCGGAGCCACCCGCGTGCGCCCGCTCGGTCTGTTCGAGTTGGCCGGCCAGGTGCGCCCGGATGGCCTGCATGCGGTCGATGCACGCGTCGAGTTCGGCCAGTTTGCGGCGATAGACCGCCAGCGACGCCGGGCACTCGTCGCCCGCGTCGTGCCCGGCGCGCAGGCACTCCACGAACGGCCGGGTCTCCTCCAGATCGAAGCCGATGTCCAGGAGCGCGCGGATCTCGCGCACCTGTCGGGCGTCGTCCTCGTCGTAGTCGCGATAGCCGCTGCTGGTCCGGCGGGCCGACAGCAGGCCGCGTTGCTCGTAGTAGCGCAGGGCCCGCGTGCTGGTCCCCGCGCGCTCAGCCAGTTCTCCGATGCGCATGTTCGAAACGGTAGACCTTGACGTGGACGTCAAGGCCAGAGGTGCGCGCGTCGAGACCGGCGCGGCCGGCGTCGCGGCCCCCGGCCCGATCAGCCCGGGCTGGACCCGGTGGGGTGGGTCTCCGGGACGCCCTGGCGGCGCACCGGGGCCCGACCCGCGGGCTGCCCCGGCGGGGTGTCCCGGGTGAGCTCCGGGATGTCGAGCGTTATCGGCTTGCCGGGGATCAGCGTGTGCTCCTCGCCGTGGTGCAGGAACGGGATCTCGGCGCCCTCGCGCAGCGTGTACGTGGTGTGCTCGTGGGTGGTCTCCACCCGCAGCCGCGCGCCGCGCACCGACAACGAGAAGCGCAGCGCGGTCAGTCCGACCGGCAGGCGCGGTTTGAAGGACATGCGCTCGCCGTGGTCGCGCAGCCCGCCGAAGCCCGCGACCAGTGCTACGCAGGTGCCCGCCAGGGAGGCCATGTGCAGGCCGTCCTTGGTGTTCTTGGCCAGGTCGTGCAGGTCCATCAGGGCCGCTTCGGCGGTGTAGTCCAAGGCCAGTTCGAGATGGCCGACCTCGGCCGCCATGACCGCCTGGGTGCAGGCCGACAGGGACGAGTCGCGTACGGTCAGCGCCTCGTAGTAGTCGAAGTTGCGGCGCTTTTGCTCGTCGGTGAACGCGTCGCCGCGCACCTGCATGGCCAGCACCAGGTCGGCCTGCTTGACCACCTGCTTGCGGTAGATGTCGAAGTACGGGTAGTGCAGCATCAGCGGGTAGTGGTCCGGCGGGGTGTTCTCGAAGTCCCAGATCCGGTGCTTGGTGAAGCCGTCGGCCTGCGGGTGCACCCCCAGGTCCTCGTCGTAGGGGATGTACATCGCGTTCGCCGCGTCGCGCCAGCTCGCCGCCTCCTCGGTGTTCACCTCCAGGGCACGGGCCTCGTGCGGGTGGCGGCCCACCGAGTCGGCCGCGGCGAGCAGGTTCGACTGCGCCATGAGGTTGGTGTAGACGTTGTTGTCGGCGAGCGCGCTGTACTCGTCCGGGCCGGTGACCCCGTTGATCCGGAATCGGCCCTCCGCGTCGTGGTGGCCCAGCGAGCGCCACATCCGCGCGGTCTCGACCAGGATCTCCAGGCCGAAGTCGCGCTCGAAGTCCCGGTCGCCGGTGGCCCGGACGTAGCGCGCGACGGCGACCGCGATGTCCGCGCCGATGTGGAACGCGGCGGTGCCCGCGGGCCAGTAGCCCGAGCACTCCTCGCCGCGGATCGTCCGCCACGGGAACAGCGCGCCGCGCAGGCCCAGTTGAGCGGCGCGCTCGCGGGCAAGCGGCAGCGTCGAGTGCCGCCAGCGCAGCGCCTGGGCGACCGCGTGTGGGAGCCCGTACGTGAGCACCGGCAGGACGAACACCTCGGTGTCCCAGAAGCAGTGCCCGTCGTAGCCCGGCCCGGTCAGCCCCTTCGCCGGGATGGCCCGCTCCTCGGCCCGCGCGCCCGCCTGGAGCACGTGGAACATCGCGAAGCGCACCGCCTGTTGCAGTTCGACGTCGCCCTCGACCTCGATGTCGGAGTTGTCCCAGAACTCCTTGAGGTAGCCGCGCTGTTCGGCGACCAGGCCGGCCCACCCGGTGTAGCGGGCGGCGGTCAGCGCGGCGGCCACCTGGTCGCGCAGCGCGGGCAGCGAGCGGGTGGAGGACCAGCCGTAGGCGATGTACTTGACGATCCGCAGCTTGGCGCCCCGGTCGAGCACGGTGGTCACGCTGAACCGGGCCAGATCGGCGGCGCTCTCGGTCTCCATGTACATGCCCTCGGGACCGTCGATCTCGTGGTCCATGCCGGCGGCGACGCGCAGCCCGCTGTGCTCGGTGCGGTGTACCAGGATCGCCTTGCCGCCGTTGTGCGTGTGCTCTTCGGGGCGCAGCGGCGCCTCCAGGACGGCGGCGGCGCGCGGGTCGGCGTTCGGCAGCGGCAGTTCCTCGTTGGTGACCAGTTCCGACTGGAGCACGATCCGGGCGGGGCCGTCTATCGGTTCGATCTCGTACTCGATCGCGGCGATCGAGCGCTGGGTGAGCGAGACCAGCCGCTTGGAGGTGACCCGAACGGTGCGGCCGGCGGGCGAGGTCCACAACGCGCGACGGTGCAGCACACCCTCGCGGAAGTCGATCGAGCGCTCGTGGTCCTGGGTCTGTCCGTAGCGCAGGTCGAACGGCTCGTCGTCGACCAGGAGCCGGATGATCTTGCCGTTGGTGACGTTGATGACGCTCTGACCGGACTCGGGGTAGCCGTATCCGGCCTCCGCGTAGGGCAGCGGGCGCAGTTCGAAGACGCCGTTGAGGTAGGTGCCGGGCAGGCCGTGCGGTTCGCCCTCGTCGAGGTTGGCGCGCAGTCCGATGTGGCCGTTGGAGAGCGCGAACACCGACTCGGACTGGGGCAGGTGGTCCGGGTCCAGGGTCTGTTCGGTGATGCCCCATGGCTCGACGGTGTAGGGGTGTTCGGTGCTCATGCCGTGCCTTCCGCCGAGGGCCGCCCGGCCGCCGGGTCACCGCTTCGGTCGCCGGCGGTGTCGTTGCTCGGGTCGGCGAGGAGTTCGTCGAGATCCGATACCACCACGTCCGCGCCGTGCCTGCGTAGTTCCTCGGCCTGTCCGACCCGGTCCACGCCCACCACGTGGCCGAAGTCACCGGCCCGGCCCGCCGCGACGCCGGCCAGCGCGTCCTCGAACACGGCCGCGTGCGCGGGGGCGACGCCCAGCGCCTTCGCCCCGGCCAGGAAGGTGTCGGGCGCCGGTTTGCCCTTCAGGTGGTCGCGCTTGGCCACCAGGCCGTCGACGATCGTGTCGAACAGGTGGCGGATGTTCGCGGCGCGCAGCACGTCCTCGCAGTTGGCGCTGGAGGACACCACGGCACACGGCAGCTTCGCCGCGCGGGCGGCGTGTACGTAGCGCACCGAGCCGGGATAGACCTCGACACCCCCGTCGTGGATCAGCCGCAACACCAGCTCGTTCTTGGCGTTGCTCAGGCCGTACACGGTGGCGCTGCCCGGCGGGTCGCCCTCGTCGCCCAGGGGCAGTTCGATGCCGCGCGACTCCAGGAAGGAACGGGTGCCGTCCAGGCGCGGCTTGCCGTCCACGAACGTGTCGTAGTCGCGTCTGGGGTCGAACGGGGTGAAGTCGGCGCCGTCGCGTTCGCGCAGGAAGTGGTCGAACGTCTCCTTCCAGGCGACGCCGTGCACCTTGGCGGTCTGGGTGAGGACCCCGTCGAGGTCGAAGAGAAGCGCGTGGATGGTGTTCGGCAGCCCCAACATGGCGGGTTTACTGCCCCCGATACCGGGGTGTTATCCGTGCGGTGATCTTTTCGGATGACACCTGGGACGAGATGGCGTGTCACGTGTGGTGCTTGAGCACGTTTTGACCGAAATGATGTTGAATTCCGGAAGTGGCACGCGTGGGGCGGCTACCGGACCACCGCCCGCATCGACCGGAGGCATCCGGTCGGTGCGGTCTCGGCGTGGTCCGAACGGAGGAGGACGTCGGCGTCGGTGACCGTTACGGGCCGGACCGTCGACGCCGACGGTCCGGCCGGACCCGGCGCGCGCGGGTGCGCCCGGGGCCCGGCCGGCCCGCCAGTCGACTGATGCGGCGTCAGATCACGGTGGTGCACCAGGAGTTCGGCCGAGCCCGGTCGGTTTGGCCCGGCAGTGCAAGGTGGGCCGAATCGCCCGCCCGTGCCCATTGCAATGTCCGACCGATGACCCTAGTTTCGCTATCCGCCGGCTGACACGTGTCGAATCGCAGGGTGCATTCCGTCCGATTCACCCCTCCGTACACGTCGTTCGACCCGTACTTCGTCCACCGTTCCAGGTCGGGTCGACACGGGTTTCGCCCAGCCGTTCCGCGTTGCGCACGGGGAACCCGCGACACCGATCCCGTCGGTCGCGCGGGGCGGTTCGGCGCGTGCAGACCTTCTTGCCTACGGAGGAC
Source organism: Embleya sp. NPDC055664 (assembly GCF_053618075.1). Taxonomy (NCBI): domain Bacteria; kingdom Bacillati; phylum Actinomycetota; class Actinomycetes; order Kitasatosporales; family Streptomycetaceae; genus Embleya; species Embleya sp. NPDC055664. The sequence goes on from NZ_JBSHGZ010000022.1 coordinate 135,508, forward strand.
GAGATGGCCATATTCGGTGGAAAACGTGTGGTGACCCTCGCGGTGGGGGCGACCGCCGCCGCGCTGCTCGCGGCGAGCGCGCCCGTGGCGGTCGCGAGCGACGACGCGCGCGGTGCGCAGGCGCCGCGCAAACTCGGCATTTTGATCAGCAACGACGACGGGCACCAGGGACCGTTCATCCGGGCCCTGCAGAAGGCGCTGCGCGCGGCCGGGCACGACGCGGTGATCGTCGCGCCCGCCACCGACCAGTCCGGCAAGGGCACCGGGATCAACGCCACGCCCGGCTCGATCGTCAAGGCGTCCGAGGTGGAGCCCGGCATCTGGTCGGTCGCGGGCACGCCCGCCGACTCGGTCTCGTTCGGGCTCGCGAACGTCTTCCGCGACCGCAAGCCGGACCTGGTGGTCACCGGGATCAACCCCGGGCAGAACATCGGCGCCACCGCGAACCACTCGGGCACGGTCGGCGCGTCGATCACCGCCGCGGAGAAGGGCATCCCGGCGGTGGCGTTCAGCGCCGAGTACAGCACCGCCGATCCGCGCAACCCGTTCCCGCAGATGCCGCAGGCGACGGCCTTCGCGACGCAGTTGGTGAACCGACTGGCCGCCACCGCGCGCCGGACCGGCCCGCTGCTGCCCGCGCACACCACGCTCAACGTGAACTACCCGGCGAAGCCGACCGGTCGGGTGGAGATGACGAACGTGGGCGAGGCCGACTTCCTGGCGGTGAGCTACGTCAAGGACCCGTCCTGCGACACCTGCTACAAGCTGGACCTGGGCCTGGCGCCGAACGTGGACGAGCCGGTGCGGAACGCGGACACCACCGCGATCGGCAAGGGGTCGGTGTCGATCTCGATGCTCGACGCCGACTGGACGGTGCCGGGATGGCAGTGGGGGCAGCAGTCGCGGGTGCTGGACGCGGTGGGTGTGCAGTTGCGGTTGTCGGGGCTGAAGGCGTGAGACGAGCGAGTGTGTGAGCTCGTGACCGGGTGATGGCGTGACTCGGGTCGCGTCGGGTCGGGCGTGCGGGGTCGGGTGGTGGGGGCGACCTCGCGCGCCGGCGCGGTACGTCCGGCCCGGGTCGACGGTTTCACGTGGAACCCGGTGGGTCCCACCGACCCGGCCTACTGGCCGGCGGAGGCGTCGTACTCGGTGAGCAGGGCGACCAGTTCGTCGTGGGTGATCCCGTCCGGGAGCGGTGTGGGGGTGTGCCGCAGCGGCGGGTCCCAGCCGGCTTCGGTGCGTCGGCGGACCACCTTCGCGGGCACGCCCGCGATCACGCTGTGGTCGGGCACCGTGCCGCGCACCACGGAGCCGGCGGCGACCACCACGTTCCGGCCGAGTTTGGCGCCGGGCAGGATGATCACACCCGCGCCGAGCCAACTACCCGGGCCGATCTCCACGGTCTCGTTGATCGGCCACTGGGTGCCGATCGGCCGATCCGGGTCGGCGTAGCTGTGGTTCTGGTCGGTGATGTAGATGTACGGCCCGGTCCACACGTCGTCGGCGATGGTGATCGAGCGATGACCGACGATGTGGCTCCCGCGCCCGATCGTGCACCGGTCGCCGATGGTGACCACCGCAGCGCTGCCCAGGTCGTGCCCCGGGGCCAGGCCGGCGGACAGCGTGACGTGCTCGCCGATGATGCAGCCGGCGCCCACGGTGATCCACTCCTCGCCGAACACCGAGCCGACCGGGAAGGCGAGTTTGCTGTCCGCGCCCAGCCGCCGGAAGCGGTACGGACCGGGCTGCTCGGAGGTGATCGCGCCCGCCCGTTGCAGTGCCCGCCAGCCTCGGTGCGCGGCGCGGGAGAGGGCGCCCCGGGCGTGCCCGCGCAGGGCTTGCGACAGCGACATGGAGATCACCGTACCGACGTGCGCGCGCGGCTCGGCGGGCCGTGGGACGAACGTCACGCCGGGCGGTTTCGGGGCCGTCGGGGGTTGGCTTCACACGGCTTCTGTAACAGTGTTACCGGGGGCGTCGGGTGTGACGCCGGAGGTCGGGTATTCGAACCAGCCAGGGAGTGGACATGCGTGCCGTCGTCGTCAACGGAACCCGGGACGTGAGCGTGGAAAAGGTCGCGGACCCGGTGCTCGCCGGTCCGGACGGGGCGATCGTCCAGGTGACCGCGAGTGCCCTGTGTGGCTCCGATCTGCACTTTTACGAGGGCGAGTTCCCGGCCGTCGGGCTGCGCCCGGGGCACGAGGTGGTCGGCACGGTGATCGAGATCGGCGCGGACGTGGGCCGGATCGCGGTGGGCGACCGGGTGCTGGTGTCGCCGGTGATCGGCTGTGGGCGGTGTCCGGGGTGTCGGGCCGGCAATCCGATCGACTGTGTGGGCGGCGGCGTGCGGGTGCTGGGCGGCGACGTCGGGCTGCCGGGCGGGCATGCCGAGGCGGTGGCGGTGCCGGCCGCCGACGCGTGGCTCCTGCCGGTGCCCGAGGACGTCTCCGTGGACCACGCGGTGCTGCTCACCGACGCGCTGCCGACCGGCTGGACGGCGGCGACCCGGGCCGACATCACGCCCGGTGCCACGGTGCTGGTGATCGGGCTCGGGCCGGTGGGGCTGTACGCGCTGCAGGCGGCCCAAGTGCTCGGCGCGGGGCGGATCCTGGCGGCCGACCGGGTGCCCGAACGACTCGCGATGGCCGAACGCCTCGGCGCGGAGCCGATCGACGCGACCGGGGCGGACGTGGCCGAGCAGGTGCGGGCGGCGACGGGCGGGCTCGGCGCGGATGCGGTGATCGAGGCGGTCGGGCAGGACGCGACGCTGAGCGCGGCGATCGCTTCGGTGCGCAGTTCGGGCACCGTTTCGGTGGTGGGGGTGGACGCGAACTTCGCGTTCCCGATCGCCGTGCCGCTGTTGCTGATCCGCAATGTCACGCTGCGCTTCACCACGGCGCCGGTGGCGGCCACCTGGCCGACGCTGATCCCGCTGATCCGGCACGGTCGGTTGGTCCCGGTCGACGTGTTCACCCATCGGATGCCGCTGAGCGAGGCGGCGGCCGGATACCGCACCTTCGCGGATCGTACGGACGGCTGCCTCAAGGTGCTGTTCGACCCGACCCGCTGATCGACTCGTCGCCCGATGGGCGTACTGCCGACGTGCCCACCGCGAACTACTGTCCCATTTACCCCACTATGGGAGCCTGATTGGGCTACCTGCGCAGGGAGAAGACGGATGAGCGGCGGAATGGGCCTCCCCGGCGGACTCGGCGGCATCCTGGGCAACCTGCTCGGTGGGCCGGGCGGCGGTCGAAACGGGGCGCTGGCGGGGGTACTGCTCGGTCTGCTGAGTCGACAGGGCGGCTCGGGCGGCCTGGGGGCGCTGGTGCAGCGGCTGCGGGACGGCGGACTCGACGAGCAGGCCCAGTCGTGGGTGGACACCGGGCGCAATCAGCCGGTGAGCGGCAAGGAGCTCACCGACGCGCTCGGCGAGGACGAAATGGTCCGCTTGGCGGGTCGGGCGGGCCTGACCAAGGAGGAAACCGCAGCCGCGCTCGCCGCGACGCTGCCGAGTGTGGTGGACGCGGTGACCCCCGGAGGCGAGCTGCCGGCCGCCGAGCGGATCGACGCGCTGATCGACCCGACATCGGTGCCGGGGGCGCCGGGGGCTCCCGAGGGCGGCTCGGGTGCGGAGCCGGGTGCGGGGGTGGCGTCGGGGGACGAGTCGGCTGCGACGGAGGCCGGGACCGGGGCGGGGTCGGGGGACGATGCCCCGACCGGCGCCGCGGCGGGGGCGGGGGACGAATCCGACGGCGAGGCCGAGGCCGCGCCTGCGCCCGCGCCTGGAGCCGATGCCGGGCCTGAGTCCGCGTCCAAGCCTGCGTCGAACGGCACGCCCAAGCCTGGGTCGGACGCCGGGCCGGACAGCGAAGCCGAGTCCGCGCCCAAGGACGAGCCCGCGCCCAAGGACGACCCCGCGCCCAAGGACGAGCCCGCGCCCAAGGACGAGCCCGCGCCCAAGGATGAGTCCGAGCCCGGGACGGCAGCCGGGTCCGCGACCGAGGCCGGGCCGCCCGAGTCCGAGCGCTGATTCGAGCGGAGCCGCAACGCGCTGCGCCGCCGGTGGAGCGGAACCGGAGCCGGGTGCCGCGCAGCGGCAACGCCCCGGGCCCCCACTTCGGGGGCTCTCACGAACCTGGCCCGCCCCGGCAGCGGTGGAGCGAAGCGGAGCCGCAACCCGCTGCGCCTGGTGAAGCGCATTGGAACCGGATCCCGGTGCCGCGCGGCGGCAGCGCCCCTCGGGCCCCAGTCCGGGGGGCGCTGCCGAACCTGGCCTCTCCGTGCCGCCCTCAGGCCGCCCCGGCGGCGGTGGAGCGAAGCGGAGCCGCAACCTCGCTGCGTCACCGGTGGAGCGCAGCGGAGCCGGAACCCTCTCGGTGTCGCGCAGCGGCAACGCCCCCCCCGCCTTCCGCCCCCGACGGAGCGAAGCGGAGGAGAATCACTTCGCCTCCTCCCCGATGGGGGCTTTGCCCGGACGCGGGCCCGACCCCGACGCGGCTCACCTGCCGGCCCTCACGACCATGGCCGCGCCTGGGCGGGGGCCGGGTTCGTGGCCGGAGGCGGAGTGGCTTCTCCTCCGCTGCGCTCCGTCGGGGGCGGAAGGGGGGCGTTGCCGCTGCGCGGCGCCGGGTTCCGGCTCCGCTGCGCTCCACCGGTGACGCAGCGAGGTTGCGGCTCCGCTGCGCTCCTCCGCTGCCCCCGTCGTGCTCGGCCGTCGTCTGCTCCGCTGCCCCGTGCTCCGCGACCACCCGCTTTGCTCCGCCCCGGCGCCGCCGCCACCCGCCGTGCTCCGCCGACGCCCCCGCCGCGTTTCCGGTGTCCGCTGTGGCTCTCTGGTTGGGGGTTGTGGTCACGTATTGTGACGGGGATGGGTGGTGGTGTTGTGGGGCTTCGGGAGATGAAGCGGGCTCGGTTGGTGGGGGCTATTTCGGATGCCGCCATCGGGCTCTTTGTGGCTCGGGGGTTCGATGCGGTGTCGGTTGCCGAGGTTGCGGCCGTGGCGGAGGTGTCCAAGCCGACGCTTTTTCGGTACTTCCCGACCAAGGAAGACCTTGTGCTGCATCGGTTCGCCGATCATCAGGACGAGGCCGGGCGGGTCGTGGCGGGGCGGGCGACGGGTGTTTCTCCGCTGACCGCGTTGCGCCTGCACTTTGTGGCCGGGCTGGAGCGGTTCGATCCGGTGACCGGGCTTTGTGACGCGCCGGAGGTGTTGGCCTTTCATCGGCTGTTGTACGGGACGCCGAGTCTGGTGGCCCGGCTGCTCGCGTATACCGATCGCGCCGAACACGCGCTGGCCGATGCGCTGGGCGGGCCGGATCCGTTGGAGGCGCTGTTGGCGGCCGGGCAGATCGTCACCGTCCAGCGCATTCTGGCGCGGGAGAACTGGCGCCGGATCGCGCAGGGGGAACGGGCGGCGGCACTGCTTCCGGAGGCCCGTGCGGCGGCCGAGGGGGCGTTCGATCGGCTGGCCGGAGGGTTGACCCGACTGGCAAGTGTTACTGAGTAACGTATTTAACTGGGTTGCATTATCCTGGGGGCATGACGTCCCTCGATGCCGAACTCGTCAGCGAGCGCTCCCACCACGAGACCTGCCGCGCGGTGATGGCCGCGATGGTCGAGGGCGCGGCCGAACACGTCGTCACCGGCGAGGACGTCTCGGCGTCCGGCGCCGACGCCGAGGCGTTGGGCTACACGTTGCGCAGCCGGGCCCGGGAGATGGCCGAACTCCCGGAGACGCCGCTGTTCTTCGGCCGACTCGACTTCGCCGAGTCCGGGGCGGCCGGCGAGCACCGGGGCGGTCGATACCACATCGGGCGGCGTCGGATCGGCATCGATCCGACCGTGCCGCCGCTGGTCGTCGACTGGCGCGCGCCGATCTCGCGGGCCTTCTACCGCGCGAGTGCCCGCGACCCGCAGGGGGTTGCGGTCCGGCGCCGCTTCGGCTGGGCGCCGCGTAGCGCCGGCGCCGCCGAGGACCTGACCAGCTTCGAGGACGAACACCTGGACGCCCGCCCCGACCCGGGGGACGGCGATCCCGCGAGCGCGCCCGGCACAATCCTGGCCGGCGAGCTCAACCGGCCCCGCGTCGGGCCGATGCGCGACATCGTCGCCACGATCCAGCCCGAACAGGACGACCTGGTCCGCCGGGCCCTGACCGCGTCCATCTGCGTCCAGGGCGCGCCCGGCACCGGCAAGACCGCCGTCGGCCTGCACCGTGCGGCCTTTCTTCTGTACACCCACCCCCGGCGCATCCAACGCGGCGGGCTGCTGATCGTCGGGCCCAACCGGGCGTTCCTGCACTACATCTCCGAGGTGCTGCCCGCGCTCGGCGAGACCGGGATCCGCCAGGCCACGATCGACGACGAGGTCGGCCGGCATACGATCCGGGCCCGGGACGAACCGGCCGCCGAGGTGGTCAAGCACGACGCGCGCATGGCGATCGTGCTGCGCCGCGCGCTGTACGCCCGGGTCACCGCGCCGACCGAGCCGGTGGTGATCCCGGACGGCTCCTACCGGCGCCGCATCCCGCTGGACGAGCTGGCCCGCATCGTCGAACAGGTGCGCGCCGAGGACACCCCCTACGAGGTCGGCCGGGAGCGGGTCCGGGCCCGCGCGGTGCGGGTGCTGCAACTGCAGGCCGAGCGCAACTCCGGGCCGCCGACGGGGGAATGGCTGCGCCGGATGGGCCGGGCCAGGGGCCTCGCCGCCTTCGTCGACGGCTCTTGGCCGAAGGTCGGACCCGAGCAGGTGCTGGCCGAACTGCTGACCGACCCGGACGCCCTGGCGCGGGCCGCCGACGGCGTGCTCACCCCCGCCGAGCAGCACGCCATCCGCTGGACCGGCCCGCCGCGCGCGGCCAAGAGCGCCCGCTGGTCCGCCGCCGACCTGGTGCTGCTCGATGAGGTCGCCGGGCTGATCGAGCGGCCGGATACCTACGGCCACGTTGTCGTTGACGAGGCCCAGGACCTGTCCCCGATGCAGTGCCGCGCCCTGGCGCGGCGGATCGGCTCCGGCTCGGTGACCGTGCTCGGCGACCTGGCCCAGGGCACCACCCCCTGGGCCGCGCGCACCTGGCCCGACCTGCTCGCCCACCTGGGCCGCCCCGACGCCGAGGTGGCCCCGCTGACCGTCGGCTTCCGCGTCCCGGCGGTGATCGTTGACCTGGCCAACCGACTCCTGGCGGCCCTGGACGTGGACGTACCGGCGGCCCGATCGTTGCGCCGGGACGGCGAGTTGACCATCCGTGAGGTCGCCGACCCGGAGCCCGCCACGGTCGCGGCCGTACGTGCCGCGCTCGCCCGCGAGGGCTCGATCGGGGTGATCGCCGCCGACACCGGGACCGAGGCGCTGCGCGCGGCCCTGACCGCCGCCGGCATCGCCACGACCACCGCCGACGCACCGGACCCGACCGGCGTCGTCCGGGTGACCGTATTGCCCGCCACGCTGGCCAAGGGCCTGGAGTACGACCACGTCGTGGTGGTCGAACCGGCCGCGATCGTGGCCGCCGAGGCACGCGGCGCGGGCCGGCTGTACGTGGTGCTGACCCGGGCCGTGTCGCGACTGGACATCGTGCACGCCCAACCGCTGCCCCGGGTGCTGCGGGCCGCCCTGGAGTGACACACGGTGGCCGCGGCCCGCCACCCGTTCGCGGTAGCCGGGCGGGCGGTGCGTGGGCGGCCAACCTAGCGTGTGGGAGGGAACCGTCCCCGGACACGGCCGGTGATCGACCCGGGAGGCCACGATGTCGGGCGCGACGCACGAGGTGCCGGTGATGATCGCCGGCGACGCGATCGGACACGTCGGCGGTGGCGCCCGGACCTGGCGATATCGGCTCTGGCGGCATCTGCGCGCCCACGATGTGCGGCTCGACCTGGTCGGCTCCGACGACCCCCTCGACGACATCCGGGCCGAGGTCGCCGAGCATCGGCCGGACTATCTGCTGGTCCTGCTCGGCGTCGACGAACTGCGCCGGCCGGCGATCGATCCGGGCCGCTTCGAGGCCGACCTGCGGGCCTCCATCGCCGACGCTCGCCGCGCCAATCCGAACCTGCGGATCGTGCTCGGCCACGTCCTGCCCACGCACCATGCGGGCCCCGACCCGGAGTTCGCCGCCCGCGCGGCCGGCTACAACGCGCGCATCGACGCGATCGCCGCCGACCTGGACACCGAAGACTCGCCGATCGTGGTGGCCGGCACCGACGCCGAGTTCGATGCGGGCGACCACACCGCCGACGGCCTGCACCCCAACCCGGCGGGCGAGGTCCGCATCGCGGCGGCCTTCGCCGATGCCCTCGCCGACCGCTTCCACCTGGGCGCCCACTACCCGCGCCCCTTCCCCCGAGCGGCCGGCGGCGCCACGGGTACGCGCCCCCACCTCGACCGGGCCGACCACGACCCGGAGTAGGGCCCTCGACGGGCCGCCCACGAACGCCCGCGCCGCAGCCCCGTCCGCCCCCGACGGCTCAGCGCCACTCCGCCGGTCGGGGGATCAATCGCGCGAAAACCGTGTCGCCGCGCCGCCGCGTCGGGTTCGCTGCCCAGCCTTCGCTGGGTGAGCGAGTACACGACCACCGTCGGCCCCCCGCTCCCGAGCCGGGTGCGACACGATCCGCGCCGGCCCGAACGGGGTGCTCCGGCGGCACCGGCCCGGTTCGCGTCCCGCGCGCTGCCCTGGCTGGTCGCAGGGTGCGCGTGCGCGCTTTACGCGGCGCACGGGGTGCGGCGCCAGCACCGGCTGGAGACCACCGGATTCGACCTGGGCATCTTCGAGCAGGTGGTGCGGTCCTACGCACACGGCCGCGCCCCCGTGGCCGACCTCAAGGGGGCCGGATACAACGTGTTCGGCGACCACTTCCACCCGATCCTGGCCCTGCTCGCGCCGGTGTACCGGATCTTCCCCGCCGCCGAGACGCTGCTGGTCGCGCAGGCCCTGCTGGTCGGGCTGTCCGTACTGCCCGTGACCCGGGCCGCGGTGCGGCGCTGCGGGGTCGCCGGCGGCACCGCGCTGGGCGTGGCGTACGCCCTGTCGTGGGGCCTGCAGAGCCTGCTTCGCTTCGACTTCCACGAGGTCGCGTTCGCGGTGCCGCTGCTTGCCTTCGCGCTCGCGGCGCTGGTCGAGGGGCACCTGCGGGCGGCGGTGGCCTGGTCGGTGCCGCTGGTCCTGGTCAAGGAGGACCTCGGTGTGACGGTCGCGGTGGTCGGCCTGCTGGTCGCCCATCGCGCGGCGCACGCGCACGCGCACGCGCACTCGCCCGAGCCGGATCGGGCGGCCGTGCGGTACGGGTTCGCCCTGGCCGGGTTCGGACTGGTCGTCGCGGCGCTCGTGGTGGGCGTGGTGTTGCCGGCCGCGAATCCGGACGGCGGTTATCCGTACTGGGATTCGTTCACCGGCGGGCCGGCGGACACCCCGGGTCCGGGCGCCCGGGTCGAGCAGCAACTGCACACGGTATGGCTGCTGTTGCTTGTGACGGGCGGTGCGGCGCTGTGCTCGCCGGTGGCGCTGGTCGCGCTGCCGACACTGGGTTGGCGGTTCCTGTCCGACGTACCGCTGCACTGGGGCACACACTTCCACTACAGCGCGACGCTGATGCCGGTGCTGTTCCTCGCGTTGCTCGACGCCTGGCCGCGGTTGCGCGCCGCGCGGCGGTGGGTCGTCCGGGGCCATGCCCGGGTGTTGCCGGTGGGTTGCCTGCTCGTGGCGGTGCTGCTGGTCCGCGACTTCCCGTTCCGGGAGCTGCCGCACGCCGCCTTCTGGCGCGGCGACCCGCGCTATGCGGCGGCGCGGCGCATGGTCGACCTGGTGCCCGAGGGCGTGCCGGTATCGGCGACCAATCACCTGGTGCCGCAGTTGACTTCGCGGAACGTGGTGTCGCTGCTCCCGGATCCGCGGATCCGTCCCCGATGGGTGGTCGCGGACACCTGGGTGGCCGGGTTTCCGGTGTCGGTGGCGGAACAGAACGCCTATCTGGGCCGGTTGCTTGCCGCCGGGTGCGAACAGGTGGGCGCGGAACTGGGCTTCGTGGTGCTGCGTTGCGATCCACCGGGACCGGCGCCGGCGGCCGGCATCGGGGGCGTGCGCGCCTACAGGGCGGGCACGAGGGTGAAGTAGCGGTCGAGTACGGCCCGGTCGCCGGTCGCGGTCAGGCGGTCCGCCGGGATGCGCTGCCACAGGAACAACATCAGGTTCGAGGCTGTGCCGGCCAGTTCGACGTCGGCGGTGCCCGGGGCGTCGAGGTGGACCACATCGCCGTCGAAGCGCACGGACCACGCCTCCGGGCCGTCCGTACGCCGGAATCGCAGGTGTTCCCCGGCTCCCGGCGCGGCCTCCCTCCGCTCTCGTCGGGCCGGCGCCATCACCTCGAAGTTCTGCCGGATCGCGTCGACGGCCAATTCGGCCGCGATCGGCGCGGCGGGGCCGAGGGCATTCTCGGCGTCCCAGCGGTGCACCGCCGCCTCGATGGTCTGCATGCGCACCCAGAAGTCGACGGTCTGCTCCTCGGACCAGGTCCAGACCGCGGTCTCGCCGGGGGTGTCCGCGAACGCCGCGGCCAACGCACTCGCGCCGTCGGCGAACCAGTCGACCAGGCCGACCGGCAGCGGCCCGGGGGTGGGCGCCTTGCCGGGGGTCGGCCAGCCGTCGCGCTCGTCGGGTAGGTGGTACACCGACGCGTCGGAGTGCTCCGGGATCGCGGTGAGCCGGCCTGCCACCACCGCCGTCACGAGGCGATGCACGGCGCCGAGGTGGCCGACCAGATCGGTGACGGTCCACTCCGGACAGGACGGCACGAACGGGGCCTCCCCCGCACCGACAACCCGCCGCACGGCGATCTCGAAGGCCCGCACCTCGTGCCGAAAATACGCGAGACGATCCATCGCACCATTATCGTCCGATGGCCGCGCGGCCCAGCGCCCACCACATCGACCGCGCCCAGCCCCCGAGCACGTCGCGCCGACCCACGCGCCCGCCGCCAAGTCCCACCCACCCCCAACCGGTCGCGCCGCCCCACGCACCCCGCAGCCCGAGCCCCTGTGCCCGAGCGGTTGCATCGACCCGCGCGCCCCGCAGCCATGGAGCGCATCGCTTCCGAGCGGTGGCGTCGACCCGTGCGCCCCCCGCCAAGGCGCACCCGCCCCCTGAGCGGTGGCGCCGACCTGCGCGCCGCCGCCAGGGTGCGCCTCGCCCCCCGAGCCGCCCCGTCCCCCGGGGGGTTGCGTCGACCTGTGCGCCCCGCCGCCAAGGCGCACTCGCCCACCCAACCGGTTGTGCCGACCCGTGTGCCCCGTTGTCAGGGCGTGTGTTGGGCTGTATGGGTGTGTGGTCTCGCGGGGGTTGGGTTGTTGGTGGCGCTGGGCGTGGGTGGTGGGCGTTCGGGCGTTGCCGGAAGAAGTTCGGGGTGACGTGTGTTGGCGCGGTGGCGGATCGGGAAACGGCCCGGTCCGGGGTCTCGTTCACCGACCCGTCCCGTCGACCCCGATCACTTCGAGGAGCAGCCATGAAGCAGGACAAGCACCCCGCCTACGGCCCGGTGGTCTTTCGGGACCGCTCCGCCGGATACGCGTTCCTGACCAAGTCCACCGCGGTCAGCGAGCAGACCATCGAGTGGGACGACGGCAACACCTATCCGGTCATCGACGTGGAGATTTCCTCGAAGAGCCATCCCTTCTACACCGGCAACGCCCGCCCGGTGGACCCCGAGGGCGAGATCGCCAAGTTCGAGCGCCGCTACGGCGATCGGCACGCCGGCGGCGACGGCGCCGGCGGCAACGGTGGGAGCGGTACCGGGTGACCCGTAGCGGATGAGGGATGAGATCCGGCCGGGACTCCGCGCCGGTCGAGGGGGGTTCGCGGGTCCCGCGTACCGACTGCCGCTCGCCGCAGGTGAGTTGGTCGGCCGCGTCGGGACCGCGCGACCCCGGGGTTGGTCCTTGTTCGTGGCAACGAAACGGCAAGATCACCAATAGGCTTACCGCCAACGGGAACCCCTCATTCCTCCCCCGATGGACGGAGCCCCTCATGACAGACGACGCGCAGGCGACCGGCAGGCCCTCGGCCGACGGTGCGGACGGCCCCGACGACGGCTGGCGGCCGGTCGGCATCGACATCTCGACGCCCAGCATCGCCCGGGTCTACGACGCGGTGCTCGGCGGCAAGGACAACTATCCGGTCGACCGCGCGATCGCCGAGGCGTCGCTGGCGATCGTCGCGGAGATTGGCGACGTCGCCCGATACAACCGGGCGATACTCGGGCGCGCGGTGCGGTTCATGGCCGAACAGGGCATCCGCCAGTTCCTCGACCTCGGGTCCGGTCTGCCGACCGTGCAGAACACCCACCAGGTGGCCCAGGCGCACTCGCCCGAGGCCCGCGTGGTCTACGTGGACAAGGACCCGATCGTGCTGGCGCACGGCCGCGCCCTGCTCGCCGAGAACGAGTACACCACGGTGGTCACCGCCGACCTGCGCGAGCCGGCCGAGATCCTGAACCACCCGGACGTACGCGCGCTGATCGACTTCGACCAGCCGGTCGGCCTGATGCTGGTCGGTGTGGTGCACCACCTCAACGACGACGAGGGCCCGGAGCGCATCGTCGAGGAGTACAAGGCGGCGCTCCCGGCCGGCAGCTTCCTGTTCCTCACTCACTTCTGCGCCTCCAGCCCGGACGCGCTGGCGCTGGAGAAGGCGCTGCTCACCGACCTGGGTTCGGGCCGGTTCCGCACCCTGGAGGAGATCACCGCCTACTTCGACGGCTTCGAGTCGATCGATCCGGGCGTGGTCTTCCTGCCGCAGTGGCGACCCGAGGAGCCGGTCCAGGAGCCGCTGACGGTCGGTCAGCGCCTGATGGCCGGCGGCATCGCCCGCAAGCCGACGGCCTGATCCCGCCCGCCCATGCCGAGGCCGGCCCGAGGCGGGGCGGCCCCGACGGAGCACGTCGCGGCGCGCGTACGTCAGCGTGCCGCGGCGAGTTGTTCCTCGGCGCGGGCGATGATCCCCTGGAGGTACAACCCGCGACGCACATCGCACACGTGTTCGCCGCCGTCGCGAACCAGCGCCGCGAACTCGGCCCGCAGTACCGCGAAGGCGGATGCCTCGATCGCCGCGCTCAGGTCGAGCGTGACGGCCTCGTCCGAGCCGAACACCTCCAGGTCGTACCGGTGGCCGCCGCGCGCGGTGCAACACAGCACCAGCTGGGACACCGCGCCGCCGGCGTGCCGCAGCTGCAGCGCGGTCCAACCGGCACCGGGCGACTCGGCGCGTACGTCCACGATCTCGCCGAGCGCCACGCTCGTCAGGTCGAAGGCGTGCGGACCCACGTCGAGAATCGCCCCTCGGGCCTGCCGCCACGGCGACGCCGCGAACGGGCCGTCGAGGAACGCGTCCGTGACGCAGGCGAGTCGACTGCCCCGCCACGGGGTCTCGACGCTCTCCAGATGGGCCAGGAACTCCCGGACCCGCGGCGCGTAGCGGGCGCTCAGCGTGACCATCGAGCCGACCCCCGCCTCGCCGATCACATCGGCCAGCCGGCGCGCGGTGTCGAGGTCGGCCGCGATCGGCTTCTCCAGGAGCACCGCCTTGCCCGCCCGGGCGGCGCGCTCGGCCAACGCGGGCTGCGCCTCGGGGGCGACCGCGAAGACCACCGCCTCGCACCGGTCCAACAACTCGTCGAAGTCCGCGCACACCGCGGCCCCGTGCGCCCGGGCCAGCGTCTCGGCCGCCTCGGGCCGGCGTGCCCACACCGCGGCGAGCCGCGTCTCCGGACCGGCCGCGAACACCGGCGCGTGTACCGAACTCGCCCACGGCCCGGCCCCGACCAGTCCCACCGCGACCTGCTCGACCATCGTCATCGCCTCCGATACGCACCCTGCCCACCCCGCCGGGCGAGCGTACCGGCGCGCGCCGCGGCCGGCCGGTACCGGCGCGACGGGGGCGGCCTCGGCTGCGGGCCGATCCGGCGGATCCCGGCGGCGCCGCGCCGCCCGACACCGCGCCGAGATCCGCCGCACGGGGCCTATGCGCCCGACCGGTCGGGCGCATAGGCCCCGCGCAGGCCCAGGACCCGGTCCGGGCCGACCGCGACGTCCCAGGCGGGCACGACGTAGTCGACGAAGTGGAACTCCATTGCCACCCGGCCCGGGACGGCTGCCCCCGCCGTGGCTCCGGCAGCCACCACTCCCGTTCCACCGCCCCGTCCTCGGCGACCGCGGCGGCGCCCCCATACTCGCCGGCTCCGATCGGCCGGTCAGCCGTCCGTGCGGGTCACGCCGAACATGTAGCAGCCGTAGCCGATGTTGCGGCTGTGGATCAGGACCACCTCGGGGTCGGCCAGCATCTCGGCCAGGACCGGTTCCGGCGCGTCGCCCTCGTACACGCGCGTGGCGGGGTGGATCCGGCCGTGCTCGTCGTAGGCGCGGAAGACCTGGGGACGCGAGCGCCACTGGGCCGGGTAGCCGGTGTCGGCCGGGCCGGCGCAGGGCGCGGCGTGTGCGAAGACGGGGCCGATCTCGCGGTACGGGCTTGTCGGCAGCGGGGGTTCGTAGCCGAACAGGATCAACTCCTCGCCGGGCTCGGCCTCGCGCAGGCAACAGCGCAGCGGATGGCCGCTCTTCGCGATGTGGGTCTCGATGGGATTGCCGGAGACGTCCAGCCCGGTGGCGCGCACGTCGGCGAGGAGGTCGGCGGGAATCGGCTGGACGACGAAGGTCGGCGCGGGGTTCGTAGTGGTGGTCATGCCTCAAGCCTGCGTCGCCGGCACGGGCGATGCCGGCGGCATTCGGACACCGCGTTTCGGCGTGCGGCGGGCGACGGGCGGCGGGTTCACGGGCCGCGGGTTCACCGGCGGCGGCGGTCGCGAAAGCGGGCCAGGCCGTTCGCGACGCCCTCCGTCGGCACGGTGACCGCGAACCAGGACGCCTCGACCGCCAGGCCCTCGTCGATCGGCAGGCCGATTCCCCGGGTGACCGCCGCCAGGCACGCGTGTACCGCGCTCGCCGAGTGGCGGACGATCCGCTCGGCCAGGGCGTTGGCCTCGTCGAGCAGGTCGGCGGCCGGCACCACCCGGTTGACCAGGCCGAGTTCGGCGGCGCGGGCCGCGTCGATCGGGTCGCCGGTCAGGATCAGCTCCAGGCCGCGTTTGCGGCCGATGTGTCGGGGCAGCCGCTGCGAACCGCCGAACGGCGGCGGAAAACCGAGGCCGATCTCCGGCTTGGCGAACGTGGCGTGCGCCGCGGCCAGGGCCAGCGGCGCGGCCTCGGTGACCTCGCAACCTCCGCCGTAGGCAAGGCCGTTGACCGCCGCGATGATCGGCTTGGGGAACTCCTCGATGCGCCGGGTCAGCCCCTGGCCCCGGCGGACGATCTCGCGCAGCGCACGATCCACGCCGCCGGCGATGCTGCCCGCGAGGTCGGTGATGTCGGCGCCGGCGCTGAACGCCCGCTCGCCGGCGCCGGTCAGGACGACGGCTCGCTGCGTGTCGTCGGCCTCCACCGCGTCCAGCGCGGCGGTGAGCGCGTCGATGGTGGCGTAGTCGAGCGCGTTGAGCTTGTCCGGGCGGTCGATGGTCAACGTGGTGATCGCGCCGTCGCGGGCCACGCGCAGGGTCGGCTCGATGACAGTGGCGCTCATGGACGGGGTGCTCCGATCGGGTTGGGTACGGGGATCACGCCGCGGTCCACCAGGTGCCGGGCCAGCGGTGTGGCCAGTCGGATCGCCTCCTCGACGCCGGCCGCGCCGAGCCGGGTGACCGGGTCGGCGGCCAGGCGGTCGGTGGCGTGTTCGAGGTCGCGACGCAGCGTGCCGCCGCTTCGGGTGAGTCGGGAGTCGCGGTCGAGCAGGCCCTTGGCGACCAGGCGCCGCCGGGCCGTCTCCCATTGCGCGTCGGTCCAGCCCCGGGTGCTCTGCAGCAGCTCGCGCGGGACGTTGCCGGTGGCGGCGTGGGTCAGCCCGGCTTCGAGGCCGGTGAGGCCGGCGTGCGCGACCGCGATCACGTGGCCGTCGCCGCGGTGTTCGCGCAGCACGGTGCTCGCCAGCCACAACCGGCCGAGCACGCCGTCGGGACGCGGTACGCCCGACCACGCGGCGGCCAGTGCCCGGCCCTCGTGGCCGCAGCCCTCGACGGCGGTCTCCAGGAGTTCGGTCAGCTGTTCCAGGTGCCGCGCGCCCACCGGCGGCAACACCCGGGACAGCGCCGTCTCCACCGCGCCGAGCCGGGTGTCGAGCACCTTCTCGGGCGTGGTGTACGCCCACGCGTCGGGCAGTGCCCGGGCCACGCGGGCGGGCGCGAAGGCGAAGCACAGCGCGCTCGCCTCGGGCGCGCGGACCGGGCCGAGCGGGGCCAGGCGGCCCGCGAAGTAGCCCATCCACCAGCCGATCAGGCCGAGCGCACGGGCTGCCGCGGCCGGTTCGGGCGCGAAGTAGGCGACCGCGTGCACGGGTTCGATCGCCTCCCAGAATCGCCGGGCGAGGGTGGGGGTGGGGGACAACGGCGGGGCCTTTCGTCGGAAGCCGGGAGCGGGGGCCGGGGCAGGGGCACGGGTCGGCCGGCACAGGCCGGGCCACCCACGGGCCGCCCGCTGTGCCGACCAGCGTGCCCGTTGTCGGGTGCCCGAGACAGTGCCAATCTGACCGAATGGACCAGGATCCCGAATGGTGGGTGCGGATCGCCCTCGACGACTGGCGCTCCCGTACCGGACCGCGCCACCGGCGGATCACCGAGGCGCTGGCCGAGGCGATCGAGCGCGGCGTGGCCGGGGCCGGCACCCGGTTGCCCGCCGAACGCCCGCTCGCGGACGCCCTCGGGGTCGGCCGCGGCACCGTGGTGCGCGCCTACGAGACGCTGGCCGAGGCCGGCCTGGTGTCCCGTCGCCAGGGCGCCGGCACCTTTGTCGAACGCCGGCCCGGATGGAGCCGGCCCACCGTCGCCGCGCCCGTCCGCCGCCTGGTCGCCGACGACGAGGTGGTGGACCTGTCCCGCTCCGTACCGGCCGGCACCGGCCACCTGCCGCCGGTGGACGACACGATCGCGCTGTCCGGTCGGGACGGCCACGGGCGGTATCCCGGCGGCCTGCCCGAGTTGCGCGAGGCCCTGGCCGCGCACCTGACCGCGCACCTGGACCTGCCGACCACCGCCGAGCAGGTGATCGTGACCGCCGGCGCGCGACACGCGTGGTCCCTGGTGATCGCGGCGCTGGTCTCGCCCGGCCGCCCCGTACTCACCGGCTGCCCGACCACACCCGGCTTCGCGGCCTCCGTCACCGCCGCCGGGGGCCGCCCGATCGGCATCGGCGTGGACCCCGGCGGCCTGGACGTATCCGCCGTCGACCGAGCCGCCGCCCGCCTGCACGCACCGCTGATCCTGGTCGCCTCCCCAGCCCACGACCCGACCGGCGCCCCGCTGTCCGCCCCCCGCCGCCGAGCGCTGCTCGCGCCGGCCCACACGAGAAACGCGATCCTCCTCGAAAACCTCTCCGAAGCCGCCCTGGACCTCCCCGCACCTCCCGACAACCGCACCACGCCTTCCGCCGACGTCCCCGCACCCCGCGCCGACCGCCTCGCCCCCCTCGCCGCCGCCGATGACGCGGTGATCGCCGTCGGGTCGATGTCGAAGATGTTCTGGGCCGGGTTGGGGATCGGGTGGCTTCGGGTGCCGGACGCGCTGCGCGGTTACCTCGCGCAGACCGCCGCGACCGCCGCCGTGGCGCCGAGTGTGCCCGCGCAGGTGGTGGCCGCCCGGCTGCTGCGCGCCGCCGACGCCGGCTGGCAGGAGGGGCTGCGCCGGACTCTGGCCGAGCGCCGCGACCTGCTGCTCGCTCTGGTGGCCGAGCAGTTGCCCGCCTGGCGGGTGACCGCGCCGCGCGCCGGCCTGTCGATGTGGGCCGAGTTGCCGGTCGCGGACAGTACGACCTTCGTACACCTGGCCGCACGCTACGGCGTCCTGGTCGCCCCCGGCGCCGCCGCGTGTGTGGACGGCCGCCATCACCACGGCGTACGGCTGTCCTTCGCCGAGTCGGCCGACACCCTGGAAACCGCCGTCGACCGACTGACCGCGGCCTGGGAGGAACACACCCGCCGACTGGCGGCCGGCCGCTGACCGAAGGGGTGGTTGCCCCCGTCCGCGCCTGGGCAGCGACAAGGACATGACCTCCACCACGACCTCCGCCGCCACGCCCGAAATGCCCTACACGCAGCTCGGGCGTACCGGGCTGACCGTCGGCCGGCTCGCCCTCGGCACGATGAACTTCGGTCCGGCCACCGACGAGGACGAGAGCGGCCGGATCATGGACGCCGCGCTCGACGCCGGTATCAACCTCTTCGACACCGCCGACGTGTACGGCCGCGACCAGGTCGCCGGCACCGGTGCCCGCGGCGCGACCGAGGAGATCGTCGGCCGCTGGCTGGCCCGGGGCGACCACCGCGACCGCGTCGTGCTGGCCACGAAGGTCTACGGCTCGTGGGGCGAGTGGCCCAACTCCGGCGGCCTGAACGCCCGGCACATCCGCCGCGCCTGCGAGGACAGCCTGCGCCGGCTGGGCACCGACCACATCGACCTCTACCAGATGCACCACATCGACCGCCGGGTGCCGTGGGAGGAATTGTGGCAGGCGATGGACCTGCTGGTCGCTCAGGGCAAGGTGCTCTACGTCGGCTCGTCCAACTTCGCCGGCTGGCATCTTGCGCAGGCTCAGGAGGCCGCCGCCCGGCGGCCCACGCTCGGCCTGGTCAGCGAGCAGTGCCTGTACAACCTGGCCCAGCGCGCTGCCGAGGCCGAGGTGCTGCCGGCCGCGCGGGCGTACGGGATCGGCGTTCTGCCGTGGTCGCCGCTCCAGGGCGGCCTGCTCGGCGGCGTCCTGGCCGCGGAGCGCGACGGCGACCGACACCGCCGCGGCGCCGGCCGGGTCACCGCACAGCTGGCGGAGCGACGCGACCAGGTGCAGGCGTACGAGAACCTGTGTGCCAAGATCGGCGTCCCGCCGGGCGACGTCGCCCTGGCCTGGCTGCTCACCCGCCCCGAGGTGACCGCGCCGATCGTCGGCCCCCGTACGCTCGGCCAGCTGGAGTCGGCGCTGCGCGCGCTGCGGGTCGAACTGGACGCCGACACCCTGGCCGAACTCGACCGGATCTTTCCCGGCCCGGGGCCTTCCCCGGAGTCTTTTGCCTGGTAGGAGACCGATGGGGGAGGGATCGTAGGCGCGATCGAGATGGTGTGACGCAGGTTACAGAGCCTCTCGAAATATCCGGGGACTTCCTGTCCGTTTAACCGAGCGGATCGACAATCGGGGAATCACTCCCCGGTTACCCGTCGGGTAACGGCAGACAAGGGAAGGAGCCGGATCATGGGCAGCACACTCACCGACCGCGTCACCATCATCGACGTCGTCGAGGATCGGGGTCCGAAGCTTCGTGCCGATGCCCGACGCAATCGCGAGCGGATCATCGCCGCGGCCCGCGAGATGTACGTCGAACACGGCGCCGAGGTGCCGTTCGACGAGGTCGCGCGGCGCGCGGGGGTCGGCAACGCGACCCTGTACCGCCACTTCGCCGACCGCGGCGAACTCGCCCACCGGGTGATCCTCTCCGTCCTGGAGCGCATCACCGAGCACGGCGAGCGCGCCGCGGCCGAGGAGTCGCGGGCCTTCGCGGCCCTGCGACGCTTCGCGCACGCCGCGACGGAGGAACGGATCGGGGCGCTGTGCACGCTGATGTCCGACACCGTGGACAAGGCGCACCCCGAGCTGATCGCGGCCCGGAACCGCCTGGAGGACCTGGTCGAGTCGTTGATGGCACGAGCTCGCGTCGAGGGCCTGCTGCGCGCCGACATCGGCTCGGGCGACCTGCTGGTCGCGATCACCCAACTCACCCGACCGCTGCCCGGGATGGGCGGCTGCGTGGCGAACGACGCCTTCGCGCATCGGCACCTCGACGTGCTGCTCGACGGCCTGCGCGTATCGGACCCCACTCCGCTCTCCGGCGCCGTCGTGACGATCCGAGACCTGGACCACCTGAAGAAGGAGGGCGAGGCCCGGCCGACCCGGTCCTGACGTGCCCCAGCGACTTCCGCGTGTCCCCGACCGCCTCGTGTCCGCCCCGCGGCCGCGTACCGACGACCTCTCCTCGTGAGCGCGTACCGACAGCGACCTGTCGCGTGAGCGCGTACCGATAACGAACCTCGCACCTGCCGCTCGCCTCCTCCGCGCGAGCGAGGGCGCGCGCACCGTCCATTCCGCGACGCCCACCGTCGCGTCACACCCCCCAAGAGTGAGTACTTCCATGTCTCAAACCGCTCCGGCCGTGTCCGCCGCCCCCGATTCCAGGCGCTGGAAAGCGCTCATCTTCATCGCGATCGCCCAGCTGATGGTCGTCCTCGACGGCACGATCGTGAACATCGCGCTGCCGTCCGCCCAGACCGACCTGGGCATCTCCGACGGCAACAAACAATGGGTGATCACCGCTTACGCCCTCGCCTTCGGCGGCCTGCTGCTGTTCGGCGGCCGGATCGCCGACCTGTGGGGTCGGCGCCGTACCTTCATCGTCGGCCTGATCGGCTTCGCCGCGGCCTCCGCGCTGGGCGGCATAGCCCAGAACACCGGCCTGCTCCTGGGCGCCCGCGCGCTTCAGGGCATCTTCGGTGCGCTGCTCGCCCCGTCCGCACTGTCCCTGCTCGCGGTGATGTTCACCGACGCCAAGGAACGTGCCAAGGCGTTCGGCATCTTCGGCGCGATCGCCGGTGGTGGTGGTGCGGTCGGCCTGATCCTGGGCGGCGTGCTCACCGAATACATGAACTGGCGTTGGACGTTCTTCGTCAACATCCCGTTCGCCGTGGTCGCCGCGACCGGTGCGGTCATGGTCATCCGCGAGCCCGCCGGCGCCCGCAACCGTTCGCCGCTGGACATCCCCGGCGTGCTGCTGTCCTCGCTCGGCCTTGGCACCCTGGTCTACGCCTTCACCCGCGCCGAGAGCCACGGCTGGGCCGCGAGCAGCACGATCGGCCTGTTCGTCGCCGCCGCGGTGCTGCTCCTGGCGTTCGTCGCGGTGGAGGCGCGGGTCAAGGCCCCGCTGCTGCCGCTGCGGGTGGTCGCCGAGCGCAACCGGGCCGGCATCTACCTCTCGCTCGGCCTCGCGATCATCGCGATGTTCGGCATGTTCCTGTTCCTCACCTACTACCTCCAGATCGTCAAGGGCTTCTCGCCGGTCAAGACCGGCCTGGCGTTCCTGCCGATGATCGCGGGCATGATCACCGGCTCCACCCAGATCGGCGCGCGCCTGATGACCCGGGTTCCGGCCCGACTGCTGATGGGTCCGGGCTTCCTGACCGCGGGCATCGGCATGCTGATGCTCACCCAGATCGAGGTCGGCAGCTCCTACGCCGGGCTGATCCTGCCCGCGCAGATCCTGCTCGGCCTGGGCATGGGTACCGCGTTCATGCCGGCGATGAGCCTGGCCACCTACGGTGTGCAGCCTCGGGACGCGGGCGTCGCCTCGGCCATGGTCAACACCTCGCAGCAGGTCGGCGGCGCGATCGGTACGGCGCTGCTGAACACCATCGCGGCCAGCGCGACCACGTCCTACGTGGCCTCGCACGCGGTCGGCTCCGGCGGCCTGGAGCAGCTGAAGATGCAGGCCATGGTGCACGGCTTCGCCACCGCGATCTGGTGGGCGGTCGGGATCCTGGCGCTGGCGTCGGCGATCGCGTTCACGTTCATCACCGTCGGGCACGGCGACAGCAAGCCGGTCGCGTCGGGCGGCAAGGACGGGGAGACGGACGCGGACGCGGACGAGATCGCGGTGCCGGTGCTGGTGCACTGATCGCGCGGTACGTGAGCCGCGGTACGTAGTGGAGGGCCCCATCGCCGAATCGGCGATGGGGCCCTCGCCGTTCGTGCGGGCGAGCCCAACCGGGTCGAGCGTTCGTCACGCGGCGGCGGCCCGCAACTTGTCGTACGCGCCGCGCGCCGCCTTGACGTCGCCGCCGATGTCGAACCCCCCGAAGCGAGCCGGGTGCGGTTGCGGTCCGGCCCCCGGGGGCGCCGGCCCCGTGTGGAGCGGGCCATGGCCCTGGTGCCGGGGTTGGGGCGGGTTGGTACAGCTCACGGGCCCTCGGGGGTGGGGGCAGGCCCACCCCCGTTCGGCCCGCCTTCCCCATGTTCCGGGGCTCCTGGTCTCCGTAGCGTCGTGGGTATCGAATCCGATGTTCGTTTCTTTGTGGGAGGCACCATGTTCGGGCGAGGCAAGCGAGGCGACCGGCGGGCGCGGACGGGACCCGTCGTACCTCCCCGCCCGGACCACGACACGTTCGGTGCGCCGCCGCACCCGTTGCACACCCCCCGCACCCACACCTCCGCCGTCCGGCTCGAAGCCGTCGCCAAGGCGTACGGGCGCGGTGCCGAGGCGGTGCATGCGCTGCGCGGGGTCGACCTCGACATCCCCCGGGGCACGTTCACCGCCGTCATGGGCCCCTCCGGATCCGGGAAGAGCACGTTCCTGCACTGCGCCGCCGGGCTCGACAAGCCCGACTCGGGGCGGGTGCTGCTGGGGGACGACGACCTCACCGCGATGAACGAGAACCAGCTCACCCGGCTGCGCCGGACCCGGCTCGGCTTCGTGTTCCAGGCGTTCAACCTGCTGCCGTCGCTGACGGTGGAGAAGAACGTACTGCTCCCGCTGCGCCTCGCGGGACAGCGGCCGGAACGCGGCCGGGCCGCCGAGGTGTTGGGCATGGTCGGACTGCACGAGCACGCGGGCCGCCGACCCGCGCAGCTGTCCGGCGGCCAGCAGCAGCGCGTCGCCATCGCCCGCGCGCTGGTCACCCGGCCCGACGTGCTGTTCGCCGACGAGCCGACCGGCGCGCTCGACACCACGACCGCCGCCGAGGTGCTGGCGCTGCTGCGTCGGGCCGTCGACGACACCGGCGCCACCGTCGTGATGGTCACCCACGACCCGGTCGCCGCCTCCTACGCGGACCGGGTCGTCTTCCTGGCCGAGGGCAACCTCGCCGGCCACCTCCACGCGCCCACCCCCGAGGCGGTCGCGGCCCGGATGGTCGGCCTGTCCCAGCCCGCCCGCGCCCAGGGGCGGGCCGCCTGATGGGCCGTCCCAACGGGCTCGCCCGCACCTCCGTACGCTTTCGGCCCGCCTCGTTCGCCGGCTCCTTCGTCGCCCTGCTGTTCGCCGCCATGCTCGTCACGATGTGCGGGATCTTCCTGGAGAGCGGAATCCGCGCCCACGTACCGGCCGGCCGCTACGCCGACACCCCCATCGTGGTCGCCGGGCCGACCACCACGAGCAAGACCTTCGGCAGCGGCGAGGACAAGGAGAACGTGAAGGTCGCGCTGCCCGAGCGGGCCCGCGTCGACGCCGCGCTCGCCGCCCGGATCGCGGCCGTACCCGGTGTCGCCGCGGTCCTGCCCGACCTGACCTTCCCCGCGCAGACCCCCACCGCCGTACTCGACGCGCACCCCTGGTCCGCCGCCCGCCTGGCCGGCACCCCGCACGACGGCGCCGCGCCGCGGCCCGGCGAAGCGGTACTGACCACCGAGGCCGCGCACCGGATCGGCGCCGGCGCGACCACCGGCGGCACGGTCCGGGTGACCACGCCCGCCGGCGAGGTCCCGCTGCGCGTGTCGGCCGTACTCCCCGGCACCGACGCCCGGCTCTACGTCGCCGACACCGAGGCCGCGCGCCTGGCGGGCAACCCCGGCAAGGTGACCGCGTTCGGCGTACTGCTCGCCGACCACACCTCGACCGGCAAGGTCGCCGGCGAGTTGCGCAAGGTGCTCAAGGGCACCGGCGCCGAGGTCCGCACCGGCGACGGGCGCGGCGAGGTGGAACACCCCGGCCTGGGCGACACCAAGGAACTGCTCATCGGCGTCGGCGCGTCCTTCGGCGGCATCGTCGCCGCGGTCGCGGTCTTCGTCGTGGCCGGCTCCACCTCGCTGTCCGTGGCCCAGCGGCGCCGCGACTTCGCGCTGCTGCGCGCGGTCGGCGCCACCCCCTGGCAGATCCGCCGGATGATCGCCACCGAGACCGCGATGGTCTCCCTGCTCGCCGGCCTGGCCGGCGTGCTCCCCGGGACGCTGCTCGCCCGCTGGTGGTTCGACACCATGGTCGGCCGCGGCATGATCGAGGACGGCGTCACCCTCGCCGTCGGCCCGGTCCCGATGCTGGTCGCGGTCGGCGCGGGCCTGCTCTCCGCGCTGCTCGCCGGCCTGATGGCGGCGCGCGCCAGTGCGCGGACCAAGCCGACCGAGGCGCTGGGCGAGGCGGGAGTCGAGCGGGCCCGGGTCGGCTGGGTCCGGCTGGTCCTGGGCCTCGTTGCGCTGGCCGGCGGCGGCGTACTCTCCGGCATCGCCATGAAGGCCACCGGCGACCAGGCGGTCGGCGCGGCGGGCGGCGTGATCATGCTGTTCATGCTCGGCGTCGGACTGCTCGGCCCGCTGATCGCCCACCTGTTCGTGTACGCGACCGGATTCCTCCTGCGCCTGTTCGGCGCCCCCGGCCGGCTCGCCTTCGACAACGCCCGCACCAACTCGCGCCGACTCGCCTCGGCGATCACCCCGATCACCCTCACCGTCGCCTTCGCGACCACGCTGATGTTCATGTTCGCCGCGCAGGACCACTACAGCGAGAAGCAGTCCAAGGCCGCGCTGACCGCCGACCGGGTGATCGGCGGACCCGGATTCCCGGCCGGCACCACCACCGAGATCGCCCGCGTGCCCGGGGTCGCCGCGGTGACCTCCGTACTGGCCACCAACGTGGTCATGGCCGGCTCCGACGACCTGCAGAAGTATTCGACCCAGGGCATCGGCGGCACCGACACCGACCTGGCCCGCGTGCTCGACCTGGGGGTACGTGCCGGCAGCACCGACGCGCTGCGCCCCGGCGCCGCGCAGCCGCCCGGCGGTGCGGTGGCGATGGACCGGCTCACCGCCGACACGGTCAAGGCCCGGCTCGGCAAGCCGATCGAGATCCGGCTCGGCGACGGCACCCGGATCAAGCCGACCCTGGTCGCCACCTACGACCGCGGCCTCGGTACCGCCGCCGTCACCCTCCCGCGCGCCACCGTGGAACACCACGTCGACGCCGCCCTGGACACCCGCCTGCTGGTACGCCTCGCCGACCGGGCCGACCCGGCCGCCGTGGATGCCGCACTCGCCAAGGTCGCGCGGGCCCACCCCGACACCCGGATCTCCGACCGGGCCGGCTACGCCGCGGAACGCGACCAGGACCGCGAGACCAACAAGTGGACCAACCAGGTGATGCTGGTCATCCTCGCGGGCTTCGCGACCATCGCCGCGGTCAACACGATGATCGTGTCCACCGTCGCCCGGCGCCGCGAACTCGGTCTGATGCGGATGATCGGCAGCACCCGCACCCAGGTTCGCGCGGTCGTCCGCGGCGAGGCCGCCCTGGTCGGGGTGATCGGGCTCGCGCTCGGCCTGACCATCGCGATGATCACCCTCGTCCCGTTCGGCAAGGGCGCGTTCGGCGAGAGCACCCCCTACGTGCCGGTCCCGCTGCTGCTGGGAATCAGCGCCGCCGCCCTGCTTCTGGCACCGCTGTCGGTCGCCCCGATCACCCGACGGCTCCTGCGCGTCGAACCGATCGACGCGGTGGGCGCGAAGCAGTAGCCGGGGAAACCGGCACCGGCTGACGGGGAGCGCCGAACCCGGCGCTCCCCGTCAGCCGTGTTCGGCGCTCTCCGGCCCCGCGTTCACCGCCCGCCCCGCCCCACCGCCCCCACCCGCTTGACCGTGCGGATGACCGGCGCCGTCTCCACCGCGTCGATGCCCGGGAGCGCGCCGATCCGGTCGGCGAGGTAGTCGTACAGTGCCTCGTCGCCGGCGCACAGCACGGTGGCGTACAGGTTGGTGCGGCCCGTGGTCGCCGCCGCGTAGGCCACCTCGGGGTGCTCGGCGAGCGCGGCGCCGGTGGCCGCCAGATACGCGGGCCGGACCGACATCCACATCGTGGTCGCCGTCGGATTGCCCAGCGGGCGCTCGTCCACCTCCAGGTCGAAGAACAACGCGCCGGCCCCACGCAGCTGCGCGATCCGGCGGCGCACCGTGGACTCGTGCCGGCGGACCTCGACGGCGAGCGCGGCGTGCGACGCGCGCCCGTCCCGGCCCAGCGCGGCGACCAGGGCGTGGTCGAACTCGCTCAGCTCCACCGGCGCCGTCCACGTGGTCGGCGGCGGGAACCCGGAGGCGAGCGCGTCCCGCTGAGCCCGGTCCAGGGCCGGTCGGCCGAGTACCCACGCGGGGCCGTCCCAGGAGGAGGGGCCGCCTTTGAACATGCGCAACAACCGATGCGCGTTGATCGAGAGCACCCGCCGCGCGGCCGGGATCCGGTCCAGGAGCAACGCGTCGCGGTCCGCGTCGTCGGCGCCGGCCGCCACCAGGTGGCAGATGATCTCCGTACCGCCCGAGGCCAGCCGGACCCAGCGGGTGTCCTCCCGCTCGGCCAACGCCCGGGCCAGCCCGAGCGCTGCGCTGGGCACGCACCGCAGCCGCAGCAGCCACACGGTCTGTCCCACCGGGCGGGGATTGAGCCGCCCGACCACGCGCAGCCCGGCCGTCTCGCGCAGCCGCGCGTAGTGCCGGGCGACCATCTGATCGGAGGCGTCGAGCACCGAGGCGATCCGGCGCAGCGGTGCCCGTCCGTCGATTCTCAGTGCATGGATCAGCTGCAAATCGAGGTATTCCACACATCCGAAGTCTATCCTCGGCGAAATCCGGCATCCGCGAGCAGGCTCGTTGCCGCCGCCCTCGGCCGCTTCGGATCCTCGTCCCATGAGCGCTTTCACGGATCTGCGGCACTACATCGAGCATCTGACCGAAACCCTCGGCTCCGACGAGGTCCGCCGCGTGGACGGCGCGGACCGGGACGCGGACATCGGCGGGATCACCGAGCTGATGGCGGAGCGCGAGGGGCCCGCGCTGCTGTTCGACAACATCCCGGGATTCCCGCCTGGGTACCGGGTGTTCACCAACTTCATGGGCACGGCGGCGCGGACCGCGGTAGCCCTGGGGCTGGCGCCGGACACTCCGAAGCTGGACATCGTCCGGGCCTGGAAGGACCTGGCCGGGCGGCTGGAGCCGATCCCGCCGGTGCGGGTGGAGACCGGTGCGGTCCTGGAGAACGTACTGGTCGGCGACGACGTCGACCTCGGCGTCTTCCCCACGCCGCAATGGCACGACGGCGACGGTGGTCGCTACATCGGCACCGCGTGCATGGTGATCACCCGCGACCCGGACACCGGCTGGGTCAACATCGGCACCTATCGGGCTTGCGTCCAGGGTCGGGATCGGCTGTCCCTGTGGATGCTGGGCAACCGGCATGCCCTGGCCATCGCGCGCAAGTACTGGGCGCGAGGGCAGACCTGTCCGATCGCCGTGGTGGTGGGCCAGGACCCGATCCTGTCCACCGCGGCGGCGATGGCGGCGCCCGCCGGGATGTCCGAGTACGACCTGGCCGGCGGGTTGCGCGGGCGCGGCGTGGAGGTGCTGCTGCCGCCGGGGAGCGAACTGCCCGTCCCGGCGCACGCGGAGATCGTGATCGAGGGCGAACTGCCGCCGGTCGAGGAGGAGTCGGTCCTGGAGGGCCCCTTCGGCGAGTGGACCGGCTACTACACGCACTCGGGTCGGGAGACCGTGGTGCGGGTGACCCGGATCCTGCACCGCGACGATCCGATCATCCTCGGTGCGCCGCCGATGTTGCCGACGGTGCCTGCCGGCGACCAGGCTGTACCGCTCTACTCGGCCTCGGTGACGTGGGAGCACCTGGAGGCGTCCGGGGTGCAGAACGTCAAGGGTGTGTGGGCGTACGCCCGGCAGTTGATGATGGTCGTCTCGATCGAGCAGACCGGTGCGGGCGACGCGATGCACGCGCTGTTCGCCGCGCTGGGCCGCAAGCGCACCGGCGGCATGGAGCGCTACTTCGTGGTGGTCGACGAGGACATCGACATCACCGACATCAATCACGTGTTGTGGGCGATGTTCACCCGGGTCGACCCGACGGAGTCGATCCAGGTGCTGCGCGCCCCGACCACCGCGATCGACCCGCGCCTGGCGCCGGAGCGGCGGGAGGCGGGGGATCTGTCGATGGGCGTCGTGCTGATCGACGCGTGCAAACCCTTCGCCTGGAAGGACCGATTCCCGGCGGCGAACCGCTTCGACGAGGCGACCCGTGAGGCGCTGCGTCGGCGCTGGAAGGGAGTCCTGCCCCTGTGACCAGCCCTTCGACTTCTCGGGAGCCCGCCGTGTCGACCGTTGCCCCCACCCGCCTCGTCGTCGGGATCACCGGCGCCACCGGCGCGCCGATCGCCGTTCGCCTTCTGGAGGTATTGCGTGAGTTGCCGCAGGTGGAGACCCATCTCGTACTCAGCCCCTGGGGCCGCACCACGATCGGGGTGGAGACCCCGTACCCGGTTCGCAAGGTCGTCGAACTCGCCGATGCCACGCACCGGTTCGGCGAGTTGGGGGCGACCGTCTCGTCCGGGTCGTATCCGGTGTCGGGCATGGTCGTGGTCCCGTGCAGCATGAAGACGCTCGCGGCGATCCGGCACGGCTTCGCCGACAATCTGATCACCCGCGCGGCCGACGTCACGCTCAAGGAGCGCCGACCGCTGGTCCTGGTGCCCCGGGAGACGCCGCTGAGCGAGATTCATTTGGAGAACATGCTCGCCCTGGCCCGGATGGGTGCGCGGATCGTGCCGCCGATGCCGGCGTTCTACGACAACCCGGGCAGCGTCGCCGACATCGTCGACCACATCGTGATGCGGGTGCTGGACCAACTGGGGTTGCCCCCGGGGGAGACGGATCTCGCCGAGCGGTGGCCGGGGCTGGGCGACGTGCGCGGTCGGGACTGACCCGGGGGCGGCGAGGTACGGGCACTCCTCGCCGCCCCCCGGCGGTCAGCGGAAGACGCCGGTGTGGCCGAGCGAGTAGCGGCCCGGCTGCGGGTAGACGCACAGGCCGTGCGGGCCCACGCCGACCGGGATCCGGGCGAGCAGTTTCCCGTCGGTGGTGTCGATCGCGTACACCTCCTTGTTGTAGCGCCCGCTGAGCCACAACACCTTGCCGTCGGCGGACACCCCGCCCATGTCCGGGCTGCCGCCGCCGGGGAGTTCCCACTTGGCGGTCAGCGCGCCGGTGGCGAAGTCGAGCACCGAGATCGAGCCCTCGCCCCGGTTGGAGATGTACAGGCTCTTCGAATCGCGGCTGGGGTACAGGCCGTGCGCGCCCTTGCCGGTGCGCAGCCGGGTCGGGGTGTTGAAGGTGTCGCCGTCGAGCACCCACACGCCGTCGGCCATCATGTCGGCGATGTACCAGGTCTTGCCGTCGGGGGAGATCTTGACGTCCTGCGGCATCGAGCCCGACAGCGGGATCTTCTGCTTGGCCACCACCTTCATCTCGGCGGTGTCGACCTTGAGCAGTTCGCCGGAGAACTCGCAGGAGACGATGAAGTACTTGCCGTCGGGGGAGAAGTCCGCGTGGTTGACGCCCGCGCACTGGCTCGGCTCCGCCTTGACCACGGCCATCGTGTGCGCGTCGCGGAAGACCAACTGGCGGTCCATCGAAGCCATCACGACCGCGTACTTGCCGTCCGGGGTGAAGTAGAGGTTGTACGGGTCGTCCACCGGCACCGGCGCGCCGACCTTGCCGGTGGCCGGATCGAGCGGGGTGAGCGTGTCGCCGAGGTCGTTGTTGACCCACAACGTCTTCAAGTCCCAGGAGGGCACCACGTGTTGCGGCTGGTGCCCGACCTTGATCGTCTCGATCACCTTGTAGGTGGCCGGGTCGATCACGCTCACCGTGTTCGACTCGGTGTTGGGTACGTACACCCGCGACGGGAAACCCTTGACCGCGTCGGCGAGCATGCCGGGGCGGTCGGCGGCGTACAGGTCGTGCGGGTCCAGCGGTGGCGGCATGCCGGGCAGGAGGTTGGCCGGTTCGGGGGCCGGCTGCGCGGGGACCGGGGCGGCCTCCACCGGCGCGGCGGAGGTCTTGATCGGGGCGGGCTTCGCCGGGGTGTCCGTCGACGACCCGCACGCGGCGGAGGCGACCAGACAGCAGCCGGCCAGGAACAGCGCGATGCGGCCGGGGCGGCGGCGGGTGGGGGAGAGGTGAGTGGTCATCAGGTGACGAGCTCCGACATCGTGACCGCCCGCAGTCCGCGGGTGCGTAGGCCGTCGAGGATGGCGGGCATCGCGGCTACGGTGCCCGGGTGTCCGAAGTGCAGGCTGACCACCGAGCCTGGTCGCACCCCGTCGAGCACGGTGCGCGTGACGGCGGTGGGGCCGGGGTCGGTGAAATCCAGTGAGTCCAGGTCGTAGCCCAGGCAATGGGCATATCCGGCGCGCCGGGCCTGGGCGGAGACGACGGGCGTACAGTCCTCGGCCCGGGAGGGCCGGAACCAGCGTCCGATCGAGCCGGTGAGCCGCCTGAGCCGGTCGGCGCAGTCGGTGATCTCGGCGTAGGTGCGTTCGGCCGACATCGCGGAGATGTCGCCGTGGTTCATCGTGTGGTTACCCAGTTCGTGCCCACCGGCCAACACCCGCCCGGCCATGCGCGGTTGTTCGTCCAGCCACGACCCCACGGCCAGGACCGTCCCACGCGCCCCGGCCGCCTCCAGGAGGCCGAGCAGCGAGTCGGCGCTCTCCGCACTGCCCTGACCGTGGAAGGTCAGCGCCACGTTGGGCCGATCGGCGGGGCCGGAGGCGACGTGGAACGGCAGGTCGGCGGGCAGCGGCGGCGGTTCGGGAGCGGCGCCGGTGCGGGCGATGGGGCCGGAAGGCCCGGTCGGAGTCGGGGTGTTGCCGCCGGGTGCGGCGGCGGGGGAGCGGGTCGCCGAAGGGTGGGAGTCGTCGCCGCAGCCGCTCACGGCCGCGCCGAGCGCGGCCGCTCCGGCGAGACGTCGAAGCACGCTTCGGCGATCCAGAGGCATCACCCTCGCGACCTTACGGGCCGAAACCGGGAACGAACGGTATGTACACGTTCGATTACCGTACGTGTCGCGAGGTGGGTGCGGTAGGTGGGTGGGGCGTGCGGGTGGGGGGGAGTGGGGCGGCGCCCGGCCGGAGCGTTCCGTGCGTTGCCGCCGGCCGGGCCGCGTACCGGACCCGGACCCGAGGTGGACGGCCTCGGGGTGGGTGGGGTCCGGCGGACGATCAGTCGTGCAACTTGTGCAGCCAGAGGCCGACGCCCACGCCATTGCCGGTCAACACGCACACGTGGTTGTCGAACTTGCCGCGGTCGGCGTTCACCGCCGCGGTGCCCGCCTTGTTGCAGTTGTCGTAGGTCCAGTACCAGGTCTGGTATTCCCAGCAGGGCTTGTGGTTGCTGTTGTTCGAACAGTTCGGTGCCGGCTCGGTGTCGGCCGGGCGGCTCGGTGCCGCGGGGGCGTTGCGCTCGGCGGCGTGGGGGGGGGGGGGGCCCCCCCCCCCCCCCCCCCCCCCCCGGGGCGGGGGGGGGGGCGCCCCCCCCCCCCCCGCCCGCGAGTTAATAAAGGGGTGGGGATACCACCGAGAGGGGCG
>NZ_JBSHGZ010000022.1:167040-171033 GCF_053618075.1 Embleya sp. NPDC055664
GGGGCGCCCCCGGGGTGGCGGCGGGGGGGCGCGGCGCGGGGGGGGGGTGGCGCGGGGGGGGGGGGGCGGGGGCCCCCCCGCCCCCCCCCCCGCCGCCCGCGGCCGTCGTGGCGAGCACGGCGACCGCCATGCGCGCAGGCATTTTCATCGCTGGGTCCTCTTCCCTCGGTGCGGGCCGCACACCCCACGCGGCGGCGCCGCTGTCGTTCGCGGAGGGCGGGCAGGCCCTCCGGGGCCGGGCCTACCCAGGTGAACGCCCGGGACGACTTCGGAGCGGGAACGCCACTCCGATGGCGCAACGGGTTCGTCGGACGGTCGGAAACGGCGGGTTCGAGCGCGAGTTCGAACGGGTGGGAGGGGCACGGGTTGGGGCGTGCGGGCGGGGGTTCGAAGACACGCGCTAGGGTCCGGCGATGCGCATGTATCTCTCGTCGTTTCGGCTCGGTGAACACCCGGAGCGGCTGGTCGCGTTGCTGGGTGGGGTGGGTGGCGCCGGTGTGGCGGGCGTGCCGATCGCGGTGATCGCCAACGCGATCGACGACCGGCCGGCCGAGGTGCGGGCCGCCTGCGTCGGCTCGGAGTTCGTGGCGCTGCGCGAGCTGGGGCTGCATCCGACCGAAGTCGATCTGCGGACGTTCTTCGACCGGCCGCCGGACGAAGTGGCCGCCGCACTGGCCGGGTTCCCGGCGGTCTGGGTGCGCGGTGGCAATGTGTTCCTGCTGCGGCATGCGCTGGCCCGCAGCGGTGCGGACGGTGTCCTGGTCGATCTGCTGCGGCGGGACACGGTGGTCTACGGCGGGTACAGCGCGGGCGCCTGTGTGCTCGCGCCCGACCTGCGCGGCCTGGAGCGCTGCGACGACGCGGACGCGGTGAGCGAGGTGTACGGGCGGCCGGTGTGGTGGGACGGGCTGGGGGTGTTGGACCACGCCGTGGTCCCGCACGTGGACTCCCCGGATCACCCCGAGTCGGCTCTGCTCGCCGAAGTCGTGGCCGACTATCGTGCCCGCGGTGTACCGCATCGCACGTTGCGGGACGGGCAGGTGCTGCTGGTCGACGGGGAGCGGGTGGCGGTGGTGTGAGGCGGGACGCGGGAGGCGGCGCCCGGTCGATGCCGCCTCCCGCCTCGGGGGCGCGCCGCGACCCGTGCCCCGTCTACGCCTCGCCCGAGAGTGCCCCGTCGTACGCGCTCAGCACGTTCAGTGCGTCGATGGTGATCGCCGGTCGGGCCTCGGCGCGGACCGTGGGCGACCACTCCGCCCAGCGCAGCGGCCAACCGCCGTCCTCCTCCTGCGCGGTGGCCAGTGCGCGCAGGCCCCGGCGCAGTTCGGCGTCGGTGAACCACTCGCGCGCCAGGCTCCCCGGGTGCGGCGCGAAGTCGTGCGGCAGGTGGTACTCGCCGACGGCGTAGCCCGGGGCGAGCCGGGCCTGCTCCGGATGGGCCGGGTCGAGCAGCACCAGCCGCTGCTCGCGCACCAGTTCGCCCAGTCGGCGCGCCTGCGTCCGGGCCCACCGCCGGTCCGGGACGCCGTCGAGGAAGGTCACCGCGGCCTCGATCTCGTACGGGTGGGTGGTCTGCAACTGCTCGATGGCGGTGCGGCAGAACTCGGTCGCGGCCGGCAGCCACGGGTGTTCGACGCCGGCGTGCAGCAGCGGGCCGACGATCCAGCCGGTCGGGATCAGCCCCGGGACCGGCGGGTCCGGCACGATCAGCCACGGCGGGTGCGGGTAGTCGCGCAGCCCGGGCAGGGCCGGCGGCACCCCGCCCGCGTCGCCGGCCACGCCCGCCAGCCAGTCGCACAGGCGGGCCGTGTTCGGGCCGTGCAGCGCGTCCGCCTCGGCCAGGATCGGCATCGTGGTGCGCAGCGTGGCCGGATGCGGCTCGGGCCCGCGCACGTCGGGTTCCAGGCCGTACGCGTAGGCGCCGTCGGGGGTGCGATATCCGGCCAGGGCGGCGAGCAGTCCGGCGCGATCGGGCTCGGCCCGCGCCGCGCGTTCGCCGCCGGCCCCCGGCGCGGCCGGCTTGCCGGTGCCGAACAGGTAGGCGAATCGGCGCTGTTCCAGTACGCGGCCCGAGGCCCACAGGAAACGTTCGGCCCGGTCGATCATGTCGTTCGTGATCCACTCCATGGTTCGACGCTAGGCGTGCGGATGCGTCGGGTATTGAACGAATCGGACATCGGCGTGCCGCCGGCCCGCTGCGTGGCCGGGGCGTGTCGGGACGTGGGCCCGGTGATGACGGTTGGTGGAATTTGCCCGTGCGGGGGTTGGCCCGTGCCCCGTCGGCCGGCCACGGTGGGCAGGTCGGACTCACCCATCTCGTTCGGGGGATTGCTCGTGTTCGCTCGATCTCGTACCCATCGTCTGCGTCGATTCGTGCTGACCGGGGCGGTGCTCGCCGCCGCGGCGGGACTGGCCGGCCCCGCCTCGGCGGCGCGGGCGGCCGAGGCCGCCGGGTCCGCCGACGCAGTCGCGGCGACCACGGGAGCGCACGGCACCTTCTCGGTGCACCGCGACGGCCGCCCCGTGGTGGTTCCGTTCCGGACCGGGCGCGACGGCGAGGCGCTGGTGACGCTGACCGTGGCGGCGCCGGGCGTGGACTGGGGCAAGGCGGGCGCGGAGTCGGCGGTGGTGCAGCTGTTCGTGGACGGCCGGCCCGCCGGTGACGTGGTGGTGTTCGGTGCCACGCCCACCGAACGCGGCTTTGCGCTGGGCGCGCTGCGCAAGGGGCGGCACGAGCTGAGCATCCGCTTCGCGGCCGACCGGTCGTCGCCGGCCGGGTCGGTGGTGCACGTCTCCCGGCTGCGGACGCGGACGATCGCGACCGGGGACCGGGAGCACGCGGTCGCCGCGAACGCGCCGGTCCTGTACGGCCGGAACATCCCGGGCGCGCCGGGCGGCGTGACCGGCCCGTTCCAGAACGCGGTCACCGACACCCCGGTGCTGGCCTGGTACCAGGAGGCCCCGGCGGCGACAGCCGGGAACCGGGTGTTGACCTACACGATCGTGTGGAGCAACGAGGACGGCGGCACCTCGACGCCGGCGCTGATGGCCCGCTGGGGTCGGACCACCGACATCGAGTGGGCGTACCGGGTCGAGGTGGACCGGGGCGGCCGGGCGGTGCCGGGCACGGCGTTCTTCCAGTCGCCGAACCACGGCACGACGCCGTTCGCCGGGCGCTACGAGGACGGCCATCCGCTGTTGCAGACCTGCACGTTGAACAACAACCTGTGCGACGTGGTGGACGACCCGATGCGGTTCGCGCCGGCGGCGGTGGAGCGGTTGGCGGAGCCGACCCGGACCGCGCGCGAGGAGATGGTGGACCGGCATCCGTGGGTGTATCCGGTGATGGTCCGGGAGATGCGGCGCGAGGGCCGGGTGGTGGCCGACCCGCCGGCCGACACGACCACGCTGATCGCCGACCCGACGGACTACCTGTACGCGGTGATCCGCAAGACCACGTCGGAGCCGCCGGCGGGCGCGGCCGGGTGGAACGGGGTCGCGCTGGGCGTGCGGGTCAAGGGGGACCCGACGCTGTACCGCTCGGACCGCGGGCGGGTGGACTGGTCGTTGCAGCGCGACGATCCGGCGGCGACGACGGTACGGCTGCCGCACGGGACGCAGGCGTCGGACATCGTCGAGGTGGTGGCGATCCGTACCGTCGCGGGCGTCGACCCGGGCAGCACGATCACGGTGAACGGGATCAACCGGGCGTTCCTGCTCGGTCGGGACGATCGACCCGGGCGGGCGGTGCCGGTCCACCCGAAGGCGGTGACGCTGACCGCGGCGGCGCCGGAGGCGGTGTTGTACCGCCGGTGATCCCGATCCCGGGGCGGACCGGGCCGGCGGCGCCGTATGCCGTATCGCCGGGTCCCGGGAACATCGGGTTCCGGCCGGGCTTGATGAGGTGTTCTCAAGCCGCGGCCGGACGCCGGTGCCGCGCTCCGCGACGGGCGCGGCACCGGGAACCCCCGGGCGCCGGACGGGATTCGATCC
>NZ_JBSHGZ010000023.1:0-59447 GCF_053618075.1 Embleya sp. NPDC055664
GACCCTACGGGTCGCAAGAGGTGTTGGTTGGAAGTGACTCCGTCACTTCCAACCAACACGCAATCGCTACGCGATTGCCCACCGTGCCGGACGTCTCCGGCTGTCGACCGTTTCGCTCGGGAACTGCGCTGGCAACAGCGGGGGTTCGCGTCCGGGGCCGCGCTCTTCCCGGGGTCGCCCAGACCGGGCATCGGACTAGTGGAGCGAACCAACACCCCAAAACATCACGCGACTTGGCACCGTCATCGCGAACCATCATTGGAAGCAGGCGACTTCACCACCGGGCCAGCCACTTCCAATATAGGTGCGCGCCACACTACCGACAAGGTCTGCATCAAAAGCTGCACCGGGTACGATCTGGGGAAACCCACGGACCCCACCCGGACACCGGACCCGGCCCGCTCCGCGGCCCCACCACCACACCCAGCGAGCGAACCCGCACCGACCCGCAGGCACATCGAACCAGCCCTCCACGGCCACCACAAGTCCGACACGGCAACCACCAGGAACCCCGACAAGCGACTTGGACGCCCTCCTGCAGCCCTCACGCCCGGATCCGCCGCCACTCCACCCATCAGCTGGCACGACGCCGCACAGCGCCATCGACAAGCCCGGCGCCCGATCAACAACCCGAGACTTGAAAGTCGTAAGGAAAACCCGACAGGAAACCGAGAGACACCGCAGGTCAACCACCCCACGGCCACAGGCACGCCCCACACTCCGCCGCAACAGCACAGGTCACAAGGCACAGCACAGCCTTCTCAATCCGTGCCGCACCGCAGGTCAGACCACCACTCCTTCGACTCGGCGTTGAGACGAGACACCCGATATCGCGGCCTCGCCACCTGGCCACCACCAGGGCCGGGACAACGCCGCAGCACGCCCCTCCCCGACCGATAGATCGAGCCGAAAAGGCGTAAGGAAACCCGACAGAATAACCGAACAAGGAAGTCCGAGAAAACCAGGTCAGGAACAATCCCGGATGCGATGCAAATCCGCGTTCAGGACTGCGAGACCTGGATGATCCCGCAACTCGTGCGCGACCCTCGTCCTTGCTTAGTCGTTGGACATGAAATGGGTGAGGGTGCGTCGTACTTCCACGCGTGGATCCTCGGCAAGCATGTCCCGTACTGGGTCGGGGAGTTCGAGCGCTCGGCGAGCGAGTGCCGCCCGTACCTGCATGGAGGGGTCGTCCACCAGTGTCGTGAACATCTCGGATGACGCCGGAGCGTGTGCGACTCCAAGAGCCCGGACGTCGTCGTCGGGGTGTGACAGCAGTCCGGCGGCGAGCGCGGCGTATCGCGGGTCGGCTTGGGCCAAGGTGGCGAGCGTGAGAGCGCCAAGAATGCGCATGTCGCGGTTCTCGCTGCGAAGGTACGCCGGCGACGCTGCCACGGCTTGGTCGACGAACGCTTGCCCGCCGGGTGTCGTCGGAGTGCCGGGGGTTTGCGTGAGTGCCAGCGCTTCGGCCGCAGCAACCATGGCCAGGCCCGGGAGTTTGTGCGCCCCGGTATTGATACGTACGGAGCTGAGTGGGTTGTTTCCCTCCATCGCGGCAAGGTCGGAGGCGTTGAAGTTCGGTGTCTTGCTGACCGCGGCGAGTCGACTCACGAGTGTTGCGGTGGTCTCGGCCGGGATGTGCTCCAGGATGCGGCGCAGCGCTCGTACGGACTGGGCGCGGGGTGCTGCTCCGTAGTGGGTGTCTTCGATCGTGGCGGTGAGGTGGAGGGCGACGGCCGTGGCCAGTGCCGTTGGTGGGGAGGCTGCCGTGTTCGCGGCTTCGTCCTGTGGTTGAGGGTCGTCTTGGGTGTCGAGCGGGGTTTGTGGTGGCGTGTTTGGTGGGCTGGTAGGGGCGACGACGGTTGTGGTGACGTAGAGGACGCCGCCGGCGAGTTGGCATTTGTCGGCTGTGAGTTCGTCCGGGAGAACAGCCACGGGTTGTTCGGTTCCGAGCAGGCCCAGGAGCAGATCGACGGTGGTGGATTCCCACGTTCCGAGGACCGTCGTTGAACGGGTGACTCCCACGGGCATGCGCAGCAGTGCCGCGCATGCTCGACGGGCGGCAAGCTGCACGGCGGGGGTGGCGTTTCCCCAGGTCGCGAGGGTTTGGATCGCTGCGGGGTCTTCGGTGTCGGCGAGTTCGGTGATCGTGGGCAGCAGCGGCTCGCGTGCGTCTTCGGGCAGGTTGGCCACGAGCGTCCAGAGTGATTCCGGGGGCGTTGTCTGCCGGAGCATGCTGGTGAGAGCGGTCGCGAGGTCCTCGCGCCGTTGCTCGATGGTCCAGTACGTCTGGATCAACAGGTTCGCGACGGGTTCTCCCGCCCAGGTGGGGGTCGCGAGGGCAGGCTGTGCCAAGGCCAGGATCGCGTCGACAC
This sequence comes from Embleya sp. NPDC055664, assembly GCF_053618075.1. Lineage (NCBI taxonomy): Bacteria > Bacillati > Actinomycetota > Actinomycetes > Kitasatosporales > Streptomycetaceae > Embleya > Embleya sp. NPDC055664. The sequence goes on from NZ_JBSHGZ010000023.1 coordinate 2,376, forward strand.
TGGTGTCGGGAATGCGGACGCCGAAGGCGGCGATTGCCTTCAGCGCTTCGACCTCGGGACGAGGCCCGATGTTACGGGTTTGGGGCCACTGGTCAGCGATCGGCATCAGTGTGTTGACGAGGTCGGTCACGTCTTGATCATCGATCATCGCGGCCTGGGCGCCGACGACTTGAACGGCGGCGTTTCGGCGGCGACGGACACCGGAGGTCAGCCCCGCTCGGACGTCGGCCGGTTCGTCTAGGTCCTTCGCGTGTTTCACGGCTTTCGCGGCCGCCCCGCCGGCGATGTAGAACTCGACGGCCGCCGTCTTTTGACCAGTGGCGACGAGAACGTCACCGAACAACGACAGCGCGTTGAGTTCCTCTTGGAGGTGGCCGGACAAGCGGCTCTGCCACAGGTATCGACGGGTGTCGCCGAACGCTTCGCGCAGACGTCCTGCGTGGGCGGCCTCCAATGCGATGTGCGCCGGGTCGAACGGTGAGTCGATGAGGCACTTCCGGGAGGGCAGCGCGCTGGTGGCCACGTGCAGTGGCGTCCGGCTGTATCGGCCGTCGTCCTGCAGCAGCAGTCGGGATGCGCGCATCGCTCCCCGGGCGTCCCCGTAGAGTTCGTGCTCGCTGGACGCCAGAATCGAGTAACGCCAGTAGTTGTCGGCGCGCTCGATGGCGCCCCTGACCCCGAGTGCGTGGGCAACCCGGGAGACGACCAGGCCGCGGGCATGGCGCAGGCGTCCGCCGATCGCGTTCTCGACGACTGTGCCGAAGACCCGAAGGACGTCATCCACCCCGGCATCGGCCGTCAAAGCGGCGTCCGCCACCGCACATGCCAGGCGGGCGCGGATCTCGGGATCCGAGCTGTCCATGCGCGAGGCGAGTTCTCGCGTCTCCGCCAGAGCGGCGATCGCGTTCGCCGGATCGTCGTCGGGGCTGACGGCCGAAGGGCGTGGTGGTGTGAAGTCGTACCAGCCGTCGACGACGAGTTGTTCGAGTACGAGGCAACACAACACGGCGACGTGTTCGTCGCCCGCGGCCTCCAAGGCTCGTAGGGATACGAGGTCGGCCTCGGGGTTGCACCCTCGCTCGTACCAGCCGTCGATCGACTCCAGGAGGGACATCCGGTGGTGGGCAGCCGCGTCCAGGAAGTCCTTCAGCCGGGGCCACAGGTGTTGGAGGTGCCCGAGTGCGCGTCTCTCCCCGGTGCGTACACGCCCGAGCGTCATGTCGAACAGGGTGTTGAACGCGGTGGCGAAACGGCCGTCCTCGATTTCGGTTTCGGCTTGTCGCACGCGCAGGATCGTCGCGTGGCCGGGGAAATTCCCTGCCTTGAGACCATCCGCGACGAGTCCGTACAAACGGGCCGCTTTGGATCGGTTCGAGGTTGCGACCTCGTTGGCATCCGCCTCGAGGGCGTCCAAGCCGAGCACGGCGACGGGATCGTCAACGAGACCAAGGGCCGGCGGAAGGGCCGCATTCGGGGGCCCGGGATCGAATCCGCAGTACATCTTCGCCCAAGGCCCTCCGAACACCGCGTACACGAGGTGGTGTTCGTTCCGGAGGACACGACTGATCGCTTCGGCGCCCCAACACTCGATGTCCAAGTCGCCGGCGTACTCGTCCTGGAGAACCGCGAGTTCGTTGACCACCTTCGTCTCGTGGTCCACCGGAGCAGACGTCACGACGATGAATCGTTCGGGGTGGAACAGTCGGGGCGGTTCCGTGTGTCCCTGCGGGCGCGCCGAGTCGGCGTACTCCACGACGGCCGCGCGCAACTTCGCCGGGGTGATGACCGCGTAGCGCTTGACCTGGTAGAGCGTCCTGCGATGGTTCAACCTGCGCTCGACGATGTCGAGCCCGTACTGCTCCTGGCCGCTGCGCCCGTAGAACTGGACGCCGAGATTGTGTCGGCGACTCACGAGCTCCGCCACCACACGCTCAAAGACCCCAGGGTCCAGGTGATCCAGGGGCAATACCGGCGGATTGGGCAGTGGAAGCGGGAGCGATCCTGTCTGCGTCCGTCGAGTCAGTTCCGGCAGTGTGAGTTCGGGTGGACACACATTCGAGTCGTCGTTCACCCGTCCAGTCTGTCGTCTCCTGCCGTCAGTGGTCTTCTGTTGCTGGCACGCCGGCTGCTCGGCGAAGAGGCGAGGTCGGTGATCGTGTCGAGGAGTCCCCTCGCGTGCGGGCGTCTTCGTCGTGTTCGGATGTTGTCAGGCTTCGGACGGCGGTTGCGGCGTAGGTTGGGCCGATGGTCTTTCGTTCGCGTCGTCTCGAGGATTTGTTCGGCGGCGCTGTCGCTGACATCGGCTATGCCGACTTGGTGGGTCTGATCGGCAATGCGGACGCCGCCGAGGCGGAGGATCTCGACTACAAACAGGCTCACTACACGGCCGCTCCCGAGAGTCGCGAGGAACTGGCCAAGGATGTGGCGGCGTTCGCCAATCATTTGGGCGGGGTCATCGTGATCGGCGTCGCGGGAGCCCGCGGCGTGCCGTCGAAGGCGTTCGACGTCGAACTCGACGACGCCCATGTCCGCGACCTGCAACAACGCATCGCGTCTTCGACCGCTCCCCCGGTGCGCTGGGAACCGTTCAGGAAGCCCAACCCCGCCGACCCCGGTCGGGGCATGCTGCTCTTGGCCGTGCCGCGCAGTCCTCACGGGCCGCACGCCGTCACCGCGCCACCGACGAAGCCGACGGCCGCTGCCCTACGCTACCCGCGACGCGCCGGCAGCAAGACCGACTGGCTGACCGAGACGCACGTCGCCACCGCCTACCACCAGCGCTTCCAGGCCGCTGCAGACCGTCGGGAACGCATGCGCGAGGTCCAACAGGACCTGGTCGCCGAGGAACGTACTCGCGATCGGCCGCACCTGGTGGTCACGCTGGTCCCGGATGTGCCCGGTGAGATGCCGATCAACCAGCGGTCGTTCGTCGCGCACGAAGCGGCCCTGCTGGCCGCGCGGCCTCTTCTGGGCCTGTCGCAGCAGCCGTTTCTCCAGGTGAGCGTGGGGCGTTGCAGGTTGCGCCTGGACTGGCCCCCTCCCGCGTCGCGCAAGGATTTGGCGTATCTCCACGACGACGGCGCCGGTATCTGGGCCCACCCGGTCAACACGCGCGTCTACACCATGGACGACGACACGTCGGTTCGTGTCGTCGACGCGGACGTGCTCGTGCATCGGCTGATGTCGGCGCTCGCCTTCCTCGGTGCCCATGCGCGGGATCGGTGCGGCACGACGGGGACGGTCAACGAGGTCGATCTCGTGGACGAGATGTACTCCCACCCCTGGGCGCCACCGGAGCCCATCGCACGCCCGGGGGTGCCCTCACGCGAACCGGCGCATCCTCTGGTAGTGGAGCAACGATCCGGACAGTCCGCAACGTTCAACGCGGTCTCCGCCCAGGCGGAGATCACAGCGCTCCTCGACGACCTCGCCGACGCGGGCCCCGCACTCGTGCAGGCAACATCCGCCCTGGCGGACCGCCTGCTGCACACCTTCGGCATCCCCGAAGCCGCCCCCGTCACCACAGACGGGCACATCCGGCGCGCCGCCTGGTCCAAAGATCTCTGCGACGCCATCGTCACCTGGGCCGGTCGCCACTGCGTCGAAGTCGTCTGAGTACCAACGCCCGATCCGACACGGCAACCGTTCGCCCCCTTCCGCAGCGATCGCCCCCGTCCGCCGAACACGGGCCAGGCGGCGTCAACCCGCGACCGACTCCGCCGTAGTAACGACGGGCCATCCTGCGGCGGATGTCGGCGTCCCCGCCCGCACATCGTGGACCTGCTGGAGCGCGCCACCGCGCGCATCGGCCGCGAAGCCGCGGTCAACGTTCGGGCCGACCGGATCCCCTGGGACGACCTCGGCACCGGCCTCGGGATCCCGGCGAGCGAGGCAGGCGTCATGCGCCACAGCCCCGGACACTGGCCCCGACCGACTCCGGCGCCCTGCGGTTCGTCGGGCGTCGGCCGCCGTGGTCTTGCCGTCGCTCGTCGTGTCGCGTCATGCTCGGAACGTCATCTCGCTTCCGAGGACGTGGAGGCCCCGTCGTGGGTGATCACAGCAAGCCGCCGGCGCCCCAACCGGATCCGCCGCAGCCCGATCCCAAGCAGAAGCAGGACGGCGCGTTACCCGGCATCGGGAACCCTGGTCCGGGACGCCGTAAGAAGGACAAGCCCTAGTGCGGGACGACGCCGCGATCGTGGGCGCCCTCGACAGGGAGGGCGCCTTCCCCGCCCCGTGGGTACGCGAGGCCATGCTCGCCGTACCACGCGCCGCGTTCGCGCCCGACACGGTCTGGCACCCCGACCCCGCGTCCGGCCGGTACACCGCGGTGGACCGGCACGCGGACCCCGACGCGTGGGACGAGGTGGTCCTGCGGCCGGAACCGGTGGTCACCCAGGTCGACGACGGCACCACCAACTCCGTGGGAGACCTGGCGAGCAGCTCGCTCAGCGACTACCGCGCGGTCGCCTCCTTCCTCACCGAACTCGACGTCCACCCGGGCCAACGCGTCCTGGAGATCGGCACCGGGCCGGGCTGGACCGCCGCGCTCCTCGCCTGGCGCCTGGGCGGCGAGAACGTCGTCTCGGTCGAGATCGACCCCGCCCTCGCGGCCGGCGCCCGCGCCGCCCACGCCCGGCTGGGCTTGTCGCCGACGGTGATCACCGGCGACGGCACCCTCGGCGCACCCGACGCCGGGACCTTCGACCGGGTGCACGCCACCGCCGCCTTCACGCACCGGGTCCCCTACGCGTGGATCGAACAGACCCGCCCCGGCGCGGTGATCGTCGCACCGTGGTCGCCCGGCTTCGGCGCGGGCGCCCTCCTGCGCCTGGTCTCAGGCGACGACGGAACCGCGTCCGGCAAGCTCGTGCGCAGCGTGGCGTTCATGGAACTGCGCGGCGAACGCGCCAAGGCCGCCTTCGAGGCGGCTCGCGAGGCCGAGCCCGCCACGGGCGAGTCCGAGGTGGAGTGGGTGCTGGACTCGCTGTACCGGGACGGGAACTTCACGCACGCCGTCGCGCTGAGAATCCCCGACGTGCGGCTGGAGACACTCGGGAGCGGCACGGTGTGGCGACTGTGGGACCGCGGGGGGTCCTGGGCTCTGGTCGATGACCGGCCCGGAGTCGGGAAAGCCGTCCAGGGTGGACCGCGCCGGCTGTGGGACGAAGTCGACGCCGCCCTGCAATGGCAGGACGAACACCGCATCCACGGCTACGACTTCGGCATCACCGTCGAACGTGGTCGGCAATGGGCCTGGGCAGAACAACCCGAACGACGCTGGGAGATGTAGTCCATCCAGGCGGGCGAACCACGACAGTGGCAGGGGGACCGCCGCTGCGCAGCGGCGGGTGGACACTGTGTTCCCGTGGGCGCGGGTCCGTCGTCGAGTTCCCGTTCGCATGCGGTGATCCGTTGGTCGATCCTGCGGTCACTTGCGGCGATCCGCGCCGGCTGTTGGCGCAGCAGGCGTTCGTGGTGGCGTCGGTGCGGCCGGTGGCGGTGTCTGGGGTTCCGCGCGCCGCAATCGTTGTCGCTGCTCCCCTCGAGCACGGATTGCACGGGTCTGAAGGCGGCGCGGGTCAGTTCCTCGATGGTCGGCACACCGCACACGACACCGCGCTCGTCGACGTACACCTCGTCCGTCAGGCCAACCCACGCGGTGCGCGGATGCGGGACCACGTCCGTGATCGGTGTGTGCCGATCACGGCCCGGGTCCAGGAGCAGCGGTTCGCCCTCGCCCTCGCGATCCTCGAACCGGAGTCCACCTCGCCACAACCGCCGTCGCGACACGAGGCACGACACGACGACGGACACGGGCGGCCGAACGGCGACACCGCAGCGAGGTTCGCGTGGAGTTCGAGGCGTCGATCGGTGACCGGCCGACGCCTCGGGGCGTGCCCGGGCCCGATCACGCGGCGCCGGACCGGCTCGGCGGTCCGGCGGCCGGCCCTCGAGCGGCGGCCCCGGCGCGAGGTGCCACCCTGCCCAAGGACGGCGGCGCCGGACACGAGCCGCTCCACTACTGCGGGTAGGGCGATCATCGAGTGGCGGCCGCCAGGGCGGCGAGAGCTGCGGTAACAGTCGCGGCGAGGGTGACGGTGGCGCCGAACGCGGCAGCGGACCGAGTGAGGGCCAGAGGGCGGGAAGCTCCGGCCAGGCGGGCAAGCTTGGCGGTCGCAGCGGAGACGAGCAGGCCGACGACGGCAACCAGTGCGGCGCCGATGAGCACCAGGGCGAGGAACATGACGGACTCCCGTAAATCGGGTGGGCGTTGACTTCCTCGATGGTGGGCGAAACCGTGTACGCCGATGTCCGCGCCGGTCGATGATGGTCACCGTCGGACACCAACGGCGGAACCTTCGGGGGCCATGGACGGAGACGTTGCCCGTGCGGCGGCGATGGCGGAACTCCATCGCCGCTTCGACGACGCGCTGGCGCGCTCGCGCCGGACCAAGACACAGTTGGCGGGGCTGGCTGGCCTGGCACGCAGTACGGTCAACGACGCGCTGCGGCCCGATGTCCTGCCGTCGGCGGAAACCACCGCCGCGCTCGCCCGGGCGCTCGGCTTGGACGAGCCCACGATGCTGAACCTGCGACGGCGCGCAGGTCCTGCCCCACGGAATGCGCGATTGGGGCGGTCCATTGAGGCGTGGCATCCTCATGATTTGGAGGTCCATCCGGCCGGCACGCCACCGAACCCGGGCAGATCCGAGCGGGATGGCCGGACGCTGCCTGGGTACGTTGCACGCGCCCACGACCGGATCCTGGGCGAGGCGGTGCGCGGCGCCGCAGCCGGGCACAGCGCGATGGTGGTGTTGGTCGGGTCGTCGTCGACGGGGAAGACCCGGGCCTGCTGGGAAGCGGTGCAGATGCTGGGCGACCCGGCCTGGCGGCTGTGGCATCCGTTCGATCCCAGCCGGGCCGGCGCGGCGCTCGCGGATCTGGCCCGCGTCGGACCGCACACGGTGGTGTGGTTGAACGAGGCCCAGCACTACCTGGGCGACCCACGTGTGGGCGAGCAGGTTGCCGCCGCGGTGCACACCCTGCTCAGTGACCCCCAGCGCGCCCCGGTGCTCGTGCTGGGCACGCTGTGGCCGGAATACGCTCGCCGATACACCCGACTCCCGCGTCCCGGCGAGGCGGATCCACACAGCCGGGCCCGCGAACTGCTGGCCGGGCGCACCCTCGCTGTCCCCGACACCTTCGACGTCGACGCCCTGCGCATCGTCACCGCCTTGGCGAACGCCGGGGACCGACACCTCGCCGACACCCTCTCCCGCGCCCGCCACAGCGGTCGCATCGCCCAGGACCTGGCCGGCGCCCCGGATCTACTGCGCCGCTACCGTGAGGGCACCGAGCCCGAGCAAGCCCTGCTGCGCGCGGCGATGGACGCACGGCGGCTCGGGGTGGGGCCTCACCTGCCGCGAGCGTTCCTCGTGGGCTCCAGCGCCGACTATCTGGACGGCAACGTGCGGGACTTCCTCGGGGACGACTGGGCCGACATCGCGCTCGACGAGCTCGCCCGCCCCGGCCACGGCACACATGCCCCGTTGCGTCGCACCGGACACCCCCGGCGGCGCCCATCGACCCCCCTCGTCGCGTCGCCATCGCCCGCAGCGAGCAGCGCGACGATGTACCGGCTCGCCGACTACCTCGAACAACACGGCCGCCACGAGCGCCGCTGGGTATGCCCGCCCGCCGCCTTCTGGGAAACCGCCCTCCGCACCGCCACACCCGATGAACTGGCCGATCTTGCCCGGCAGGCGGGCGAACGCGGACGTCATCGACACGCTGCGCTCCTCGCCCGGCAGGCCGCCGACGCCGGGCGTCCGAACGGGCTGGCGAAACTGGCCCGGTTGCGCCTTGAGTTCGGTGATCGGGACGGTGCGGAGTGCCTGTACGGGCAGGCCGCCGACGCCGGAGACACCCTCGCGCTGACGTATCTAGCCGATATACGCGCCGAGGCCGGTGATCGGGCCAGTGCGGAGCGCCTGTACCGGCAGGCCTGCGACATCGGATTCCGCCACGCGTTGAACGCCTTGCTCTGGATGCGGTCAAACGATCGGGACATCGTGGAGCGCCTGAGCCGGGAGGCCGCCGACGCGGGAAACTCCCTCCTGCTGAGAAACCTCGCCGACATGCACGCGGAGAACGGGGATTGGGAGGCTGCCGAGCACCTGTACCGGCAGGCCGCCGACACCGGAAACCCCCACGTACTGCCAGATATAGCCCGAATGCGGGCGAACGTTGGGGATCGCGACGGCGCGGAGCATCTCTACCGGCAAGCCATCGATGCCGGGAACCCTTTCGCGTGGATGGAACTCGCTCGGATGCGGGAGGAAGACGGAGACCGAGACGTGGAACACCTCTACCGGCAGGCTGCGGAAACAGGACACCCCTACGTGCTGGGAGACCTCGCCGACATGCACGCGGCGGCCGGGGAACCGGACGACGCGGAGCGCCTGTACCAGCAGGCCGCCGACGCCGGAAACATCCACGCAGTGACAGCTCTCGCCCGACTGCGGGAGAAGAACGGGGACCAAGACGTGAAACACCTCTACCGACAGGCCGCCGACGCCGGCGATACCCACGCGGTGAGAGACCTGGCCCGGGCGACCCACCGGAGCACGAATGTGTGGTACGGCTGGGAACCCGACGGGAGCGACTCCCCGCCTTGGTAGGAGCCACCAACGACTGGGCCATGAACCCCAGCCAGTATCCGCCACTGGACCGACGCGGCTCCGGGACGTCCCGGCGGTCGCGGTTGCCGCGCACCGACGAGGAGCCGTTGCCGTACGGATCGGAACCCAGGGGACCGTCCGCCGCGCTTTTGATCTGCTGTTGGCGTGCGGCGGGGAGTTTCGCGATGTTGTTCTCGGCGCCGGCGGTGAACTGCACGCGATACCGGGCCACGGGTGTCTCCTCACTCGGCGGGAGGGCCGGTCACCGGGTTGCCGTCGGCGTCGACGACACCGGTGTAGTAGCCCCGGCGGACGCGTTCCATGGCCTCCTCGGCCTCCTCGTGGGCCTCCGGCGGCAACGCCCAGTCCAGCACCACACGCCGCACGAGCTCGTCGAGGGGGGTGTCGTACACGACCTTGTCGAACTCCGCGCGCCGCTCCTCCGGAAGCGCCGCGCGGATACCGCCCAACGTCCCCGGCAACGTGACGACTTCCCCCCGCACCACATGCGTCCACTCCGAATCCGCCATGACACCCAGCCTGCCGGCCTCCCCTTCCCCCGAACCACCGCGGCCCGCAGTGCGAACGGCCTCGTCCACGATGGTCCATGGTGCGCCTGCGGATCCGACGCCCGCAGCCGCACACCACTTCCGGGTCGGCCCCGAAGGCAACGCCGGCCACGGGTCCGACAGTGGGGGATGGACTCACCGTGACGCCACCGGTCGGCCGGATGGGACTGCCGTCACTGTCCAAGCGGACGGCGTTGCGTCGCCGACCGGACGTGCAGACGCTGTCGGCCCGCCGGGCGCAGGGCGCGGCGACCGCGGTGTGGTGCCGGCGCGCCCCTCGGGCCCGTCGTCATGGCGCTGATGCCTCGGGGGCGGCGCGTGCGTACCCCGCGCGGTGGTCGAACTCGACATGGAGCCGACCGGCGAGCGGGTGGGGAATCGCCGCTGCCGACCCGACTCGAACAACCACGGCGCGGGATCGGGGCTGAGAAGCGTTGAGGCGGGGCCTGGACCTGCGTAATCGACGCGCCCGTCCCGGACGCAGTCGGCGCGGCACCCGACGGGGCTACGGGCGGCGCCAGGACGGGGAGCCGCAGCAACTGTCGCCGGTATCGGGACCGTTCGGGGGCATCCGCCCCGAGCGGGGTCGCAGGCCTTGACGACGACCGGCCGGTGGTCGACTGCCGCGCACATGGACGGGCGTTGGGGTCCCGGGCCCGGCGCGCCGAGCCCGGGGTCTGTCGCGCCTACGCCCCCACAGGTCACTGCCGGTCGGAACCTTTGCGGCCGAGGGGGTTCGCGCCTTGGAGTCCGAGTTTCGGGTTCCACCGGGCGCCGGCGTGGCGGGTGAGGGCCTCGGTGAGTTCGAAGTGCTGACGTTCGGTCAGTGGACCGAGGACGCACACCGGGACACCCCTCCCCTGCCCGCGGGAATCCTGGGAATCTCGCCGGAGTAGAACCATCCCGCGGGGCGCAGGGGGGTGGCGTTGGTGTCGTCGACGAGGTGGACGCGCAGTCCCGGGTAGACGTACAGCTCGGGCAGCAGGGCGGGCCGTACGGGCTCGATGCCGATCGTCTTGATCCGGTCCCAGGCGATGGTGCGGTGGAAGTTGTCGGCGGTCGTGATGCCGCCCGGGCCGATGCGCAGCGACCAGGGGGCCCTGTTCGGAACCGCGAGTCGATGTCGCCGTTCCGCGACCGGCTTGCAGGCCCTGGTGTACACGAAGAGACCGAGGCAGAAGAACCCGGAGATCCCCGCGCCGGCGATCGCGACGATCAGGAAGGCGTGGTGGACTCGGCGGCCAGGGAGATGCCGAAGTCGATCACCCGCGGCCCGTCCGCCGCCAACAGCACGTTCGAGGGCTTGAGGTCGCGGTGCACCAGGTCGGCGTGGTGGATGGCGTCCAACGCCTCCGCCAACGCCGCACCCAGCGCCATCGCGGCCCTGCCCGGCCAGGCGCCGTGCGCGGCCACCGCCACCTCCAGGGACGTGCCGGGCACGTACGCGGTGGCCAGCCACGCCGGCGTGCCCTGCGGGTCGGCGTCCACCACCGCCGCGGTGAACAACCCCGTCACCCGCCGGGCCGCCTCCACCTCGCGCACGAACCGGCGCCGGAACCCGGGATCGTCCGCGAACTCGACCCGCACCACCTTCACCGCGACCGCGCGACCACCCGACGACAGGCCCAGGTACACCCGGCCCATGCCGCCCCGGCCCAGCAGCCCCACGATCCGGTACCGGCCGATCCGCTCCGGATCCCCCGCCTCCAACAGCGCGAACGCCACCACCGTGCCCCGCCCCCGTCACCGGAACAACACCACCCGTACCCGACCGCTACGCACCACCGAACATCCCACACCCCCACCCGCGAAGGGACCGAAACCACGGACGTCACCCGGGCTCGGTCGAGAAGGCGGGCGCGTGGCGTCGTCCGACGACGCGGGATACTTCTCCGGGCCCGGGCCGTGCGGAAATCGCGCAAACGCGTGTATCCGCGGCGGACTTCTCGTCTCCTGGAAGCCGGGACACTCCGCGGATCGACGACGGTCGACCGCGAGGACGAGGGAGGCACGGATGAGGCACGCGTCGATGTCGTCGCAGGCCAAGGATCGCTACCTGGCCGAGCACCCCCGTTGCATGCTCTGCCCGGGAGTCGCGGTGGTGGTCGACCACGATCACGACACGGGCCTGGTACGCGGTGCGCTCTGTCGCCGATGCAACGCGACGCTCGGGTCGTTGGAGGCCGCGGTGCGTCCGCCGGAACGCGGGTTCCAGACCCTGGCGGGCGATCTGCATCGCGCGCTGCGCAGGAACAAGACGATCACGATGGGCGCGTATCGCCGGGAGTTGGACTATCTGGGGCTGAGCGAGGCCCGGTACGTCGAGCGGCTGCGGCGCGCGCACGATCGGCTGGTGACGCCGTGTGTGTACTGGGCCGATGTGACCGCGACGCCGCTCGGCCGCGCCACCGAGTGGACCGGGTCCGGCCCGCTGCCCGACAAGGCGGAAGCCGAGCGGGTGCTCGCCCGGCTGCTGATCCGGCCCGTGCCTCCGCCGCATCGGTGGATCGCCCTGGCGTGGGAGCCGGACGACGGCGTGGACTCGCCGGTGCCCAGGGGGTTGATCACCCACCACGCGACCGAGGGGGCCGGCGAGGCGTACCGCGCGCTCCGGGGAGAGGTGGACATGAGCCACCACGAGGCGAAGTGTCGTGACTTCGTCGAGCTGGCGGTGCCGGTCCTCCTCAGCCGCGAGCTCACCCCGGAGCAGATCCGCGCCGCCCACTGGGGCTCCGTCACCCGCCTCCCGCAGTCGAGGGAGGCGCTACGAGATCTGATCGGGACGATGTACGCGGCCAAGTGGCTGGACCTGGCGGTGCGGATCGCCGTCGACGACCTTCGCACGGCGCCGGCCGATCCACGCTGGAGCACGTTCGGCAAGGCCCGCCGGAACTGGCGCGAACTGTTCCGGTGTTGGCAGGCCCGGCGATCAGGCTGAGCCGCGTCGGTGGCATCGGGCGGGCCGACTGCCGCGGGCCGGGTCCGGGCGCCCGGATCGGCGCGCACGAGTTGCCGGGGAACCGGGCAGCGGTGCGGCGTCCTCGTCGCGGATCGCGCCGTTGCGTATCTCGTGCGACACGCGGACCACGCCGAGACGGAGGTGTCTCGGCTCTCCGCCGCGTGCCGACGCGAACTGCGGTCGACCGTGAACGGCGCCATCGGCCGCGACCTCTACGGACCCGGCTCCTCACCCGTGCGCGAGGAACGCGACCGCCGCGACGTCGACCTCGCCGGGCCCGGAGCCGTCCAACGCCACGGAATCAGCCGTATGGTCCCGATCGTCACCATCCTGCGCTTCGCCGTCACGGTGCCCTCGGCGCCCTAGCACGCAATCCCCCGCTCGCCCTCGCACTCCGATCGGGTCCGTCCACTCGGGTGAACAGCACGCACCGGGACCGGAGTTGCAGAATCCGGCGCGTGGGCGCAGCCCCGGCTGCTTCGAGGGCTTCGCGTCGTGGTGGCTCCACGTCGGGTGTTCCGGAAACCGTCGAGGATTTGGCGAAGGGTGAGGCTGCGCCCGGTGGTGCGCGCAACCCACGATCGCCCCGATGACCGCCGGACTCGCCGCGCGGAAGGATCGGTGCCGGCATGCGGTCCCGTTTCGTGGGCACGTCCGATTGCCGGGAGACGCGTTCCCCTGCGAACGTCGGTCCCGACGGGCGACCATGAGACCCCCCGCGGATCGCGGCGCGGCTGGCCCGCCCTCGGGCGTGGGCGGTCCGCGTGCGCGGGGGGCGTACGGACCACGGCAGTTCGGGGAGAGGCGGCAACGGCGTGGAACCCGACACGGTGCTGAGCGGGAGATACCGCTTGTACGCCCGCCTGGGTAGCGGGGGCATGGGCGAGGTGTGGAGCGCCCTCGACCAGTATCTGAACCGTCCGGTCGCCGTGAAGATCGTCCTCGCCGATCCGAACGTCGATCCCGCGCTGACCGCACGATTGCGGCAGGAGGCCCGCACCGCCGCCGCGCTGCAGCATCCCTGCATCACCGTCGTGCACGACATCGGCGTCCACGGACACCGTCCGTACTTCGTGATGGAACTGCTCACCGGTCACGACTTCACCGCGCTGCTGGCCGACCACCCCGCCGGGCTGCCCGTCGACTTCGCGCTGCGCCTGATGATCCCGGCCGCCGCGGCACTCGCGCACGCACACCGCCACGGCGTGGTCCATCGGGACATCAAACCCGCCAAGTTCGTGCTGACGACCGGCGGCGCGGTGAAGGTCTGCGACTTCGGCATCGCCCGCTACGCCGAGGCCGCCACCCGTCTGACCACCGTGGGCGGCGTGGTGGGCACACCCGCGTACATGGCCCCCGAGCAGTGGCGGGGCGAGCAGGTCGGCGCCCACACCGACCTGTACGCCTTCGGCGCCACCCTGCACACCCTCCTGGCTGGCAGGCCGCCCTTCCCCGGCCCGACCGACGCCGCGCTGATGTACCAACACCTCGACCACGCCCCGCTCCGCCTGCGTGCCCTGCGTCCCGACGCGCCCCACGAACTCGACGACCTGATCCGGAACCTGCTCGCCAAGCCACCCACCGCCCGACCCGCCACCGCCGGCCACGTCGAAGCGGCCCTGCGGAGCACCCTCGACCGCGTCGTCACCGCCGGCGGGCCGATCGCCGCCCCCGTGCCCGGCCGCGGCAACACCCCGGAAACCACCCGGCCCCGCGTCGTCGCGTCCGACGGCCCCACGACGATCGTCAACGGGCGGTGGACCATCGTGGGAAACGCGGCCCTGCACGGGGGCATGTACGCCCTCGTCGTTGCCGCCGTGTTCGCGATGATCGAGGGTCTCTCCGGCGAACCCGACGGATCGGACACCGTTTTCGGTGTGCTCCTCGTGACGGTGCTCGGGGCGTTCCTGGGAGTCTGCCTGGGGTTCGGGTACAGCACCGTTCCCGACGTCGTCACACTGGATGGTGCGGGCCTCACCGTGACGCGCACCGTGCCGTCCCGAACCGGCCCGCAAAGGATCCCCTTCTCGGTCCGCTGGGACGCCGTCGACCACATCACTGTGGACATCGACGAGAACGGCAAAAGCGTGCTGATCGCCCACTTTCTTCCGTCTCGTCACCCCACGCCCCAGTGGACGACCAGACACGGTGTATCGAAGCGCGCGGACGGCGGCCACGTCGTCTACGGACCCGTCGGCAACAGGCTCATGATGATCGACCCCGAACGGCTGCGGACCGCGCTGCCGCGTCACGCCGGACGGCTCTACCGCGACCGGGACGACATCCCCGACCCGTAAGCGGACATCCCCCACCGTCGGGAACACCCGGTACATCACCCTGAAACGGCACCCGGGTGCTCCCGAGTCGTGTCGTCGCAGACTGCTCCGCTCGCTCTGCCACCATTCGACGACGGGTCCCGGGCCGGTCGCGTCGACGCCTCGAGGCCATCCCCGGCCGGACTGTTCGCAATACCGGCTTCCACCGGCGCGGACGGGCGATTCCCGCCCCAGGGGCACCACCGCGGCCACCGGCAGCTTGAAGACATCCGTCGGGTCCGGACAACGACAGGTGGATCTCCCGCGTTATCTGCACTGTCAGTTCGGTTTGAACGTGCCATTCCTTGGTGTGGCGGGAATGTAGTACAGATCAGTACTCAGAGGGACGTGAGTCACGAGGATCGCACGCGTAGCCTTCGCTTGAACGGCTCGCGGCTGCGACCTGTCTGACGGATTCGCCAGCTATTCGTAGTCAACGGTCCCACCCATCCGATTCAGGCCGACGTGGTCCACCTATGCGGACCGTGCTCGCTCCAGGTTCGCCCGTACCGCCGCGGTCGTCGGATGGCCCACACTGAGCGCCTGCTCGCAGTCCGCCAAGGTCCGCTCGTATAGCGGGATCGCGCGGTCCAGGTCGCCTGCCGACTCATAGGCACCCGCGAGGTTGTTGCGGGAGACCAGAGTGTCAGGGTGCTTGTCGCCGAGCACCCGTTCGCTGTCCGCGAGGGTCTTCAGAAGCATCGGGATTGCGCGGTCCAGATCGCCCGTCAGGGTATAGATGCTGGCCAGGTTGCTTCGGGAGATTAGGGTGCCAGGGTGCTCGTTGCCAAGTACCCGTTCCTGATCGGCGAGGGTCTTCAGAAGCATCTCGATCGCGCGGTCCAGATCGCCCGCTGACCAGTACGCGTGCGCGAGGTTGCTGCAGGAGAGCATGGTTTCTGGGTGATCCTCGCCCAGTACGCGCGCGCGGTCCGCCAGGTTGAGTTCGTACAGCGGGATCGCACGGTCCAAATCCCCCGCTGCGCTGTACGCGTACGCGAGGTTGTTGCGGTAATCCAGAATGCCCAGGTAGTCGTCCCCCAGTACCCGTGTCTGTTCCGCCAGGTTGAGTTCGTACAGCGGGATCGCACGGTCCAGATCCCCCGCTGCGCTGTACGCGTGCGCAAGGTTGTTGCGGGAAACCAGGGTGTCCGAGTGATGGCTCCCCAACACCCGCGCCCGGTCTGCCAGGTTGAGTTCGTACAGCGGGATCGCGAGATCCAGGTCGCCCGCCGTGCTGTACGCGCTCGCGAGGCTGTCGCGGGAGGCCAGAGTATCGGGGTGATCACCGCCTAGCAGCCGTTCCCGGTCGTGGAGAGTCCGTTGGAGCAGCGGGACCGCAAAGTCCAGGTCGCCCGCTTTCGTGTAGACGCGCGCGAGGTCGTTGCGCACGGTCAAGGTGTCGGGGTGGTCCCCACCTAGCACCCGCGCCCGAGCGTGGAGGGCGCGCTGGAAGGCTTGGATGGCGGGGGTAAGTGCGCCTTGTCCGCACTGGTAGGCGGCTGCGCGGACGAGGGCGTCGGCGGTGTCGGCGGTGTCGTGGTCGGGTGTGTGGTGCCGAGTGAGGGCATCGGTATGAGGAAGGAGCGTCTGGCATAGCGGCCAGTTCGCCGGGTTGTAGGCGTCACCGGGGAAGACGTCGGCAAGTTGTGCGGTGGCGGTGTCGCGGGCGTGGTCGATGTCGTGGCTTTGCCGGTGGGGGTCGTCGGGATCAGGCGTGCGGGCGAGGGCTTGCACAAGGCGGTGCACGGTGAGGGTGCCGTCGTGGTTGTCAGTGACCATGCTGTAGGCAACGAGCCGGCCGACCGCAGCCGCGAGCTCGGGGGGCTCGGCGAGGGTGTCGAGGAGGTCGCGCGGGATGTTCTCGGGTGCGTACCAGGCCAGGGTGCGCAGAACCTGCCCGGCCAGAGGCATGCCGGCCAGGCGGTCGAGCGTCAGGCGCCAGATGCGCGCAACGGTTCGCGCGGAGTCGCTGCCCTCGGTGTTGGCGGCGAACATCGTTGCGGGCCACCGGGCGAGCATGTCGAGGTAGGCGTGTGGACTGATGCCGGTCTCGGCGCAGTACGCGGCAGCCTGTTCGACAGCCAGCGCCAGGTGACCGAGTTCCTCGCACAGCGCGTCAGTGCCGCCTGCGTCGCGCGGGCTGCGGTGGGTGAGGATCCTGGTGAACAGGTCGACGGCGTCGTCCGGTCGGAGGGCGTCCAGCCGGATGGCGGTGGCGTGATGGTGCCAGCCGGTCGCGCGGCGGGTAGTGACCAGCACCCGACCGCCGGGCACCCGGTCCAACAGCGGGCGGATGTGGGCAGGGTCCTCGACGTTGTCCAGCACGAGCAGCCACCGGTCGCGGCTCCCGGCGAGCCAGGCCACCGCGCGTTCCATCTGCAACTCGGCAGGTAGACCGGTCAGTCCGGGCTGCAGGGCTCGCGCCAGCGCCGCCATCCCGGCGTCGACCCCGGCGGCGGTGTCGGCGGTGACCCACCAGCGCACCGCCTCGCGTCGTCCGGCCGCCCAGTGCGCGGCGAGTGCCGACTTGCCGACCCCACCCAGGCCGTACACGGCGTGAACCACGACCTCGCCCGGCTGGGTGAACGCTTCGTCCAAAGCACCCAGTTCGGCGCTGCGGCCCACGAAAAGCCCGGAGGCGATATTCGACACCCCGTACGCTGCAGCATCGTCCGGGATCGGGGCATACGCCTCTGATGGAAGCACGAACGCCTGTTCCGCCTGGACGTACTGCGTCGACGAAGAGACCACGTCGCCGCCTGCAACGATCGCGCCGCTGGCACCGTGCAGCCCGGCGGCCGCCGCTGGCGGCTCCGGCGCCGCGCCACCGGCCTCGGTCACGAACCGTACTCCGCGTCCGAGTCCTCGACGTCTTCTCCCGCAACGATCGCACCGTCGCGGCCCACCAACCCCGCAGGTCCGCCCGCCGTCCCTGCCGAGGGAGGGCGCGGGCCGGTGTACCGGGTCGAGGAACGCGTCACCCTTCCCCGCGCCACGATCGCCCCCCGCTCACCGACCACCGGCTCGACCGGCGCTGGCGCCTGTGCAGGAGTTCCACTCGCAGACGGGGTGCCCGTGACCAGCGCCCGCAACTGCCACAGCGATACCCCCAGCGCCGCGACGCCGGCCATCGACCCGGCGATGCCCCATGCCTGATCGGAGCCTTCGGGATGGGCGGTGGCCACCCACGCCAGCAGACCGACCGCAGTGGCGGAAGCCAGCCCGGCAAGTCCCCACCAACACACCCGCCGCCAGACCGTCATGCTTCCATGCTCGCCCCAGACACATGATCAAGTCCCCTTTTCCGCAACACGATCAGGGACCGTACTCGCGTAGCTGCGGCACACCGGTCTCACTCCCGACTCTGCCGGACAACCCGGGAGCGGAGCAGGCATGCCGGACCGGGTCGAGCCGGAGGCCGGAGCTTGATCGGGTGCAGTCAACGGCTATGTCAGGGCCCCGACCGAGCCTGGCAAGACGCCGGATATACACGGCCCAGATGGCCTTCGGCGCACGGCCGTGTCGCGGTGACGGTCCGCTGCCTGCCTAGGGACAGTACTCGTACACCACGGTGATGTCGGGGTGGCCGGTCTGCAAACCCAACGGTCAACACGAGATCAACTGACAAGACCCTTCAAAACAGCCGGGACAGGGCACCCGGACGCGCAGGCGGGCTTCACAGGAGGGCTTGGACACCGATCACGATCATCATCAGGCCCAGGAGCGCCATTGCCCCGGCCATCGCCTTCTCCTGCATGGTGCACGTCCGCCAAAACCTGACCGCCGGGTTGCCGCGGTAGGCGTCCAGGGGGTCCTTGCCACGTACTGCGAGGCGAGCCGCTCGCACGGCGAGCCGATCGGGCAACCGGCGCCGCCGACGGCCTGCGGCGAAGTCGCGAAGCACCTCGTCGGCATCCGGTCGACACGCGGGATCCATCTCCCTGGCGTGGACGATGTTCATGACGCCCTGGAAGCGCTCCTCCTCGTCGGAGGAGTCGAGGAGCCTCAGTCCGCGCTCCCACGATTCGCGGGCTTGCTCGTTCGGGTCCGCCGCGCGTCTGGTCACGACCGATTCCTCACTCTCTCGGGATGCCGGCGGGTGTGCGAACTCTTCACGATGACACCTGGGGCTGTCGAGCCGGTTGCACACTGGCCCGGGAAGGGTACCGGCGGCGGCCGACGCGTCACTCGGGCCGGCGCCACACTGCGGCATTGCCGAACGTGGGTCCATCCGCGGCACCGGCCTCGTGGCGGGCGACGGCCCACCACACGCCATGGGCGGTGTGATCGGTCGAACCGGTCACGGCCTCCAGGAGGTCGTCGCGGATCAACGCGGCGGCCTCCGCGCCGGCGTGGGTGCCCAGGTGGAGAGGTCCCTCTTCCGGCCACGGCACCGGCACGAACCGCGTCGCGGGCGCAGGCCCGATCGCGAGTTGCCGCCGTACGTCGAGTCGGCCGCCGGGGCCGGCACCGACCCGGTCGGCCACGGCCGCGAGGGATTCGGCCACCGACGACTCGAGGCAGCGCCGTGCGAGGGCACACGCTCCGATCCCCTGATTTCGATCTCCCGGTCCTCGACGGTCCCAAGGGTGGAGTTTGCATGGGTACGCCGCAGAGCGC
Source organism: Embleya sp. NPDC055664 (assembly GCF_053618075.1). Taxonomy (NCBI): domain Bacteria; kingdom Bacillati; phylum Actinomycetota; class Actinomycetes; order Kitasatosporales; family Streptomycetaceae; genus Embleya; species Embleya sp. NPDC055664. The sequence continues at coordinate 21,526 of NZ_JBSHGZ010000023.1, forward strand.
GGCCTTTTCGGAACCCGCGCCACCTCAGGGTTCGCGAGCTGCTCCTCGAACTCCGCACGCTCCTGCGGGCCCGGCCGCTCACGAGACTTCGCGATCGTCCCCGGCCCTGCCGTCCCGCGTCATCACGCCTCCCGGTCCACCCGCCCCACACACCCCACGTCCCACGCTCCACCACATGGACTGCGAAACCGACATCGGCACGAGCCCCCGCCCTCGGTGCTCGGGAGGGTCGGCACGAAACCCGATGGCCGCCTTCCGCACGGTGCGCCTATCGTCGGCGGCATGACACACGAACCCGGGCAACCGACGACCTTGACGCACGAGATGGCCGCTCAGGTGCGTGTGTGGCGCGTCGACGAGGAGTACACCTTCCGCGCCGTGGCCCGGGCCGCGACCGACCTGTAGGGCTCCACATGGGGCAGCAACCAGCACTACGGCACGGACCTGTGCATCACCGCAGCCGAAATGTTCGGAGAAGACCCCCAGGCCGATCCCTGGAACTGACACCCACCCACGAGGAACGGGACACTCGTCGCGGGAACGCCGCGAGCGGGCCGGGGCGATCCGGCGTACTTCGACCCCGGGATGGGCGGGCATTCATGACGGATTCGGCCGAGGAACGACGCGACCGCGAGATCCTCGAAGAGATCATGATCGGCATGACCCGCGGAGAACTGCCCGAGGTGCACTGCAGGGTATGCGGAAGCCCGATCCGGTACGCGGGCGTCTTTCGTGACGACGAGCGGGTCATCAGCCTGCGCACCGTATGTCCCTGCGGGCATTCGAGCGGTGCCATCAGAGGCATCTGAAACCACGCGAACCATGTATCCGTACGCGGCGTCGGGAACGTGACGACGGCCCCGGCATACGCCGCACCACACACCGGACGCCGGCCGCGCCGGGGCAGGTTCCGGCCGGCATGAGGGCCACCGTCGACTACGGCAGTGGTCATCGCCGGCGCCCGGTCGGGGCTTCAGCGTGGTGGCTCGTCGCACCACAGGCGCGTCGTCGGCACGAGCGCCGGCGGGGGGGCTCGTGGGCAACACGACGGCCAGGGCCTCCTCGACGCGGCCGAGGTCGACGAGGTGACAGGCGAGGTCGTGGCCGTTCCCGCGGTCGTGCTCCCGGAGGACGGTGACGGCCTCCTCGGTGCGCCCGGCGCCGGCGAGCAGGCGTGCGATGTCCTCCGCCGCGTACCGGGTGTCGCCCTCGGGGTGGGCGCGGGCGTGTGCGACCGCCTCGTCGATGCCGCCGCGGGCGGCCATCAGCGGCAACCGTATCCGGTACAGCTCCCACTCGTCCTCGCCCCCACGTCGAGCCCGGAGGGCGTCGAGGTGGGCCAAGCCCTCGGCGGGGCGGCCCCGGTCCAGGCACAGCTCGGCCAAGGCGTGGAGAATCCAGTCGTCGCCCGGGCGGGCATCCGCCCCGGCGCGCAGCACGACGATCGCCTCCGCTGCCCGTCCGTGCCGTGCCGGGCGAGCAGCCTCGTATAGGCATCCAAGGCCATCGGGTGCCCGGCCTCCATGCGCTTGCGGGTGATGTCGATCGCCTCGTCGACCCGGCCCCAGCCCTCCAGCAACCCGGCCGCGCCGACGACGGCCGTCCACCAACCCGTTGCCACATACGGGGCCAGAACCTCCCACGCATCGCCCTCCCGGCCCCGATCACCCAGCGCCCCTGCCCACGCCAACGCGCAGAACCACTGCCCGCGCCCGGCCTGCGCCTCCACCACGTCGGCACGGCCTCGCTCGAGCAACCGCGAGGCGAGTTCCGGCGGAACGCAGCCGGACCGCGTCCGGGCCCGGAAGTCGAGATCGTTGACGTCCACGACCGGGCACCGTAGCGCCCGACCCCGACACGGAGCCGACAGCACCGACGACTTCGCGTCGGACCGATGGAGACCACCGGCAGGACCCCGCGCCGGGTCGTGGGTCGGCGCTGCGGGACCGGTTTGGACCGAGGGGTTGTCCGCGTGCCGACGTATCGACGCGGGTCCTCCCTCGGTCGGGACCGGCACACGTCCGGTGTAGCGCGGGGCAGCGAGTGGGACCTGTTCGTGAACCGGCTGCGCAGCGCGCCGGTGGCGATGGCGTCCATTCCCGAACACCTGCCCGCGCTGCGCGCGGCCGTCGCCATGATCCGGATCCCCGCGACCAGCGAACCGTCACCCCTCTACGGCGACGACCTGACCGCATCGTCGTCGACGAGAGCCGCATGGAGGAGATGAGCGAGGCACACGTCCCGGTGACCACGGAGTTCGGCCCCGGCATCCTGGTCTGGTCCAACTCCGACTGAACCCCCGCCACCGGGCACGCAGGCACGGCCACATCGGCAAGGACCGGACCGTGTCCCCGGCACGCGACAACCGCCCGCCCCGGGCGCGCCTCGGGTCCAGGACCCGGGGCCTGCGATAGACGCGTTCCATCACGGCGGTGTCGACGGCGTCGGCGACTTTCGCGCCGTCGAAGCGGGTGGTGCGCGGCGGTCGGAGCCCGTCGTTCGCGTGGTCGACCGTCCCATCGTGGGCGGGTGACGCCCCACGACGTCAGACCAGGGGATCGCCGTTGCCCGGGTACTCCTCGGAGGGGAGCGAGTCCCATTCGGTGTTCGCGCCGTCGCGCGTGACCATGAACAACGGGCGCGATCGCATGACCGACCCGACCGTTTGCTCGCACATCACGATCCCGGAATCGTCCGGTCCGGCGTAGCCCGCGTGCGAGTAGCGAAGCCAGACGCCCCGTGTCCGGGCGTACGCGATCGCCTCGTTCTCCAGCTCCGTTCGGTCCCTGCCGACCAGCGCGATTCCGTCGTAGGCGACTTGGGGGCCGTGTTCGGCGTCGACGGCGACGCAGAACAGCCCCGCAGCCCGGCTGACGTACGCCGTGACCGCGGGCGGTGAGGAAGCGGGCTCGCGGCGGCGGACCTCGATCCTCCACGTCCGGGAGAAGGTCGTGCGGCCCGGCGCGCAGTCGCCGACGCTCGTCCGGCCGGGTGTCCCGGCCGCCGCCTCGACCGTTTCGTCGACGGTCATGCCGAACCGGAGCGGGCCGACGCCGACGGCGGGCGCATAGACCCACTCGTCCCATCCGGCGGGCCCGGCCCCGAACACCGCGGCCGCGGTCGCCCCCGTGAAGGCATCCGAGACCCGCCGCCTCACGGACCAGGCACCGTCCGGCCCCCGGGTCGGCGGCCCCTCCGGCACGCCCGCACCCGCGAGGACGTCCTCGACCGGTGGACGCGGGGGTCGGTCGGCGAGGACCTCCTCGAGGTTCTCGTGCTCGTACCGTTCGATCGCGTACACCAACGTCTTGTACACGTCCTCGGCCAATCGGGCCCCCACCCCCTGCGACGGGCGTCGTCCGCCGCGAAGACGGCGGCGACCGCCCGGGTGTACGCGTCGAAATCGGCGAGCGGGGCACCGGGCACCCGAGGATCGGTCACGGGAACGATCATCACCGATGACCCCGACACACACCGGAGGCCACGTCGAACGCCGGGTCGACGACCGCACCTTCCCCGGCCGCCACTGGCATCGACGCACCCGTCGAGATCGCTCCGGGGCCTCCCCCGCCCGCATCGGAGTGACACTCCCGTCGGCCTCACCCCACAACGGGACCCACGACGACGCCCGATCGCTCGACCACCTCCTCCTCACACCGGGCACCGGACCCTAAGGTCCGGGACCGCGGGCAGGGGTCCGGCTCATGGGCGGGTTCGTCGCGTCCGGTGCGCCCCGAGGGCCGTCGCTGCCTACGGTGACGGCGGAGCCCTCGCGACGTCGCCGGGAGACACGAGGGCCCTTGGAGACCAACCCCGCCGCGCCGTTCCGGGACCGCATCGGCGCCACGATGCCTGCGACGATCGTCGCGCTCCCCGAGCACGGCGCCGCCGTGAGCGCCCTCTCGGACTTCCTCGTGACCGGCCTGGCGCTGACCGACGAGGATCGCGCGACGGCGCGCGAGGGCGACAGAGTCCACATCCGGATCCGCGCAGTCGACCTCGGAACCGAACCCGGAACCCACCGGGTGACCGTCGCCACGCCGTGAGGCCGACGAAGCGCACGTCGGCGGGCGGCGTGGCGCCCGAGGTGGGCGGCAAATGCGTCGGGTCGGGCCGGTGGGGGTCCGTTTCGGTCTCGACGACGTTGCCGCCGAAGGCAAGTCGTGTTCTCCGGCGCCGATGCGACAGTGGCCCATTGCCGCGCATCCGCTCGATCTCCCGAACGAGGATGACGCGATGCGGGCGCCGAGCGACGCCCGCCCGGGGTAGGGAGTTGCGCATGCCGTCAACCGGGGTCGGGTCGGAGTCGAGTCCCGGAACCCCGGCCGCGGAGGGACGTCGCGTGGGCGCGGTCGGTTCCGGACCGCGTCGAACGGCCCTCAGTCGATCCACACCACCATGGCCAGGTCCCGTCGGGCGGCTTCCGCGTAGAACGCCCGCAGCCGGTCCAACGCGCCCGTCACATAGGGCACGAGCCCGATTCCGGCCATGAGAGCGACGATGTCCTCGACGCGGAATCGGAACACGGTGGCGGTCTCCTCCGCGGTCGGGGGTATCGCGGCGAGGACCCGGTCGGCGTCGATGGCGTCCAGTGCGGCGGCGATTTCGGCGACGGCCCCGGGGGCAAGGAGGGCGGGTGGCTCGCTCATGCCGTCGTAGACCCCGTCGTGGTCCAGGAAGGCGATGTCTCCGCCGGGGTCGCCGTCCAGGGCACGGTCGATCGCCGCCACCGACGCGGATTCGAGGCCGGCCCGACGAAACAGCGCCGGCAAGGGCCAGGCGTCCCAGTTCAGGTCGAGGCAGTCGTCCACGGGCGGATCCCAACCCGGATCACCTGTGGAGGACTCGGCCGCCCGCCGACGACAGGCCTCGATATACGCCGGAGTCACCCTCGCGAACTGCTGTGTCAACGCCACCGGCACAGTCTTGCGCACCCCTGCGGTCACGTCGCCGGAAATAGTCTCCACCGTCTCGTGATGCCCGCGGGAACGTGGAACACGTCACCGTCGACGGCGCCGGGCGCGGTGAATCCGGGCGTCGCACCCATCGACGCACGACAGCGACCGGCGAGATCGCCGACCACGCGGGCGGCCTTCGGGCCCACGAGCCGGTTGTCCTGGCCGGCGTTGTTCGAGCGTACCGTCGGGTTCCGCCACGCGCACCGCTGCGGCCTCGTTCCCGCCATCGCCGGGGATCGCGAAGGGCGTGGGTGAATTCGGAACGATCCAGGCATCGGCTCGACCGGCGTCGCAGGTCCGCAACTCGCGCACCCAGGCGATGTGTTCGTTCGCCGAAGGCTGCTCCGGGATCGCGAGGCGCTCGAACGGCTCGGACGTCACGATCGCCTCCACCCATGCCTGTGCCGAATGACCCCTGTGTGCCACTCGTGTTCTTCGCCGCGCACGGCGGGGACCGACATCCCGGGATCGGCCGCGCCGCCAGATCCAAAGCCATGGACCGCCTCCGCGATCAACACTGGCTCACCAACTACGGCCCGCCGTACGGACTCAAGCCCGGCAAAGGATTCCGTCCGGTCGACGTGCACGCACCGGGGAGCGCGCCGGCCTCCACGACCACCGCTTGATGCGGACTGCTTCTCGCGGTCACCCGCACTCATGGTTCGGGCTCCGGCGACCGGCACGGGCGCGAACCTGCCTCCTCGCGGGGCCGGGGACCGCAGCCGGGGCCGCGAGGGAGCCCGACCGTGCGGAGCGGAGAGCCGGACCACGGGGTACGTGCGCGAACGGCTCAACGCCGTAAATGCGCGGTCCACACCGCGGTATCGACGCCAGGGTCCGGATCGGCGGCGTCTCCTCGCATTCCCTGCGTTGCGCGCGGGCGGGCGGCGGACCCGGACCGGACCTCGAAACCGCATGGTGAAGTCGGCACGCGCGCATCGGGGGATGTCGTCGGCCCCGTAGATGCGGCGGCCCGACCACGTCTCCCGGACTCCGGTTCGCGCGGGACGCAAGCGCGGGAACCGCACGCCGGTCCCGGCGTGGATACCCTCCGCACCGGATTCCGTTCCTCGCCCTCGGACCCGATGTGCGCGCCACCGAGCAGTTCGGTGCGCGCGCTCCGGTCCGTGAGCGCCGTCAAGTGCCTCTGGGGGTAGTCCTCGACACCCCCGCTGCGGTCCCAGGACGGGGACCGCATCAAACCGGGCGACGACGTGCGGGCGTTGGTCGCGCAGGTAGGCGCGGACGTGGCCGTGGTTGCGGACCCGGACGGGGTCCCCAGGGCGCCAGGGAAGCACGACGGCGACGTTCATCCCACCTCCTGTGGAGTCGGACGAACGTCGCCGTACAAGGAGCGCTATTCGGTCTTGTGGGCTCCTGACTCCGCGGCACGGACCTCAATGCAACGGATGCGGCGCAACCAGCGGACCAGGGTCAGGAGCACGGTGCCAAGGGTCGCGGAGGCCAACCATTCCTGCGCCACGAACTGCGCCGTGCCGCTCCGGTGAACGAGGAAGATCGAGAAGGCTCCGACCGCTGCGGACACGAAGGCACGGCTACGGCCCTCGGTACGCAGGAACCAGTCGACCGGTCGCCACAGGTGTCCGGCCAGGTCGGCTGTCCTCATACGTAGCGCCGCCGCGAGGAAGCCCGCGCACGCCCGTAGTGTGTCCCGGCCGGTGAGGGGCTGCTCACCACTGTTGAGGTGGGCGTTCCACTCGTCTGCGAGGTGTAGTCGTTGCCTGCCAGCCAACGATGCCACCAGTGCCACGTACCCTCTCGCGATCCGAGCGGAGACAACGCTGCGATCGACGAAGTGGTCGAACGTGTCGAGGAGCACGTTGATCGGCAAGAGGCACAAGATCAGAAGACCGAGCGTTGCGGCCATTGCACCGAGGGATGCGGCGGATGCCTGGCTCTCACGTGATGCTCCGCTGATGATCAGGAGATACGTCGCGGCAACGCCGCCGAGGATTCCTCCGCCGACCCAGGCGCATCCGATCCCGAGCATTCGAAGGTTGCGGCGAAGGCGGATGCTCAGGCTGATCGGGCCGGCGTCTGCACCCGGTGTCGGATCGTCGCCGCGCAGATACATCCACCCGCTCATCCGTCCGTCTGGTGGCATGTTCACGCCTGCACCTCGCCGATGAGACCGAGGCGTCGCCAGGACCGCTTGGCGGCGCGCTCGGCGAGAGCGCTGCGGGCTGCTGCCCGGCCCTCGCCCGTGAGCCGGTAGTAGCGGCGTGGCGGGCGCCCGGGGTGCGGTTCGGCTTCGTCCCAGCTCTCGATCCAGCCGAGCTTCAGCAGGCGGTCGAGGATGGGATAGACCGTACCGCTTCCGAGGTCGGCGTCCTGGCAGATGCTGAAGCCCCAGGGTGGGTTTGCCGGGTCGGCGTCGAGCAGTGTGTCGAGCACGCCGATCGTCGCCTGGGTCAGGCGAATGGGTGTCATGGATCCAGTGGAGCAGACACCCGGACCATATGTCGAGTACGACAGATGCCATGATCATGATCGATCCAACTTGGTTTCAACAGACCATATTTGGCTTGATATTGATCTCTATCGACCATTGTTGTGCAGTGCTCGCCGGATGCCCTCCTCGAGGGAGATGTGCGGGACGTGAAACGACTTCATGCTCCAGACCGGATCTGCCGCCGGGCGCCCACCGCCGCCTCGTCGAGCTCCTGAGTGCCGCGATGACCGGGATCAACCTGCCCGGCAAGACCACGGTGATGTGGCTTGCCAACACGCTCGCCGGCTTGGCCGTGCGGGGCCGGCGCCGAGAACGAACTCGACGAAATCGACCGGGAGGTCGCCGAGCTGTGGGACCGAGCGGTCCGCGAACGCCGGCCTCCCGAGCCCGACGGTGTCGAACTCGCCGTACGGTCGACGTGGGAAACGTTCGCCGCCGGCCAGGCGCCCTGGCCCCGGGTGCCACACGAGGTGACGGACGCAATGGCGAAGGCGACCGTCGTGGGCACCGTCGTGCGAGAGGACTGGGTGGAGGTGTCGGTCACCGCGGATGACCAGGACACGTTCTGGGCCCTGGATTGCCAGAGCGAGGAGACGTTCGACCGTGGCTGGCGGGAGGAGTTCGCGATGCACGTGTGTCGCGCCATCGGCAAGCACGTGCACGTGCACGTGCACGTTATCGAGGACTTCGAAATCGATCACGGGCCGGGGCGCGACCCGGTGACGCAACCGCAGCCGGCGCGAACCGAGTGATCCCGACGACCGACCGCGTGATCCGTTCACCGCGGCGCCAAGAGTGACCGAGGGCGGCCCGGGCATCACCTCGGCGTGAACCGCATCGGCCCCACACACGACGACACTTCGGGCTACGAGCGCCGGCCGCGTGACGGCCACCGGCCGGTGTTCACACCGATGACCCCTCGCGCTCGGTCAGCAGGTCGGCGGCGTTGTCCCTCAACGCGGTCACCAGGTCACGCAGTCCGGCCAAGCCGGCGTACTCGGGACGTACCGCCGGATCCAGCCCTTGGGCCTTGGCGTTCTCCCACAGGTCGTCGACGAACGCGAACAGCTCCTCACGAGGGTCGTATTGCTCCCGCAGATGCGTATCGCTCAAGAGCTCCAGGCCTGCCACGTCGTGCGGGCCGACGTCCTGCGCCAAATCCTGTGCGGGCTTCCTGCAGCGTTTCGAACTCGATGGCCACGCGAGGTCTCCTTCTCGTCAAGCTCGCCGGGTTTTGCGGTGCCGTCCTGCGTCCCGTGTCGTCGCGTCCGGGGCCGGCCGCGTGTCGGCGCCGGAGCCCGAAGGCGGTAGTCGCTGGCCCCGGGGTGGGGTCATGCGGGTGCGGGGAACCCCCTGTGTCCGGGCCGTCCCGATCGATCCGTGCCAGTCGACCACCCGACCACCCCGCCCGCCCGGTGGTTCGCCAAGCCGCGCAGTGACGGCACGGGAATGCGTCGTCCGGTCACGGCTTCACTCCCGGCGGGCTACTCGGGGCGACTGTCGACCCGTCCGGACAGTTCCGTCGTCCACGTGGCGGCCACATGTCCGCCCACGTCGGCGAAGCCCTTCTGCGCGCGGAAGTGCACGATGCACCTCGGCGTCCTTCGAGGGGCTGTACGTGGAGATTCGCGCACGACGACGCATGTACCGCGGCGGCGATCACTCGCGTGACGAACACGCCGGCGCCGGTGGGCACTCTCACGGAACTCGACGCGTACAGGCGGGTTGTCGCGGCCGTCGGACGCCGCCGGCCGGGCCCGTCGTAGCGGTGGGGTTCAGCCCTGCGGGTCGAACCGCTCGAGAAGCCGGTCGCGCTGTTGGACGCCCAGGCCGCGGACTCGGCGGTTCTCGGAGATCCCCAACTCGACGAGAAGTTCGGCGGCGCGTGCCTTCCCGATGGCCGGGAGGGATTCGAGCAGGGCCCGGACCGGCATCTTGCCCACGGCGAGGGTGTCGGTGGCCAACACCTCGCCCAGTGACAGCCGACGGCTCTTGAGCGCCGCCTTCACCGCGGCTCGTTCCCTGCGGACGGCGGCGGCCTTGGCGAGCGCGGCGCTGCGCTCCTCGGGACTTATGTTGGCGCTTACCGCTGTCTCAACGATCAACTGTCTACCCAATCGTGGGAGCCGCTCTCGGCGCCCGCCTCGCCTCACCCCAAGGGAGATGCATGCTGCCGTTCATGTCCGCGACGGTCGAGTTGCGTACGACGAGTCGTTCCCACACCGCAGGACTGCAGACAGAGGCCGTAAGTCCGTGCAGCGTTCTGGACCGAGCCGGCGTCAAGGAGGGGCAACCCTTCATTCTTGGCGCCGATGGCTCGTACGACCTGCACCTGAATCGGTTCCTTCGAGAACTGGACAGCTGGGGCGTCTCTGCGGACAACAGCATCAAGGGCTACAGCCGGGACGTGATGCTCTTCTGCCGGTTCCTGAGCGAGTCGCGCAACGGGAAGTCGATCTGGGAGTGCGACGGCGAGGATCTGCGCGCCTACAAGCGAGTTCGCCTGTTCTCCGGGCCGGACTCGGTGTCGGTGGGGACCTGGAATCGTTCGATCGCCGCTCTGGACAAATGGGTGGCCTGGTCGCGCTATGAGGAGCTGCTGACGAAGGCGCCGTTCCGCTACGTCGACAAGACGGTGATGACGCACAACGGGCCACGCACCATGCAAGTCAATACTGAGTATGTCGCCGACCCGGAGGACGAACCGGTGCGGTTCGTGTCCTTTGAGGACTATCTCCTGTGGAGGGATGTCGGGTTGCGGGGGGATCTTCCCGAAGGCGGGCGGGACCCGCGGTGGCGGGGCCGTAACGGCGAGCGGAACGCGATGTTCGCGGACCTCATCGTCTATACGGGCATGCGGCTGAGTGAGTCCTCCTCGTTGCTCGTCCCGGAGGTTCCGCCGCTGGTCACGGGCCGTCGAATAACGGGAGACGTACACCTGTCGAAGGCTGTCACCAAGCGGAACAAGGCCCGCACAGTGTTCATGACCGTGCGGATGCTGCGGTCGTTGCACCACTTCATCGATATAGAACGCGACGAGCTCGTGGCCCGACGACTCGCTGAGGGCGCCTATGCGAGTGTCGAGGACACCTTGCTGGTGCGCCGGGCCGGACGGCACGCGCTCACGCTCGATACCGGCCGCGGCTGGGCCTACGCGAAGATCGGCTCCGAGGAGCGGAGGCGGTTGGCGAAGGTGTGCGCCGATGGCAGTACCGGGGCGCCGTTGTGGCTGTGGCTGGGCGAGGATGGCCGGCCGTTGAGCCCAGCGACCTGGCAGTCGGCCTTTCGGCGGGCGAACGAGCGGTGCGCGAAGTTCGGTATCGATCTGGTGATTTCGCCGCATATCTTGCGTCATGTCTATGCCGTTCACATGCTGGGGCTGCTGTTGCGGCAGACGATCCGGGCGCTTGGCCGCCGCGAGGATCAGTGCCTGACGCGGGCAGAGCTCAGGCGCTTGCTGGTCGGCAACCCGATGCGAAAGCTGCAGCAACTGCTGGGACATGCGCACGAGTCCACGGTCTACGTCTACTTGGACGTCCTTGACGAGGCCCAAGAAATCGTGTTGGCGGCGATGGCCGAGTGGGACGCCCAGGCCGCGGTGCTGGATCGGCTGGAGGTGGCTGCGTGAGCCGCCGGCCCGGCCGACGTGTGCGGTTTCCCTCCTCGGAAGAGCTTCCCCCGGTGCCTGCCTCCGTGCCCGAGATCGGGCAGGTCGCGTTCTCGGCGCAATTCGACGACGGGATCGAGCGTCGTTTCGATCTTTCGCATCTGCCGTGTCCTCGGCTGGTGCGGCGCCTGGTGCGGGCCCTGGCCGAGATCGCCGGGCGGGAACGGGAGCAAAGGTCCGTGTTCACCACGGCGACCACCGTCCGGCAGATCGAGGGGTTCGTCCGTTTCGTGGCACAGGTGGAGGCGGACGACGCCGGGCGTTTGGACGTGGACGATCTCACGCCGGAACTACTCGAGGCATTCGAGCTCAAGCTCATAGCCGACCACCGGGACACGAACTCCAACATCCCGTACGCAACGACGTCTGGCATCCTGCGGCTGCTGCGGCTTGTCCGCGACGAACATCCCGACGACTTCGACGCGGAAATGCAGGCCCGATTGGGCTTCACCGTGGTGAAGGCCACCGTCGAGCACAGGCCGCTGGACGCGTATCCGACCCCTGTGTTCGAGGCCATCGAAGCCGCTGCGCTGGCAGACGTCCGCAGGGTGCGGGACCGCATCCTGGAGGGTGAGCGCTTGGCCGCCCTCGGTGAGGACCCCGCGACGGGCGGTTGGCGGAAGCCGGAGAACGCGCTGTGGCACATCACCCGCCATGGCCCGCTGACGAAGAAGGACCGCGCGGACAACAGGATTCGCGGCGGGATGGAGTCGATGGGCGGCCTGTTGCGGACCAACGCCCGGTTGTTCCTGACGCGCACCGATGTGGTGGCCTTCCTGGTGTTGCTGACCTGCCAGAGCGGCATGGAACCCGAGTGCACTCGCGCGCTCAAGGCCGACTGCCTGGTCAACCCGGCGCGCGGCTACGTGAGCATCACCTACCTCAAGAAGCGGGCTCGCAACGACTCCCACAAGACGTTGCGCGTGACTGACGGAGGAGCCCTGCACCATCCGGCCGGAGTGATCCGCCTCGCTCTGCGGTTGACCGCCCGCGGACGACAACTCGCCGGGAGCGGCGTGCTCTGGGCTCACACAGGGCGGTTCGGGCTGCAGGCCGGGTTCCGCCCCGGAGCACGATCACCGCTGCGCGCGGAAATGGTGGCCTGGGCCGCCGGTCACGGCATCGACCAGTTGAAGGACACCGACGGCAGCCCCGTCACCCTGGACATGCGGCGCCTGCGCAAGACCTACAAATCGCGCCGATACCAGCAGGCGGCGGGTATCTTGGAGGACTTCGCCGAGGGCCATTCCAAGCAGGTCGCCGCCCGTCACTACGCCGACATCGAAGCCCACCGTGAACTGCACGAAGTGGCGGTCGAGAACGGTCTGCGCGAAGCGCTGGAAGCCGCGCTCGCACCGCCGGTGGTCCTCACAGACCGGGGCGAGCGAGCCGACGAGGGCCCGACGGACCTGCTGCCCCCGGAAGTCGCAGCCGCGCTGTCCGGCGAGAACGACGTGTGGCTCGCGTCGTGCAAGGACTTCTACGGCTCGCCATACGCGCTGAAGAAGGGCGCCGGGTGCCCGACGGCCATCTGGGGCTGCATGGAGTGCCCGAACGCCGTCTTCACCACCCGGCATCTGCCCAGCGTCTACAGCTTCGCCGCGTTCCTGGACGGCCAGCGCAATGAGCTGTCGACAGCCGAATGGAAGGCACGATACGGGCTGGCCTGGCAACGCATCACCACCGGAATCCTGCCGAAGTTCACCCGCCAGCAACGGATCACTGCCCAGGCCATCGCCGAGTCCGCCGCCGACCGGTACGCATTGCCCGCCCAGTTCCTGGAGCTGACGACATGACCATCGCCATACCTGCTCTCGGAACGCTCACCTCCGCGATCATTCCCGACGACGCGTATGTGCTCCCCGAGCACCTCACGCAGACCAACGGCTGCCGCGGTCCCCGATTCGGCGAGGACATATGGGAGTTCCGTCCTTTCCTGCCCCGGAGCATGAATCGATCGCGAATCACATGTACCGAGATCGAGGATCCGGTGACGGCCCTGACGCTGAAGGAGTACCTCTACTCACGGCTGCGCAGAGGTACCGGTTCCGCCATAGCGGGGCATCGCAGCGGCCGGCCGATGAAACTCACCAACATCTACAGTGCCTTCTGGTACGCGCGGGCGGTCATCACGACGCTGCAGGAGCTCGGCGTTCCGCGCCTCGCCGTGGCAACCCGGCAAGACTTCACCGCCGCGCTCGAGCAGTGGAAGAAGATCTCTGCGGATGCGGCGGCCTCGCACGTCCTGCAGACAAAACACCTTTTCGCCCACGGCCCCTTCCTCCACGCCGACCGGCTGGTGATCAGCCCATGGGCCGGGCGGCCGGCCAACCAGGTCGCCGGACTGAAGCGGGACAGCGAGAACTCCACCTTCCGCATCCCGGAGCACATCAGCGGCCCTCTGCTGAAGGCCGCCGTCTTCTACGTCGAAACGGCCAGCGGCGACGTCCTGGCCGCCCGGCGTGAGTTCGCTGATCTGAATGCCGCGGACAAGACCCGCGACGCGAACCGGTGGGGGACCTCAAAACCCAAGGCCGCTCGGTTCATCGACGAGTTGCGGGCGTCTGGCCGTCCTGTGCCGGCAGTTCCCTACGCGGACCGACACACCTGTCCTGGCGCCAAGATCGTGGACGGTGTGGTCCAGGCTCCCAATGTCAGAGTGGTCGCTCTGCTGGCCGGAGTGGGCGAAACGACCCCGGGCCTGCGGCGGATGCTGGCCGAGGCCGCTGAGGAGCTCGGTTACGGACCTGGCGGTCTGCGTACCCCGGTCTCGGTGTGGCCCGACACCGGCACCCCGTGGCACGCGAGCTTCGGTCCGAGAGAAACCTGGGAGGAGATCGGGTTCCTCCGGACGGCCTGCTGGCTGGTGCTTGCCTTCATAAGCGGGATGCGAGCCGCCGAAGTGCGTGAACTGGCACCAGACTGCGCGTTCACGGGGACCGGCGAGGACGGCCGGCCTCGCTACAAGATCCGCGGGCGGGTCTTCAAGGGGCGCGCGCTGTCCGGAGACGAGGCCGAGTGGGTGGTCCTGGAGATCGTTCACCGTGCGGTCGACGTGCTCCGTCAACTCAACGACGATCCGACTCATCTGTTCGGCTACCGGTCGGGAGACGGCTTCGTGCTGGCGGCCCCGATGAAGGGCGGGCAGCTCAACCGGTTCCGTGACCACGTGAACGAGCTGTTCAGCACCGCCGAGGGCCTGTTCGTCCCCAACGAGCGTGTCACCGGTGACACCGACAACGACGCTGGCGAGGAGGGGGACGTCGCCGAGGACGATCCGGACGACGAAGGCGTCCCCTGGTCGTTCGACGCCCGTCAATTCCGCAGGTCACTGGCCTGGTACATCGCCCATCAGCCGTTCGGCATCGTGGCCGGCGCACGGCAGTTCCAGCACGCCAGGATCGCCATGTTCGAGGGGTACGCCGGTACGTCCGCCTCCGGCTTCGCCGCCGAAGTGGCGGTCGAGGAAGCCATCGCCAAGCTCGACTACGTCGAAGACCTGTATCGGGACTGGAACGACGGCGGCGGTTCCGGCGGTGGAGCCGCCAAGGGCATCGACGCCGAGTTCGAGCGTATCCGACACGAACTCGGTGACCTGCCCGGTGTCGTCGCCAGTCCGTCGCGGCTGCGGACTATGTTGCGGCACCTCACCAAGACCCTGCATCCGGGAGTCCTCAACGACTGCTTCTACCACGCGGCCACCGCCGTCTGCCGCAGCCGGGCCAAGGCTCTGGGCCGCCCGCTTCCCTTGCACAACATGTGCCTGACCTGTCCCAACGCCCGCCGGTCGGCCGTCCACCTCCCCCGGCTGATCACAGCGAGGGACCAGGCGGCGCGGGCACTAAACGCAGACGTGACGGACGGCAACTCCTTTACCCGTCTGCAGATCACTGCCTTGTCGTCATACGCGACCGAACTCGACGCAGCCATCGACAGCGTCCGCGAACTCGAAAACGAAAAGGCGGAGTCGCCCACATGAACGACGAAACCCAGCTTCGGGTCCGGCACACCTTCGAGCGTCTCTCGGCCGGCGGACGGGTGCCGACGGACATCGACCGCGCGTTGATGGAGGCATTCGAGCGGTTGATGCACGGCCTGCCCGAGCTCACCGACGGCAAGATCACGGTCGTCAACGTGTGTACGGAGGCCGGTGTGTCCCGCGCATCCTTCTACCGCTCGCCGGTGGCCCAGGCGGTGAAGGAGATCCTGGAGGCGCCACAGACCCGCCGTCCGGAACCGGAGGAACTGCGGGCGGAGGTATCCCAACTGAGGAAGACCGAACGCGAGCTGCGCACCGCGCATGCAGGCGAGGTCCGCGAACTGAAGGACACCCTGGCCACCTACGCCAACCAGATCCAGTGCCTGACCCTGCGCAACGTTGAACTGGAGAAAGACAACGCCCGCCTGGTCGAGCAACTCCAGCGGGCGGGCGGGAACGTCGCCGCCTTGTCCGTGCGGGTCTCGCGCGGTGCCTCGACAACTGCCACAGACGCACCGCTGCCGTGAGACACCGTGCCCCTGAGACGGTTTGACAGATCACATAACGGTGGTCAGCGGCGGCACGGTCATCCGGGTGCTCTCCTCGCATCGCTCGGAACGGAACCGGCCCATCATGTCTCTCCGCCCGCAGCTTCGACCAGCGACTTTGCCGATGGCGGCGGGCAACTGGGGTCCCGATCGACAGGGTGGGCGCACGACGTCATCCGGCCGTACGGGAAACGTCGCGTGGGTCGGGGCCGTGCGGGAATCACGGAAACGCGCGTGTCCGCCGCGGACTTCTCCGTCCCATGGCAGCCGGGACGCTTTGCAGGTCGACGACCGGTCGGCCACGAAGACCCGGCGGAGGCACGGGTGAGGTACCCATCGATGTCGTCGCCGGCCAAGGGTCGCTACCTGGCCGAGCACCCCCGTTGCATGCTCTGCCCGGGAGTCGCGGTGGTCGTCGACCACGACCACGACACGGGCCTGGTACGCGGCCTGTTCGTCGTGACCGGTCGTCGGCGCGCGTGGTCGTCGGCATTGCGCGAAGCACGCCATCCACGTCCGGGCGTGTTCGTCCCGGCGCGTCGGAAACGGGTCAGATTCCGGGGCGTGGTGAGCGCCGGGCGAAAACGGCCCTTTGGCACACACGACGCGCCGGGACGGACGATCATGTGGGCATCATGGAAGTGGGAAGTCCCCTCCCATCGGTAGAGGGAACCCAGCGCCCCGGTCGACGAGGTCGTGCCTCTCCCGGTGATCCCGGTGTCACGAGAGGAAGGAGTCGTCGGATGATCACGTCGACGGTCGACGAACTGCGTATATCGCTGGAACGCGAGGCCGAAGGACTGGCCGAGCACCGCGACGAACTACGGACGGAACTCGCCGAAGTGGAACGGCAATTGGAAGCCCGCCGCAACGCGGTGGAACACCTCGCACTGATCCGCCCCCTCACCCCTCCTCCGGTGGCGCCGGCCGGCGACGTCCCGACCGAGAAAGCCACCGCGGACACGCCCGTGGACGCCGGCCCGACCGCCCCCAGGAAGCGCCGGCCCAAGACGGCGCCGAAGAAGGCCGAGACGGCCCGGGCCCACCCCGCGCACGCGGCACCCGCAACCGCTCCGGCGAAGAAGACCCGCGCGAAGAAGACCCCCACCGCGAAACCCGTCCCCGAACCGGTGACCGGGCGACCGGTCCGGACCCACCTGCGCGACGAGATCGCCGAACTCCTGGAAAAGACCGGCGAACCCATGAACGTCCGCCAACTCACCGAAGCCCTCGGCGAAACCGCCACCAAGAGCCGCATGGAAAGCGTCCGCACCTCCACCGAGGGCCTCGTCAAAGCCGGACGCGCCGTCAAAACCGGACGCGGACTCTTCGCAGGCACCACCACCTGAAACCCACACCCCGCCGGCTACGACGGCCACCAGGGCCACAGACGCCGGTTCCGCCACCCCGGCAACACGCCTTTCGGAAGCCGAACACGACGACGCACTCCAACTCGCCCGGAATGCCACGTCCCAGGCCCCGGCCAACGGGCTCGGCCGAACTCGCGGCCGCGATCGACGGGCGATGCCGGCCACGCTCAGACCCCGCAGCATCGCAGGTCGACCGTCTCCCCTTCGAGAGACACACTCGGCACCACCACCGCGACCCAAGTCGCAAGCGGAGTTCCCGCGGGGTTCACCGGCGGGTTGTCGCAGTGCGGGGATGTCAGGGGGCTCGGCGGGAACGGGAGTGCCGGTCCCCCACGGGTGGCGGCGGCTCGGCGACGAGTCGGCGGGGGCGAAGTGGCGGTCAGGGGCCGCGGTGGGTGCCGGACGCCCTCTCGGCCCAGGTCAACGAACTGGGCGTCCCCGCAGTCGCCAGCCGGGTCGTGGGCAGTACCGTCCGACGCCCCGAGACCGTCATCGAACGCGACCGAGCCGGACCTTGAGAGGGTCGGTGGGATGGTCCGAGTCTGTCTTCGACCCCGGTGGTCAGGTCGCGGTGGGGACGTGGCGTGTCCCTGCGAGTTCGGCCACCGTTCGAAGCCTCGTGAAGTAGGAGGCGCAGTACTCCTCGTTGATCATGGGCACGACCTTGTCGAGGTCGGCGATGCATGCCCAGAGGATGGCAATGCCATTGTCGTCGAGTCCGCCGTTCAACTCTCTCTGGACGAGGCCGGCAACGTCGGCGTCCAGGAGGACGAAGTCGACGCCCTCGACGTCCACGCCGCGGAAGCTTGCCGGAAACGGTGCGCGCAGGTGCTCCTTCCACAACCGGGCGAGTCGGTTCTCAGGCTGTGCTCCGCTCGTGTCGGCCGCTGTCGCTTCCGCCGCAGCAGATGAACGAAGGAGCAGCGCGACGGCATCGAAGACAGCACGCACCAGGTGGACGGCCATGACCGGGCTGAGGTCGGCACTGATCACGCCCTGCAGGAGTTTGTCGCGCAGGAGTCGGCTGCGGTCCAGCTCTGTGGCGAGTTCGACAGCGATGAGCTCTGCCTCGGTGGCCTGCTCGATCAGGTCCTTCAGTGGCTTGTTGACGGCCAACCGCTCGGCGAGGACGCGCTCCAGGGCACACAAGGAATGCATGACGGCGACGGTGGCGAACTCGTACCGGTAGTACGAGTGCCTGATGAGTTCACGGGATGTTTCCAACGCGCTCATGACGTACATGGACGCGCCGTCGGGCAGAACCAGGTCGGCAACCAGGTCGTGCATACCCGCATAGTCGAGAACGACATCGCGGGCCCGCGGGTCCGGCAGCGGAAGTGGGCCGGGCACCGGCGGCAGGGTGTTCACCGGTGCAGTCTCGTCGACCGAGGCCGTTGCTGCCATCGGATTCGCTCGGGGTGACGCTTGGCGACCCGCTGCCGAAATCATGGAACAACGCCAGGAAAGAGGGCTACGAGATCTTCCTGTGCGCCGAGGAAGGCACCGTGGAACGCCTCCACATCATGTGAGGCCCCACGCACGAGCACCGCGCCGGCCGCTCACCCGGACGACCCGCCCCGCCGGAGATCCGGCGGGCGACATGGCCGGCGGAGCGGGTCGAGGCGCTCACGGTGCTGGGGATGCGCTGGACGTGAGTGGGATGTGGGATCCGATGTGAGGTTGCTCCGGGCGGGCCGGCGGATCGGCTGGTCCTGTGCCCCGGGCGACGAAACGGCCGGCCTCGGGATCGGGTTCCGGGGCCGGCCGTCGCCGTTGTCGGGGGTGGTCTCGGGTGTGGAGAGGGTCAGTGCCGGTGCGCGGTCGTTGTCACGCGTGCGGTTGGGGCCGGGACACGTCCAGCTCGCTGTTGTAGGCGTCCCTGACGGTGAACAGCACCCTGGGGAGGCGGAGGGGGGCCCTGAAATTGACGTCCGACTCGGCTTCGCCCACCACGAGTTGGGGGGTGAGCGTCAATTCCTTGTTGTTGAACTCGACGATCAGGTCGATGGTGTGCGAGCCGCCCAGGCGCGTGGTGGGTGTGGCGGAGGTGGTGAGGGTGAAGGCGTGGGCGAGTTCGGCCAGCGCCTTGGACGCGGCTCCCGGGTGCTCGGCCACGACGTTCGCGGCCTCGGTGCCGATGGCGGCCAGGAGCTTGTCGCGGGCCTCGGTGACGGCGGCGGGCTCGGGTGCGGTGCTTTGGGCGATGGCTTGCTGAAGGGCTTGTTGGGCTGCCTCGCTGAGGGGCACCTGGAGGGGCTCCGATTTGCTGGTGGTCACGGCTACTCCCTGGGTTGGGACGGGTTGGTCGGGTACGCAGGGGGCGTTTGCCCGCGGCGCCCTCGAGATCATGCACGGGTGCGGGGGGAAACGCGTCCCGTCGGCGACGACTGGCCTGTTCCGGTGGATGGTTGACCTGGACCCGTCGTGTCGGATGCGGCTTTCGTCGGCCCCGGCGCGTGCGCGGCACACCCGCGCGGACCGGCCGCCGGGCCCACACGAGGATGGGCAGGCCCGGTTCCCCGGGCCGGCCCATCCCCCCGAGGCCGCCGGCGGGTCGCGGGCGGCGCGGGTCGGCACTACACCGGCGCCGCCCGCGAGGGGCGACCGGGCGTCGGCATCGGCGAGCCGCCGCGACGGTCGCTGATGAGAGGCCTGACCGTCACCCGGCCGAGCGCGACGCCCGGCCTCCGCAGGGTGGTCGGTCTGCGTAACGTGGATGCGCGCAGTGCGCCGTGTGGCGCTTTGTTGTATCCCCGACGCAGTCGGGAAGGACTCGGACGGATGTTCTTGGGTCGCCTGGCTCACCTGGACGCGAAAGCGCGAGGGGACAACAGCATGCCAGGAAAGCGGTGGCCGCCTGGAGGCATCCGAGGCGATGCGCCGCAAGACCCGCTCGATACGGCCGAGGCTGGATTGCTGAAGCCCAATTCCCAGCGGCGTCTACCACCGCCGTCGGATTGATGCCTGTCACCGACACCTCGTTCTGCCCGCCCCTTGTGCGCGGCGGCCGGGCAACCTCCGGAACGAGGAGCGCCACCCAACGAGGGCGGTCAAGGGGATGAATGGGCGGCCTACGTCGAGCTCGCTGCGTACAACGAAGACGTACCACGGGATCGCCTACGGGACGAGAGTCCTATGGCGACGGAGTGCTCGTGGTAGTCGCAGGGGTAACGGCCTGCCGGGGAGGACGGGAACGCCGTCCGCAGGGCGAAGGGGCACAGGAGATCGGGGCATCGGGGCCGGGAGGTTTGCGTAATGCAAAACGCCGAAACGGTTTTGAATGTCATTCGGGAACGTGGCAGGCGCGGCCTGTCATTGGAGAGGGTCTACCGGCAGCTGTTCAATCTCTTGCGGTCGGGGTTCGGTGGTTCCCGGGCGAGCGCCCATCCCGATCGATACCGTGTGCTCTGGTGGTGTCACGGCCGGTCATGGCCTCCCCGGGTGAGAGGTGTCAGTCTCATGTCGTTGGTCGAACGTTCGTCGAAAACCGTGACGTCGGGGCGCCTGGTGGCGGCCGGGGACGACACCGTGGTGTCGGAGATCCTGGAGGCCGTCGCGGGCGCACGCGTCACGGCGGTGGCCACCGGGAGCCGGTCCGCGCTCGCGGTCGTCGAGGACGGCACCCTGCGGGGGGCGGGCGCGGAGGTGGCGAGCATGGTGGCCGTCGCCGAGGGCCGAAAGATCCGGTCCGTCGCCGCGGGCAGCGACGCGAGCGCCGCGGTGACCGAGGACGGGGAACTGCTCATGGTCGGCGCGTACTCCTACGAGCTGATGCAGGCCACCGCCGGCAGGAAGGTCGCAGCGGTGGCCATCGGCTCGAGGTTCGCTCTGGCGCTGACCGAGGACGGCGAACTCCTGGGCGCGGGCAACGACGGCTCGGGACAGGTGTCCGGGCTCCTGGCGGCCGCCGAGGGCAGGAACGTCGTGTACGTGTGCGCGGGCATCAACGAGAGCCTGGCGGTGACCGACGACGGCACCCTGCTGATCTCCGACGACCTCGACCCCTACCTGCCCGACCTCGTGGAGGCGACCGCCGGCAAACGGGTGACGGCCGTATCCACCGGCGGGTTCTTCGCCCTCGCCCTGACCGACGACGGCACCCTCACCGCCACCGGGCAACACTCCGACCAGGTGAGGGGAATCATCGAGGCCGCCGCCGGCAGGAAGCTCGCCACCCTGACCGGCGACGGCGGAGTGACCACCGCACTCACCCGCGACGGCACCCTCCTGGCCGCCGGCGACGACGGCCAGGGGCAGACCTCGGGACTCCTGACCGCCACCGCCGGCAGGACCGTCACCGCCGCATCCGTGGGCAACCGCGCCGGCCTGGCCGTCGTCGCCGACACCGACGAGGACTGCGGGCCGCTGCAACCCCGCCAGATCTGCGCCCGGTTCGTCACCACCGGCGACCCCCAGGACACCCACGCCCTGTCCTTCAAAGTCGGCACCCACCACCGGGAACTGGTCTCCGGCACACCCTGCGCGGCCCTGGACACCCACGACACCGAGGCCACCCACCTCATCGTCCGCCGCGTCTCCACATCCCAGGACCTCGCCACCGGCTCCGCCTACTTCACCTGGAACCCCGCCACCAACGTCGCCGACATCGACCCCGACAAGAGCCAACTCCCCCACGGCCTGACCCACCACCGCGCCGACGGCAACAAATTCACCTTCACCTGGACGGGGTGACACCACACCGACGGGCCGGGGTCCCGACGGCGCCCACCCCTCGGGGCCGCGACACCGACGAACGAACACCACGGCCCCGCGGGCAACGCCCGCGGGGCCGACCCCTGTCCGAGGTCGCGTGCGCGTCACGTTCCCTCGCGGCGTGGAGGCCACGGCCCCCCGAGCCATTCGCTTCGCGGGGCCGTCGCGCAAGTGGCGTCCGGCTCGCCTCACCTTGACTGATATCTCGAACCCGAACAGAGCCACCCGGGGCGACGCCTCACGCGTCCCGGAAATATCGACCCGCACAGATCACTGGACCAATGACCTGGTGCAGTGTTCGTTTCGAGGGGTGCGCTATCGGCGATGGTCGTACACGTCCTGCCCTCGCGGGGGCCGGACCCTCCGGGCCAGCCGTGACCCGGCGGTCGGCGTGACTGCGGGGTCACGGCTGCCGTCGACCGGTCAGGACCGGCGACCCGGCCGAGCGACGCAGTTCCGGGACACCTCTTGGAGATCGACCCAGGAACCAGTCGCCGGCTCCGATGCCTCCGAACCGGGACCTCAGAGTTCCGTTCCGCCTCTTCAAGCGAGTGTCCCCGTCTTCGCGAAGCCACTGCCTCCTGATCGCAGGGGTGAAATACCGCCGAGGTGCCGTTGGCCACCAGGGCGTACGCCCGGGCGAGTTCCGCCAGCGCCACAGACGTCTGGCCTGGGGACCTCTCGACGACCGACCGGGCCTCGGCTCCGATGGGCGCCAGGAGCTTGTCGCGGGCGTCGCTGGCGGCAGGTACCTCGGTTGCGCCAATCGCCGTCGGGATCTGATGGTTTCCCTCGTCGCCGGCCGTGGTGGTGGGCTCGGTCCCCATGTCGCTCCCGAGTACTCCTCGGTCCGCATCGGTGCGGGATCGCCGCCGTGATTCGCTCCCGAGATCATTCACGAGCGCGCTCCGGAAGGTCGGTTGCCGGACTACTCCGGTGTCTTCGGCCGCGGGTGGTCGGCGGCGACGGAACGCTCGGGCACAAGGGCAGCCGGCGTGCGACCGCGTCGAGGCGACCGGGGCGGTGCGGCGCGTGCCCTACGCGTGGGTGGAACAGACCCGGCCCGGGGCCGGATCCTCACCCTCTGGGTCGGAGGCGCCGACGGCGCCGGGCACCTGTTGGCACTGGACGTCGACGACACCGGCACCGCGACCGGAAGCTTCGTCGGCGACAGCGCCTTCATGACCCTCACCGGACACGACGACCCCACCTGGGCCGGGCCCGGCGCCGAGCGACCCGACCGCGACAGCGCGATCGACCCCGCCGAACTCACCGATCCCGATCTCGTCGCCATCCTGGGCATCGTGCTGCCCGACGTGCGCATCGCTGCCCACATCGAGGACCGGGGCCCACCAGCGGATCCAGGCGTGGGGACCGGACGGGACGTACGCCCTGGCCGTGTCCGACTCCGACGGCGACCACCCCGCCTGGACCTGGGGACCCCACGACCTGTGGACACGCGTCGAGACGGCCACCGCCTGGTGGCAAACGGCCGGACGACCCGGCCCCGTCGACCTCACCTACACCGCCACCCGCACGCGACAGTTCGTGACCTGCGGCACGACGGACGGCCCGCAGTGGGATATGCCAGACCTCACCGTCGGCTGAGATAGGCACCACGCCCGTGCGCGTCGTACCGACGATGCCGCCGGCTTTCCGGCCCTTGGGGGTGCCGACCGCTTCCGTCCCTCGGCACGTCGCTCGCGGCAACGCACGGCGCAGACGTGTGACGAGGTGCAGCGCATCATCCTTGGTGATTCCGGCGAACGCCCGTGTGCCTGCACCGGTCGGGAAACGCCGGTGCCCCGCCTGCTCGTGGACGAGTGGGCGGGGCAAACGGCACTCGACCGCGTCTGCTCGACGTTGCCCGGGTCCGCGACGGGGTTGACCGGTGCGATTCCGACGGCGCGGCCGGCGGTGGTGCGCGGAAGGGGTCAGGTGTTGGGTTCGGGGTCTTCCAGCGCGAGCGCGGTGGCGCTCCCGGAGCCGAAGGGCAGCCAGTAGAACGTGCAGTACGCGTTGGCGTCGCTGTCCCAGCGACGGGTGGAGCCGACTTTGAAGGTTTGGTCCTTGTTGATCCGGGCGACGACGGTGGCCGATCCCCTGTGCTCCCAGTGGGCTTGCGCCAGTGGGTTGTTGTTGTTGTCGAGGACCCGGACTTGGCCGTTCGCGCTGGTGGCGGTGACGTCGACGACTCCGACGACCAGTCCCGCGGTTTGGGCTTTGAAGGCGTAGAAGACGTCCCGGTCCGGCACCTGGAAGCGGGGCTTTAGGGTGATCATGCCGCCGGCCAGGGCAACGGGTCCTTGGAGGGTGAGGGTCGCTTCGGCGGCGACTGTGACGTTCTTGTTCGCTTTGAGCTCACCGTTCGCGGTGAGTGTGCCGCCGACCGTGGCGCTGCCGAACTCGGCCGGCCCGGTGGCGGTGACAGTGCCACCCTTCACCTCCGTGGTGGCGGTGACCGTGGCGCCCTTGACCTCCCCGGTGGCGGTGACCGTGGCGCCGTTCACTGCTGTCTTGCCGGTGACCGTGGGGGCCGTGACCTCCGTGGTGGCGGTCAGGGTGGTCGCGGTGGCCGCCCCGTTCACCGACAGGGCCGACCCCGGGACCGGCTCGCCGCCGACGGCGAGTGTCGTGTGGGCTTTCGTCGGGCCTTTGGCGTCGAGGGTGTCGGCGACGGTGAGGGCGTCGAGGGTGGGGTTGCCGACGCAGACGGTGACGTGGTCCCAGCGGACGACGTGGCCCGACGTCGGGGTGGGGGTGCTGGTCTTGAGGGCGAAGGCGGTGTCGCGTCGGAGGCCCGCCGTGACTGCCCAGCGGGAGCCGCCGGCGATCTCTTCCAGTTCGGCTGGGGAGGACCCGACGCGTTTGCCGTCGGCGTAGAGCTCGTGGTTGTCGAGGCGTTGGTGGTGCCATTCCAGGACGACGGGGGCGCCGGCGGCGATGTTCGTGGCCGGGGCTTGGCCGGTTCCCTCGAGGGCGACCAGGGCGCGGCCGACGCCGGGGTGGGGGTCGGATCCACTGCGGAAGGGGAACTTGGCGACGTCGAGCTTCATGGTGTTGGGGACTTCGGGAAGGGGGCCTTCGGTGTCGGTGGCCCATTCCTCGATGTCGATCCGGGCGATGCCGCTCTTGGTGCTGACCTTGATGCCGGCGAGGTGGATGTAGAGGCCGTCGACGCTGATGTCGCGGCCGGAGCGCGGGATCACCTCGAAGCGCGCCACCGACGGCTCGGCGGCGGCGTCGCCTGTCGGGGCGAATACCGCGGTCTCGGCGGTGGGGATCGCGAGGAGGACGTCGGATTGGATGTCGACGACGGTCCATTCCGTCTCGGGGCTGACGTAGGCGTCGATCCCCTCGCCGGTGACGGCGATGTCACGCGCGCGGGAGCCGACGGGCAGCACGACGGCGATCCTGGAGCACCGCACCGGGGTGTTGCCGCTGTTGGAGACGACGATGTCGAGGTCGGCGAAGGCGTGTTCGTCCTCGGTGCCGGGGACGATGTTCGGCGGGCTGGCGGTCAGCGGATTGGGGGTCGTCGTCAGGGCGTAGCTCAGCTTGCAGTCCTGGGCGGTGCGCACAGCGGTGGTCATCGGCGGGTTCCCTCGGTCTCGTCGGCGGGGTCGGGACGGAGCTGCAGGCGTCCGGTGCGCAGGGTCGGGGTGGGGCGGGGGTGGTGGGCCCGGTCGTCGGCGGCGTCGGTGGGGGTGGTGGTCCAGGTGTCGCCGTCGCGTTGGGCCCAGGTCCAGGTGCCGTGGCGGTCGGAGGGGCGGGGCACGGTGAGCGCGCGGACCTCGTCGGAGTGGGCTTCTTCGGGTGCGGGGCTGTTGGTGGGGAGGGGGCCGAGGCGGAAGGAGACGGGGAGGGCGGCGAGGGGTGGTTCGACGAGTCGGGTGGGGAGTTTGATCTCGGCGGTGGGCAGGATGTCGGTGGTGGCGTGGACGGTGCCGCGGGGGTCGGCGAGGAGAGTGAGGAACGCCGCTTCGCGATCGTCCGGGTCGGAGCCGGGTGGCCTGGCGGGCAGGGTCAGCGCCGCACCGGTGTCGATCGGTGCGAAGTAGGCGCGGCCCTCGTCAGGGAGTTCGTCTTGGTCGAGGACGGTGTGGAGCAGCGTGTAGTCGGTGGTGCCGCGTGCGCCGCGGAAGTAGCCGACGAGGCCGTCGGCGAGTTCGTTGCGCTCCCCCAGGCGGATCGGCCAGCGGTAGTGGGGGTAGGGCGGCGGTTCGGCCTCGCGCAGGTTCTCCCAGGAGGGGTCGGCCGGGGGTGGCCCGTCGAGGTCGAGTTGCAGCCTGACGCGGATCAGGGCGATGGGGCGTCCGAGGAGGACGCTGGGGGTGGCCGGTGGTGGGGTGCCGCCGGTGGGCGCGGTCATCGACAGGGTTCGGTCGACGACCGTGAGCAGTGCGCGCATCGCGGCGGGCCCTCGTGCGGGGGCGGTCAGTTCGGTGAGGAAGTCGTACAGGTGCGGGAACTCGTCGCGCAGGTCTTCCCGGTCGGGATATCGGGAGTAGGGCAGCGCGTGCCAGGTCACCCGCGCGGTGCCGTCCGGGGGCAGGGTCGTGCGGAGTTCGCCCAGAGGGGCGCCGTCGGGTGCGTAGCAGTGCAGGGCTTGGTCGAGGTGGGCGGGGACGAGCCAGGCCCCGACGGCGGTGGCCTCGGGGGTGGGGGTGCGGGTGAGGGGGGTGTGGTCGTCGAGGGCGTCGAGGAGGGTGAAGCGGGCGCGGGCGGGTTGGAGCAGGCGCGGGGTGAGTTGCGCGAAGCGGTACCAGGTCGGGGGGTGGATGGTGCGCAGGCCGTCCTCGGGGCGGTCGGGGTCTTCGGGGGTGGGGGTGAGTTCCTCGGGGAGTTCGGGGGCGAAGCGGCGGGCGGGGGTGCCGGGGGCGATGACGTCGCCGGGTTCGTCGTCGTCGAAGTCCAGGGCGCGGGGGTCGGGGTAGATCGCGGGGAGGGCGTGGCCGAAGCGGTCGATGACGGCGAGGCGCTCGAACGCGAACTGTCCCGCGCGCAGGGGCTGGTACAGCGAGGGGCTCCAGCCTTCGGCCAGGAAGGGGTGGGGGCGGTGGCCGGGGTTGGGGGGCAGGACGCGGCCGGCGGCTTCGGCGAGCGCGGTGCGCAGGTCCGGGTCGAGCAGGTGGTGGGGGTTGATCACGGCGGGGGTGTGGCCGCGGGCGGAGAGTTGTTCGGTGAAGCCGACCATCTGCTGGGAGAACAGGTCCCCTTCGTCGGCCTGGCGGGCGAGCGCGCGAAGGGCGCCCGCGGCGGGGCCGGGGTGGGTGCGGGCGTACTGGCGCAGCGCGGCGGCGTCGGTGCGGCCGGGGGTGGGGGTGAGGAATTGTCGGCCGCGCAGGGTGAGCGGGATGGGGTTGGCGCCGGTGCCGCGCCAGTGGTAGCGGTCGCCGTCGAAGTCCCAGTTCGCCCGGTCGGGTTCGGTGCCGTCGGGGTCGCCGTGCCATTCGATGGGGAAGTAGTCGACCTTCCACTCGAAGAACAGCGGCGACCACGGTTGGCGCCAGGGCGCGGTGTACGCGCCGGGGGTGCCGATCGCGTTTGCGTGCGGGTCGCGCATGGCGTCGGCGAGAGCCTGGACCTGACCCGTGTGGCCGGTGACGGCCGCGAGGGTGGGGGCGTTGGAGGAGGCCAGGTGGAAGAGCTCGCGCAGCAGGGCGGCCAGTACGCCGGAAAGCCCTTCCGGGGCGGGGAGGTTGCGCGGTTTCGGTGTCTGCGTCTGCGTCGCGGACACCGGTCGGCCGGCGACGGTGACGCCGGTGATCAGGCGGTCGGGCCAGCGGCAGACGAGCGGCGGGTTCTCGTCCTCCTCGTCTTCGTCCCAGGTGCCGGGGGGCACGGTGTAGGGGTCGGTGTCGTCGTGGGGGGTTGGGGGTGTGGGTTTGTCCTTGGTGCCGCGGATGACGACGACGGGGTCGTTGGGGAGTTGGAAGTCGGGGAGGACGGCACGTTTGAGGACGACCTCGTCCCGGGGCAGGCTGTGTTTGGTCTGGTAGGCGCGGATGGCGGCGTCGAGGGTGTCGGGGGTGTCGCCCCACGGAACGTCGGCGCGTGTCCTGGTGACCGCGTCGCGGCGGGTGACAACTTCCTGGGTGGCTTCGCGGACCAGTTCGTTGAGGTCTTCGCGGTAGGCGCCGTCGGGTTCTCCGGGTGCGTCGGGGACCTTGGGGAGGTTCGCGGCCCACCACAGGTCGTACAACCGGCGTTGGGCGGCGGCGAGGTCGCGCATCGCGCTGTCGTGGGTGACCTGGGCGGTGTTGAGCCGGGCCAGGGCCGCGGCGTAAGCGGCGCGGGTCGCCCGGGGGCGGGGCGTGGTGCGGGGTGCGGGGGCGCCGTCGTCTTGGGGGGCGGCTTCTTCCAGGACCCAGGTGTGGCCGGCGGGGGTGGGGGTGAACCAGGAGGCGTGCAGGGCTCGTTCGGTGGTGAACTCGCCGTCGGCCTCGTCGAGGAGGTCGAGCACCCCGGCGTGCAGCGCGGTGAGCAGGGCGGCGACCTCCGGTGGCTCCCCGGCCCGGTGGGCGGCGTGTTCGCGTAGGGCGCCGGTGGCGTGTGCGGTGGTGTTGCCGAGGGCGACGGTGACGTAGTCGGGGCGGTCGGAGGCCGGCATCGCGCCGCCGACGCGCTGCCAGCGCACGTCCACGGCGGTACCGTGGCACAGGGTGCGGGCGGAGGTGGGCGCGGTGCCGGTCGCCGACCAGTTCAGGGCGGCCATCCGGGCTTGGAGGTCTCCGGTGAGGGGGTCGCTGGTGGGGTCGCTGTACCAGCCGGCGACGAGGTAGTTCAGGCGCCATTCGAGGGTGGGGTCGAGGTCGGTGAGGCGGTCGTGGATGGAGAACACGTCGGTGTTGTAGGGCTGGTACGCGGCGAACGTCGCCAGGCCGGGGCCGACCGCGGTGAGGAACATGCCGCCGGCGGGGGTTCCCGGTTCGGTCCAGGCGCCGGTTGCGAGGTCGATGCGGCGGCCGATGCGGGTGAGGCTGCCGTCGCGGGGGTGGAGGTAGGGGCTGGCGCCGTGTTCGGGGTCGAGGTGGTCGCTCTCGACGATCCAGCCGCTCTCCGTGCGCGCTCCGGACGCGGTGGCGACGGCCTGGCGAACGACCAGCCACCGGTTGGGCACCGTGGGGAACTTCGTCCCGGCCTCTGCCTCGTCCGCTTCGCCGGTGTGCTCGGGGTCGGGGTCGGGTGTCTCGTCGATTCCGGCGGTGAGGGCGTCGGGGAGTTGCCAGTGCAGGTAGACGCCCTCGCGAGCGGGGTCGGCGTTGAAGCCCAGGTCGGTGTTCGAGAACGGCGGGGGCTCCGGGGACAGGTGCAGTCGGGTCAGCGCGTAGTTCGCCTGCCAGCGCTGGAACACCTCCGCTTGGCGCACCCGTTCGTTCACCGTCAGCGCATCCACCCGCATGGGCACCACCAGCGGCAGCTCCGCCGCTGCGACGGCTGGGGTGTCGGCGGGGGTTCGGGGATCGGTCACGGCGTGTCCCTGCCCGTCGTCGAGGTGGGCCGCGCGGCGGGGGCCGTGCGGGTGATGAGTTGGCGGCGTGGGGTGTTGACGAGTTGCACGGCCAGGCCCGCCGGCCCGAAGGCGGCGGCCGAGGGCTGCCCCAGAGCGGTCAGCCGGGCGCCGAGGGCGCGCAGAAGGCCCGCCGGGTCCGTGGGGCGCAGGTCCAGGATTGTCGGGCTGCCGGAGGGGTCGGGCCGTAGGTACGCGTCGAGTCCGGTGGGTCCGGTGGGGGTGGGGAACGCCTGGCCGGGGATTTGTTGGGCGACGGGGGTGTCCAGGCGTCGCAGGCTGATGACCGGGATGCCGCCGGGGGCGGTGTCGATGCCGAAGGACAGGCCCTCGGGGGGTTCGGCGAGTTCGATCTCGTCGGGGACGTCGGCGAACAGAACGAGCAGGACGTCGGGGGCGAGCGTGTCCTGGCGCAGTACCCGGATCGGCGTGCGGGTCGGTTCGTGGCCGCGGTAGGGCCGCACGAGGAGTCCGGGGCATTCGTGGACGAGGGCGGAGCGGATCAGGACGCCGGCGCGCGGGGGGTCGGTGTTGCCGCCGTGGGCCCAAGGGGCGGCCATGTGGGTGATGTCGGTGTCGTTGTCGCCGGTGATGGCGATGCCCGCCGCCCCCGCTGCCAGGGCGGTGGGCCATCCGGCGTCGACGTGGAACAGGCGCAGTGATTCGGCGGGCAGCATGCGTTCGTCGGGGACCAGGTCGGCGAACGGCACGTCGTGCAGCAGCCGTAGGCGGTCGAGCCAGGCGACGATCGGGGCGCCCTCGAGGGCCAGGAGGTCGGCGAGCGCGGTGCGCAACGCTGCGGGCGGGTCCGAGAGTAGGTTCGCCGCGCGGGCGGCCCGTCCCTGCCCGCGCCGGCCCGCGACCGGGCCTCGGCGCCTTGGCGTGGGGGGTGGGGCGTTGCGGGCACCGGCGGGGTGGGTGGCCGCGCGAAGTACCCGGGCGGCGGAGCCGTCCGCGACGAGGGCCTCCAGCAGTGTGCCGAAGGGACGGTGGCCGAGCGCGCGGGCCTGCCGGGCCGCGAACGCGGCCAGTTCGACCCCGGCCTCGACCTCGGTCTTGGCCTCGGTGCCGGAGTCGGTGCCGGTGTCGGCGGCTGCTTCGGCTTGGGTTTGGGGGGTCGCTTCGGTGCCGGTGGCCGCTTGGGTTTCGGCTGCGGTGTCGGCGGGTGTGGGGGGCCGGGCGGCGTCCAGGCCGGGGGCTGCGAGGCGTTGGGCCATGGCGGCGGCGCGGGCGCGGGCCTTGGCGTGCCAGGCGGTGAGCATGGCGGAGAAGTCCGCGTCGGCCAGCGCCAGGGCGCGGCCGAGCGTCCAGGCGGCTGCGCGGCTGGTGTCGAAGAGGCCCCAGGCCTGTTCGTAGGCCAGGAGTTGGGCGGCGCTGGTCCAGCCCTCGTCGGGGGTGGGGGGCAGGGGTTGGGCAGGTTCGGCGGTGAACGGGCCCCGATACCAGGCGTAGGTGTCCTCGCCGGTCTCCACCCGGTAGGGCAGCGGAAGGTGCCCGGAGGCCAGGCGGGCGTGGGCCGCAGTGTGCGCGGCGGGGTCGACACCGGGCGGGGGTGTGAGCGGGGCTTGGGGCAGGCGCAGGAGGAGGTCGCGTTTGTTGTCGTTGGCGTCGCGGAGGAAGTTGCGGACGCGTCCTGGGAAGCCGCCGCCGGGGGCGGGGATGCTGGTGAACGCCCAGCTGTGGAGTGCGGCGAGGCGGATGCGCACCTGCGGGGTGAGGGTGCCGTCGTCGGCGTCGGCCAGGATCGAGCGGCAGCCCTCGAGGGAGACCAGGTGGGCGCTGTATCGGGTCTCGGTGGTGCGGTCGGGCAGGCGGGACGCGACCACGACCGCGAACTCGCCCTCCGCGAGTTGCTCGGCGCGCAGGCCCGGGTCGGGTCGGACGTCGCGCACGTGCAGGAGGTGGCGCAGTTCGTCGGTGCGCGGGACGACGATCTGGAAGATGTCGCCGGGGATGTCGATCGTGGCGCAGGGCGCCTCGGGGTCGCCTTCGATCTGCTGCTCGCCGATACCGGGCCGGCGGATGCCGGGGGCGTCGGTGAGGAGTTGCCGGGCGGTCATGGTCGTGGTCGCCGCGTCGGCTCCGGGGTCGTCGGGAAGCTCGCCTTGGGCGAACAGCAGCAGGGCCAACCACGGCGCGGTGGGCTCGGCGCGATCGGTTTCGGCGAGGTGGCGTTTCCAGGGTAGGAGCGGGTCGGTGAGGGTGACGTGGGCCAGGGTGGTGGTGAAGTCCGCGGCGGCGTGCGGCGCGGGGTTGACCGCGTGGACCAGATCCGGGTCGAGGGCGAACTGTGGGGCGCGGACCTCGAAGTCCTCGTGGACGGGGTCCAGGTAGGTGCCGGTGTCCAGGTCGGTGACGGTCTGGGTGGCGCTGATGCGGAACTTGCCCGCGGGTACGGCGGGTTCGCGGTTGTCCTGGAACCGCAGGACGAAACCGGGATCCGCGAGCGGTGCGCGGTCGTCGAGCTGGTCCGTCATCGGGCGGTCCCTTCCGGGGCGGACGGCGTGAACGCGGTCCGGGTGGACGCGCCGGCCGTGAACAGGGTGAACAGGGCGGCGGAGGCGACCGTGCCCGCGGGCAGGTCCCACCGGTCCAGGAGGTGTGGGCCCGTGTCGCCGATCTCGACGACGGCGATGGTCGTGTCGGCACACACGAGGTACGCCCGTGCGGCGTCGGCGGAGAAGGCGATCGCCAGCGGGGCCGCGTCGAGGGTGAGCGTGCCGCGCGCGGTGGCGCCGTCCACGACGGACACGGCCGCGGCGTGCAGGACCCAGCGGCGGTTGCGCGGGTCCAGGACCAGGGCCACGGGCGCCGTGTCCAGTGGGACGTCGGAGACCAGGCGGGTGCTGCCGGGGGCGCCGTTGTGGACGGCGAACGTCGCCAGGTGCCCGGTGTTGTCGGTGAACGCGCGGGCCAGCACGGCCTGGTTGTTGGTGTCGACGAGCATGGCCTTCGCGGTTGCCTTCTTCGGGAACCGGTAGGGCTCGTAGTACTTCGAGCCGGGCGGGCGCGGGCGGACCTGGACGATCCCGTTGCCGCCCTGTTCGGAGCCGTACACGAACAGCACGTCCTGGCCGGGGACCGCCGACACCCGCAAGGGCGCCGAGGGTTCCGGGACGTGCCCGATGTAGATGCCGGTTTCGGTGTCGAACGCGGCGGTCTTGCTGGTGTTCGTCTCGACGGCGTACAGGTGCCCGGACTCGGCGTCCAGCGCCAGCGCGTCGATCCGCTGCGCGCCGGAGTCGTACGCGTTGGTGGCGACCGGTTCACGGGCGCCGGTGAGGTCGAGGGACACGGCGGCGGTGGACTGTGCCGCCGGGGCTGCGGCGACCAGACGTGTCCCGGCGCGGTTGAGGGCCAGCGCCCGGGGCCGGGCGCCGAGGCCGAGGGGGAGCGGGGGCTCCGGGCGCATCGTGGCGGTGTCGAGGATGTCGATCCGGGTGGCCGGGTCGCCGACGACGTACAGGCGGGCGCCGTCCGCCGTGGCGGTGGCGAGGTAGGGGCCGCGTTCGAGGCCGGCGACGCGTCCCAGGACCGTCCCGGAGTCGGGGTCCAGGGCCAGGGCGGCGGTGGTGGTGTCGTCGAGGATCAGCAGGGCCGACGCGGGCGGGGGCGGGGCGGTGTCGTGGGTGAGCAGGAGCGGGTCGGCGTCCAGGCCCACGGTCGCGGCTTGGTCGGCGTACGTGCCGAGAGTGCCGTTGGGCAGATCGTCGTGCCCCAACAGGGCCCCGAGTGCGCCGTGCAGGCGGGTGCGGGCCGTCGCCGAGGACAGGGTGGCGAGGTGGTCGGCGACCACGGCGACACCGGTGCCAGCCGGCGCCGGGACGCGGACCGGGGGGCCGGTCGGCGGGTCGGCCGGGTTGAGGGGGTTCGGGGCGTCCGGGTCGAGCGTCTCCCAGGCGAGGTCCCCGTCGGTGATCGGCCCCAGGTCCTGCCCGTTGACCCGGTGCGGGGGCACGCTCACGCGCAGGCCGGTGAGGTGGGTGAGCATGGCCTCGTGGCCGGGCTTGAGCGCGTCCTGGGTCTTGATGGCGGGGTCGCCCCACATCGAGAACGGCACCCGGCCGTACTCGGGTTCGACGATCCACCGATCCAGGCCCGGGACCGCGCGCCATGCCTCTTGCCTGCCGGCGTCGGTGGGCTTGTAGGCGACGCTGACGTGCAGGAGGCCGTCCAGGCCGGTCTTGCCCATCGGGCGGATGTCGACGCCCTTGTCGCCCACGTCCGGGCGGGTGTCGAAACGGACGCGCCTGGTGGGCACGACGGTCGCGACCGCGAAGGAGAACGCGGCGGGATCCACCAGCCACGGCTCCTCCCCCGCCTCCACCCGCGCCGCCCGCAGTTCCGGGTCCGCGTCGGCATCGGCGGTCAGACCGGTCAACGCCGTCACCGTCAACGGCACCTGCCCCGGCAGGAGTTGCGCGGCGAACTGGGCCCAGGTCAGCGGGGGCGGGCTGGCGAGTTGTGCGCCGAAGCGCACGGTGACGGTGATGAACACGAACTTCGCGCGGACCGTGCCACCGGTCGGCGGCCCCCACAAATCGAGCGACGCGCCCAACTCGCCGCGCAGGGTGAACAGCAGTTTGACCTTGACGCCCACGCTGACCGAGATCCCCGCGCGGAAACTCAACGGGGCCCACTGGACGAGGATGTCGGCCTTCGCCGTCAACCACGCCTCCACGTTCCCCGACCGGTACCGCACGTCCAGCATCCCGCCGGCCATCACCGCGTTCGGGGTGAGCGCGAAGTAGGACCCGCCGGTGATGCTGACCGAGCCCAGCGACCAGGAGAACCCCAACCGCGGCACCACCGGGAAATGCGACGGCACCTTGTAGGCGGGATGGTAGCCGCCGACGGTAACCACGAAATCCCCCGCGTACGGGCTGCGGCCGGACCACAGGTAGAACGCGAACCCGCCGGTGAGCACACACGCCGGGTCGATCACGTAGGAGTCGACGAGCTGCGCGGTGACCGCGAGTTCACCCCGCTTGGACTGGTACACCACCCGCATGTCCACACCGATGCGGGCATATGCGGTACCCGTGTGGGGGAAACTCGCGTTCGCCCGCCCGATCAACGCCAACGTGAGGTCGCTCCCGGCCTCCAGGAGCAGGAGCACGCGGGTGCGGACGAACTCGAACGAGGTGAAGTTCAGACCCCCGGCCAGCCAGATCTGACCCTGGGCAGGTTTCACCCATGGGTTCTCGCCGCCGGTCAACAGCGCCAGGACCTGCAGCGAGTCCGCGGGGAAGTCCTCGTCGTCCAGGCCCGCCACCAGCGGGAAGGACCCGATCTCGTGCTGCTCCGGTATGCGCACGCTCGACTGGTAGCCGAAGCCGAGGGCGAAACCGGTCACGTGGAACGGCGGCGGCCCCCCGAACGGGACCGAAGCCCGCCCGAACACGAACAACGACACCGCGCCGGTGCGGGACTTCTGGTAGGCGCCGATCGCCAACACGCTGAACTTCGGAGCCAGCTCCACCGTCAACGAGCCCTGGACCAGCACCGGCCACTCGGGCGGGTTCGGGCGGCTGACCAGGGCGCCCGCGACGTGCAACGGCGGGCGTTCGAAACCCACGCCCAAACCGTCCAGGCGGGTCCGTACCGGGAACGAGTCATCGCCGTTCAGGTCGATGCCCAGGCCCAGGCCCGCCACGCCGATCGTCAACCCCGCGGCGGACAGGGACGCGTCGACCATCAGCCAGACGGTGCCCTTGTCGTATGCCAGGCCGATCCTGGCCACGTGCAACGGA
The DNA here is from genome assembly GCF_053618075.1 of Embleya sp. NPDC055664. Lineage (NCBI taxonomy): Bacteria > Bacillati > Actinomycetota > Actinomycetes > Kitasatosporales > Streptomycetaceae > Embleya > Embleya sp. NPDC055664. Next base: position 56,500 of record NZ_JBSHGZ010000023.1, read on the forward strand.
CCGAAGGAGCGACCCACGTCCAACCACACACCGGGCGCACTCGTACCCGGGGCGGCAGCGAACACGCCTTCGTTCGGAAGGAGCACTCGGGCGAGGGAGCCGGGCGCCGCGCTGCCGGCGGGCCACACCACACCCTCCAAGACCGCGCCGTCGGGAACGGCCTGCGCGGTCCCGCCGCCGTCCGTGGCCTCTGGCGGCGTGGGGTCGGTCGGCGCCCGCATGCCGGGCCGGTCGCCCGTGCTCTCCCAGCCATGTGACGAATGCCGAACTCCGGTTCCGCCGGGAGTCGGAGTCGGCGGCAGGCCCAGTGTCAGCGACGCGGGCGCGCTTGCGGGTAACTGGTAATCCACCACCATGACCGCGCCCCGACGCAAGCCCCCTTCGATCTGTCCCTGGGAACCGGGTATGTGCGGGAACGGCGGCAGGGTCGAACCTGCCTCGGCCAACAAAGCGTTCGCGCGATTCACCACAGCGGGCGACGCCTGTCGCGAGGCGTACACCGCCCGCACTCCCGACAGCCGCAGATCCGCGCCGGCGGGAATCACGTCGGCCAACAGCGGCAGATCCGACAGCCCGGCCCGGACGTTCACGCCCACCTGCACCAACGACACCCGGGAGCCCGGCGGCACCTGACCGGGAACTTCGGGGACGGACGCGAACACCACGGTGCCCTGGCCGAACTCGGCGGCGATCATCGTGGATCCGGCGGCTCCGTCGTAGGTGATGGCCACCGACCGCAGACTGGGTGTCAGCGCCGGCGGCAGCAGCCGCCGCAGTTCGTCCATCTCCTCCACGCCCAGCGCCGCCAGCAACGCGAAGATCGACACGGGTGCGGTGCCGACCGCTGCCTGCCACGAGGCGGTGAACCGGGAACCGGCGCCACCCGTGCCGAACTCGACCGCGAAGTCCAACACGGCCATCTCGCCGTCGATGTCCACCTCGACACTCAGATCCGCCGCGAACCGCACCTCACGCGGACCCGAGGGCGGCTTGGCCCCGACCGAGGCGGTCAGCGTGAACATCGCGCCGTCGGGCCCGTCGCCCAGCGGGAAGGAACCCGCGCACACGACCTCACCTGCCAGGCCGGAGTCCAGTGACACCTGGAGGCGGTCCAACACCAGGCCCGACACGGCCTGCGGCAAGGGCACCCCGAACGTCTCGTCGAACCAGGCGGCGAACCCGGCGAATTCCACTCGGAACGCGGAGCCTGTCACCTCCCACACCTTGTCGGGCCTGCGCCGTCCCTCCAGCACGATCCGGCTGCCGCCCACGTCCAAGGTGCCCGCCAGGGCCACGTCGGTCGCGGGCGCGACCCCGGTGACGGCGGTACGCAGTTCCAGGGCGGTGAGTTCGACGCCGTCGGCGATGCGCCACGCCGTGTCCAGCGCGAGGGCCAGGGTGTAGGCCTTGGAGGTCACGTCTGCCGAGATGTGGATGTAGTTCAACCGGACGGTGCCGGGGTCGATCCCGGTGCCGGCCAGGGCCTCGGCGTCGATCAGGTCGTTGCCGCCGCCGGGGTGCCACAAGGAGGCGGCAAGCCGGCCGGCGGGCAGCGCCACTTCGCCGTGGAGTGCGTAGGCACCGGCTACCGTGCAGCGCGCGCCCAGCGTGAAGTCCACTCTCCAGGTTCCCGACCGGTCACGAGCCGCGCGTATCCGCAGGGGGTCTATCCGGTCCAGCCGCAGCGCTCCCGGAATGACGGCCCAATCGGCCTCTCCGGCCAGTCTCAGGGTAACGACCACCTCCTCCAGTCGGCCCCGGTACCGATCGAAGGTCACGCTTGCAGACATCAGAGACAGGGCCCCCAGGCCTCCGCTGATCTCCGCCGGCACGTGCACCCGGTCCAGCAAGGAGGCGTCCAGAAAGGGAAGCGCCGCCAGATCGGTCAGCCGCTCGAACGAAATCCCGTTCGGAAAATGCTCGGAGAGCCCGACCACGGGGGACTCGGCGCCGACCAACCGCATGGTTCGGCGCCCGTCGGTGGCGCCGAGGGAGAAGGAGACGGCCGGGTACACGTCCGGGCGTACTCGGCCGCCGGGGGTGTCGGGGACCGCCGCGAAGGTGATCCACAACCGGTCGAACCCCAGGGTCGCGAGCAGGGTCAGGTCGGTTTCCAGATACGGTGCCTTGACGGTCCACGCGTCGGTGGCCACTTCCACCCGGCAGCCGATCACGAACTCGCCGGGCTCGTCGGCGAGGAACACCACGTGGGTGGCCAGTTTCGCGCCCAGTTCGGGGATGTCGCTCGTTCCGTCCGCCGCCAGTCCCTCGCGGTCGAACAACGGCGTGGACAGGGTCAGGCCGCCGTTCAGGTACCCGTCGAACAGGGCCGCGACCTCCGGGATGTCGAGTGTCGCGCCGGACAGTTCGAGCCTGCCCGACGTGCTCGCCGCGTCGAACAGTTCCAGCAATGCGGGTACGGGGATCGCCATGCGTCCTCCCAGCGGTTACGGAATTGACGTCGACGTCCTCAGGACTTCGGGGTGTCCTGGGGATCTGCCGGGATCGGACTCTGACTGCCCGGACGGAAAACGAATGCCGGGGCTCTCCTGGCGGGAGCGTCCGAGACCAGTGCCGTCAGGCGCGGTCCCGCGGCGTGGAGGAACATCTGGGCCCACTGTCCGCCCTGGGGGAACCCGGGGCTGGTAAAGAGCAGACTGAACAGGGGCTTCCCCGCCACCTTCCAGCCCTTTTTCGCCCATTCGACGGGGATGGCCGTCGGGGCCAGGTCCTCGAGGACGAAGTCCCGCCCGGGGACCGGCAGGGCATAGTCCCCGGGTCCCACCACGGTGAACGCCTCACGCCCGGTCAGCGCGTACCTGAGGGCCAGGAGATCCGCCATTCCCGCGCGAGTGGTGGCCCGCCCGGAAGGACCCCCGTAGGGAGTCGCGCGCGTGTGCTCGAAACTCTTGAACAGCGGACCGCGAAACGAATCCGGAGGATCCACC